>JAUIEF010000091.1 GCA_030428785.1 bacterium
CAGGCTCGGCGGTCGTGACGCGCCCCGGCGAGTGGGTGCGCTACACGACGCCCGACCCCGAGGGCGCCGAGTACCTCGCGGTGTGCCTGCCGGCCTTCTCCATGGAGACCGTGCACCGCGACGAGCGGTGACGCGGGTCGGGGCGGCGCGCGGCGGGCGGGGCTCCGCGAGTCGACGGTCGGCACGTCGCCGGGGACCGCGACGCGCATCCGCCCCGGGCGGGGACGCGAACCTCCGCCGTCGCCCGTCCCCTCCTCCCGGCCCCCACCGTGCCCGACGTCTCCTGGCCCCTCGTCGCCCTGCTCCACCTCACGGTGACCGCGTTCCTGTGCGGGCTCATCTGGGTCGTGCAGCTCGTGCACTACCCGCTGTTCGAGCTCGCGGACCGCGCGCGCTTCGTCGAGTTCGAGCGGCGGCACTCCGCGCGCATCACGGGGATCGTCGCCGTCGCCATGCCGCTCGAGGGCGTGCTCGCGACGTGGCTCGTCGTGCTGGCGGGCGCGGGCGGCCCGCCGCGCGTCCCGGTGCTCGCAGGCGCCGCGCTCGCCGTCGCCATCTGGGCGTGCACGGCCTTCGTGCAGGTCCCGTGCCACGGCCGCCTCGCCGGCGGCTTCGACGAGGCGACGCACCGCCGGCTCGTCCTCAGCAACTGGGTGCGCACCACGGCGTGGACGGCGCGCACGGCGCTCGCGCTGTGGATCGCGGCGGCGGGGGTGGCGGGGTGACGAACGGCTCGCGACCGTCGCCGGGCACCAGCCCCCCTCCCGCGGGAGCGCCCCGCTCAAGCGGCCCCGCCGGGACGGCGCGCCGTCAGCCCGGGATCGAGTCGTCCAGCAGCTTCTCGACCACCGGCCGCGCGACGCGCGCCGCGTCGTCCCGGTCGTGCACCTGCCGCAGCACGAGCGTCCCCTCGACGAGCATCGTGTAGACGTCCGCGAAGGTCTCCGGGTCCCGCGCGCCCGCGGCGGCCGCCAGGTCGCGCGCGACGTCGCGGTTCTTGCGCTTGTGCTCGGCGGCGGCCTTGTGGACCGGGTCGTGGGGGTTCGGGAACTCCGCCGCCGAGTTGATGAACAGGCAGCCGGTGAAGTCGGCGTCGTTGAACCAGAGGTCGAAGACGTCGAACAGCCCGAGAAGCTGCGCGCGCGGGTCGTCGCCGGCCATCCTGCGGACGGCGCGGCTCCAGGCGCGCGCCTCCCACGCATCACGCGCCTCGACGGCCTTCAGCACGAGGTCGTCCTTGCTCTCGAAGTGCTTGTAGAAGGTCGTCTTCGTCGTGCCCGTCTCGGCGATGACGCGGTCGAGGCCGACGGCGTGGAAGCCGTGCTTGCTGAAGAGGTCGATGGCCGTGATGAGCAGCCGGTCGCGGGCGTTGCGCACCTCCATGGGCGCGCCGAGCAGCTCGGCGACCGTGGGCTGGGCGTCGTCCCGTTCCATGCGCGCATGATGCGCCCGGTCGGCGTGACGCGCCAGGGGGGTTGACCCCGAGTCACCCCGGGGTTGACCCGAGGTCCACTGCGCGGCGCGCGGGGCGGTCCGATAACGGGGTCGTCGGCCGCGAGGTGCGGCCGGCGCACACGACCCCGACCGGATCGCCGGTCGACCACGGAGCAGACCCATGACGACCACGCAGACCATGACCCTCAACGGCATCGACGTCGCGGCCCTCGGCGAGACGATCGAGGCGGTGACGCAGGACCCCGCGAAGGGCCTCGTCTCCTTCGGCGTGACGACCGCCTGGAAGGGCGGCACCCGCGCGGACTCGCGGGCGACCGCCTACACCCTCGGCGGCGAGGAGCACGCGCGCGACTTCACGATCTCGTCGGACGAGCCGCCGGAGCTGCTCGGCACGAACGCCTTCCCGAACCCGCAGGAGCTGCTCTTCGCGGCGATGAACAGCTGCATCCTCGTGGGCTACGTCGCGAACGCGGCCGCCATGGGCATCGCCCTCGAGTCCGTCGAGATCGAGACCTCGGGCGAGCTCGACCTGCGCGGGTTCCTGGGGCTCGACGCGTCGGTGAAGCCCGGCTACGACGCCGTGCACTACACGGTGCGCATCCGCGGCGACGCGACGCCGGAGCGCATGCAGGAGCTCCACGAGCACGTCACGAGGACCTCGGTGAACCGCTTCAACATCGCGGAGCCGATCACGGTCACGTGCGAGCTCGTCGTGGAGTGAGGCGGGGGCCGCGCGGTCGGCGGAGGCGTCACGGCGTCGTCGCGCGCAGCCCGTTCGAGAGCGTGAGCCCGTCGGGCACGCCCAGGTCCTGCACGATGAACTGGAAGGACACGTCGGTGCCCGCCGGGATCCCCGCGGGCCAGGTCGTCGAGGCGGCGAAGCTCCCCGCGGCGTCCGCGAACAGGAACAGCTGGCTGGCGAACGGGAACGCGTGCACCGTCCCACCGAGCGCCGCGAAGGGCGTCGGTGCGAAGGAGATCCATGCGAGCATCGGCGCGTTCGCCGGGGCGTCCACGAGCGACACGCTCGCGGTCGTCCCGCCGACGAGCGACCCCGTGCCCGACAGCGTCGGTTGACCCGCGACGCCGACGGTGCCACCGCCGAGGTCGGTCCACGTGCCCTCGACCGGCGTGTACGTCACGTTGTCGATGGCGTAGCCGGGGTTCGTCGCGGCCGCCCCCTGGAACTGGCCCTGGATCTCGAGTCGCCGGATCGACGACGCCCCGACGAAGCCGGTCGAGAGGTCGACCGGCGCGAGCGTCCCGTCGCCCGTCCCGGGGTCCCCGGGGAACACCGTGTGCGTGTACAGCAGCGCGCCACCGACCGGTGCGTCGTAGACCCGGATCTCCAGCGTCTCGACGACGGACCCGCTCGTGTCGATGTCCACCGCGTCGAGCCCGACCTCGGAGACCGCGCGATCGAAGACGATCGCGAGCGTGCCGCCGGTCTCGTCGGGATAGCTGACGGTGTCCCCGCTGTTGGCGTCGTCGAGGCCGCCGGCGCCGCTCCCCGTGCTGTTGCCGTTGAAGCCCGTGTACGGATTGGAGCCGGGCCGGACCAGCGACGCGCCGCTCAGCGTGACCTCCGGCGCGCCGGGGATGCTGAGCACCGGTGAGCCCTCGGCCAGGCCGAGTCCCTCGAAGGTCACGAGGACGTCGCCGGCGGCCCGGGCAGAGGAGGCACAGGTGAGCGTCAGGGCGACGGTGAGGATCCGGCGGCAGATCATGACGAGTCTCCGTTCTGAGTCGGCGGCGATCACGGGTCCGCGATCACCCCAGGTGCTTCTTCATCCGCACCGCCAGCTTGAGCCGCGCCCTGCGGTGCAGCTCCTGCGCCGCGGCGACGGTCGGCTTGTCGAGCGCCTCGCGGATGTCCTCCCACTCGGCGGCCTGGTAGTCGCGCAGCAGGATGACCTCGCGGTAGTCGTCGGGCTCGAGGCGCTCGACCTCGTCGTCGAGCAGCTCGCGGAGCTCGGAGCCCGCGACGATCGACGACGGGGAGCGCCCGTGCGCGCGCAGCTCGCCGGCCTCCGGCGAGCCGGGCTCGGGCATGGGCACCGTGCGCTCGACGTCGCGCTTCTGCCGGCCGGCCGCGCGCACGCGGTCGCGGATCTCGTTCTCCGCGACGCGCGATAGCCAGCGCAGGATGTCCGCGTGGTCGCGGAACCGCACCCGGTCGAGGTCGCGCACGGCCTCGACGAAGACGTCCTGCACGAGGTCGTCGTGCTGGAAGAGCTGCTGCAGCCGCGCCCCCATCCGGATGCGCACGATGCGCCGCACCCGCTCCTGGTACCGCTCGAGCAGCTCGCCGAACGCGTCGGCGTCGCCCCCGCGGACCTTCTCCACGAGGATCATCGAGCGCGCGATGCCGGGCAGCTCGGCGAAGGTGCTGTCGGGGGTGTCGGGACGTGTGCTCGGCATGGCGGGATCTCCGGTTCCACGATGCCCAGCGCCGCCCGGGGGCCGGACCCACGGCGGAATCGGAGGGGACTATGATGCCCGGATTCCGGCAGCCAGGGGCCACGGATCACGGGAGAGCGACCGATGGACCGACCGAGACCCACCGACGGCGGCGAGGGCGACCGCGGGTCGCGCGCCGAGGAGCTGTTCGCGGCCTGGCTGGCGCGCCGATCCGCGGCGGGTGACGCCCCCGGCGCGATCGACGAGCTCATCGCCGCGCACCCAGACCTCGCGGACGAGCTGCGCGAGTACTGGGCGGCGCACCGCGCGTTCGCGGCGCACGAGGGCGAGCTCGGGCTCGGCGCCGTGCACCCCACCTCCGAGGCCGCGGGCGTCCGCGGACGTCAACTCGAGGCGGACCTCGAGGAGCTCGAGACCTACAACCCGCGCTGCTGGCCGTTCGGCGACGAGTCGTCCGTGGGCGGCGGCGGCTTCGGCTACATCACCGAGACGCGCGAGCTCGGGCTCGGCCGGCGCCTCGCGCTCAAGCGCCCGAAGGTCGAGGACCCGACGCGCCTCGAGGAGCACGAGCGCGTGCGCGTCGTGCGGCTCGTCGAGGAGGGCCGCCTGCTCGGACGCCTCGACCACCCGGCGATCGTCCCGCTGCACGCCATGGCGACCGACGAGCGCGGCCTGCCGTACCTCTCCATGCGCTTCGTCGAGGGCATGGACTTCGGCGAGGCGGTACGGCTCGGCCGCGCGGGCGACGCCCGCTGGACGCTGCCGCGCCTCGTCGAGGTCCTGCTGCGCGTGTGCGAGGCCGTCGCCTACGCGCACGAGCGCAAGATCATCCACCGCGACCTCAAGCCCGACAACGTCCGCGTGGGCACGCGCGGCGAGGTCTACGTCATGGACTGGGGTCTCGGGCTCGACCTCACGCGCGGCCGGCGGCACGACGACGGGGCGGGGCGTTCACCGGTCGACCCGCGCGCGGAGGCGATCGGCGACACGCTCGACGACCGCCTCACCGAGCAGGGCGCGGCGATGGGCACGCCGTCCTACATGGCGCCCGAGCAGTGGCGCGGCGACCTGCGCGCCTTCGACGAGCGGACGGACGTCTACGCGCTCGGCGCGATCCTGCTGTACGTGCTCACGGGCGAGCACCCGGAGCCCGCGCGCACCGGCAAGCCGCAGCCGACGGCGGACGACGCCCCTCCCGCGCTGCTCGCGATCGCGCAGCGCGCCATGTCGAAGGAGCCGACGCAGCGCTACCGCTCGGCCGTCGAGATGGGCGACGAGCTCCAGGCCTTCCTCGACCGCCGCGTCGTCCAGGCCTACGAGACCGGTCCGTGGGCGGAGCTCCGCTCGTGGATCGGCCGCAACAAGCTCGCGAGCGGGCTCGGCGTCGCGATCTTCCTGCTCGTCGCGACCGCCGGCGTCGTCCTCACGGCGAAGAACGACCAGCTCAACGAGACGATCGACGAGCTGAACGACACGACGCTCGAGCTCCAGGCGACGAACACCGACCTCGAGGCGAGCAACGACGCGATCCGCCGCCAGACGTCGCGCACGATCTACGAGCAGGCCGTCCGCCAGCGCGGACTCGGCTCCCCGACGAGCGTGCTCGAGCTGCTCGAGGACGTGCCGGACCCGTCGTTCGAGCCCGTGCACCGCGCGCTGCTGCGCGGCCGCGCTCTCGTGGAGCTCGGCCGCCTCGACGAGGCGCGCGACGTGCTCGCGCAGGCCGACGCCGCCCACGACGCCGGCGACCTCCGCGACGAGCTCCTCACGCTCCTCGCGCAGATCGCCGTCGTACAGGACCGCCGCGACGACTTCGACGCGCTGCTCGAGGAGGTCGTCGACGAGGAGCTGTCGCCGCACCCGCAGGCGCTGCTCCAGGCCTGGCTCGCGAAGACCGCGGAGACGGCCGTCGAGCACCTCCGCACGGCCGTCGACGAGGACCCGCAGGACAGCCTCGCACGCAGCCAGCTCGCGATCCTGCTCTCGCTGCTCGACGAGCGGGAGAGCGCGGCGCGCCAGGTCGAGGTGGGCCGCGCGCTGCAACCCGACGCCGTGTCGCTCCAGGCCGCCGCCGTGCTCACCGCGCTCTTCGCCCAGGACCACGACGCCGCGCGCCGGCACGCGGAGCGCCTGGACGCGGAGCAGCGGGACGCGTACGTCGCGCTCATCGACACCTGGAGCTCGACGACCGTGCCCACGCCGGAGGAGGCGCAGGAGATGTCGAACGTCCTGCCGCAGGCGCTCAAGCTCGGCAACCTCTTCTACCGGGCCAGCGAGCTCGGGGGCGGGCAGCTCTTCCACCCCGTCGTCGGCGACTTCATCTCCAAGGTCGGGACGGGGCTCGTCAAGCTGCCGCAGACGCTGCTCATGAAGACGTCGGCGGCGCACGAGGACTTCGAAGCCGCGTACGCCATCGTGCCCGAAGCCTTCGTCGGCTGGCTGCTCGGCATGCTGCGCGCGGCGACCTGCAGCTTCGAGCCCGAGCAGGCGACCGTCGACATGCGCGCCGCCGAGGAGCTGCTGCACGACGCCTCGCAGCGCAGCTCGATCGTCCCCAACACGGGCGCGAGCATCCACTCGGGACTCATCGGCATGCAGTGGGTGCTGGCGATCGCGATCCAGCGGGACCCCGACGGACGCCGCGAGCTCATCGGCGACCTCGAGCAGCGCTTCGCCGAGAACGCCGACTGGCTCATGGCGAACCGGCCGCCTCACGCGTGGACGGCGCAGATGCTCCAGTCGACGGCGCAGATCCTCGGCGACCTCCCGCGCGCGGAGCGGGTCGTCCGCTGGGGATGGCGCGGTCGCGAGGACACGCCCGAGGCGCTGACGCAGCGGGTCGCGTTGCGGCGCGCGCAGCGCAACCGGACGGAGGAGCTGGCCGTCGCGCGCCGCTGGCTCGAGCTGCACCCGGACGACTCGGACGCGCGGGCCGCGGTCGAGGACGCGGAGTCACGGCTTGCGAAGACGCTCGCGGACCTCGGGTGGAACTCCGAGGCGCGCCCCGGCGAGTAGCCGGACACGCGCCGCCCGGCCCCGCGATAGGATGCCGCCGACACCCGCCGCGCCCCGCGGCGGCACCGCCTCGGGAGCCTCCCTCCGCCATGCCTCGATCTGCCGTCGGTCCCCTCCGTGCCCTGGCCGCGCTGTCCCTCGTCCTCGTGTTCGGCGGCACGCTCTCCGCCGGGGACCTCGGGTTCCTCGTGAAGGGCTCCACCCTGCGCATCCTCCCCGAGGGCACGAACACCGTGGTGTTCGACGTCGCGGGACTGCAACCCGGCGAAGTGCGCGTGACGCCCGGCAAGGGCACGACGCTGGACGGCGACCCGTCCCCCGGCGTGTTCCAGGGGATCCAACGCCTCGAGGTGCTCGGCGACGTCGGCGGTCAGGAGCTCGACTTCGACTTCCTCGCGCTGCCGAAGGGACTGCTCGTGCGCACCGGCGACGACGACGTCGCCGACGTGGTCACCCTGCGCGGCGGCATGTTCGGCAAGCGCGTCGACCTCGAGCTCGGTGGCGGCGCCAACCGCATCGCGTTCGAGGCGGGCATGGTGATCGCCGGCAAGCTCGACGTGATGCTGGGCGACGGCGACGACGAGCTGTCCATGAGCCAGACCGCCGCGGTCGACAAGCCGGCGCGGCTCGACCTCGGCGACGGCGACAACGTCCTCGGTCTCGAGAGCGGCGCGAGCTTCGGCTCCTCCCTGCGCGTCCAGGCAGGAGGCGGCAACGACCAGCTGAGCTTCGACCAGGGCGCCTCCGTCGCGAAGCGTGCGCGTCTCATGCTGGGTGACGGCGTGAACAACCTGTTCTGCGGGGCGGGCACGGAATTCGGTCAGCACCTCGACGTGACCGCCGGCGCCGGGACCGACGTCGTGAACTTCACGGGCGGCGCGCAGGTGATGCGCAACGCCCGCGTCGACCTGGGGGACTCCGCGAACTTCTTCGTGTTCAACTCCGGCACGAGCATCGACGGCAAGCTCGACGTGCGCGGCGGCGACGGCACCGACTCGGTGACCCTGGGCGGCGGGTCCCAGGTGGGCAAGCTGTTCCGCCTGCGGCTGGGGGACGGCACGAACATCGCCACCGTCTTCGCCGGCGCGACGTGCATGGGCCCGCTGGTCTACGACGGAGGCGACGGCGCCGACAACGTCGCGGTGGCCGACCTGGCCGAAGTCGTCGGCAAGCTCACGGCCCGGCTGCGCGACGGCGCCAACACCCTCGGGATCGACGAGTCGTCGCTCGGCTCCTCGATCGTCGTGAGCGGCGGCGACGACGTCGACGTCTTCTCCTTCGACGACGCCGTGGTCGCCAAGAAGGCCAAGCTCGACCTCGGCGACGGCGACAACTCGTGCGCGGCCACGGCGTCGACGTTCGGCGCGGCGGTGCAGATCCGCGGCGGCACGGGCGACGACGTCGTCGACTGGTCCGACGCGGACGTGGCCGGCAAGTTCACCTTCAAGAGCAAGGGCGGCACCGACGAGGTCATCGAGCCGATGTAGGCGGCCCCGCCCGTGCCCTCACGGCGTCGTCGCGAGCACCCCGTTCGACAGCGTGAGCCCGTCCGGCACGCTCGCGTCCTGGACGATGAACTGGAAGGACACCTCCGTGTCGACCGGGACCCCGGCGGGCCAGGTCGTCGAGGCGTCGAACTCTCCCGCCGCGTCCGCGAACACGAACAGCTGGCTCGCGAACGGGAACGCGTGCACCGTCCCGCCGAGCGCCGCGAACGGCGTCGGCGCGAACGAGATCCACGCGAGCAGGGCGGCGCCGGACGGCGCGTCCGTCAGCGAGACGCTCGCGGTCGACCCGCCGCTCAGCGGCCCGCTCCCGGTGAGCGTCGGCTGGCCCGCGACGCCGACGCTGCCGCCGCCGAGGTCGGTCCACTGGCCCATCGGCTCGCCCAGCCGCGCCACCCAGACGCGGTCGCTGGCCGGCGGCGGACTGCGGCCCGTGCCCACGAGGGTGCGGCCGTCGGCCGAGATGCCCAGCGCCTGGAAGAGGTTCCAGCCGGTGAGGTCGAGGCCGTGGTCCTCCGTGAGCACCGTCTGCAGGTCGCGCATGCCGTGGGCCGCGTCCCACACGAAGGCCCGGCGCGTGCCCAGGGTGGACGTGGACCAGCCGACGACCACCTCGCCGTCCGCCGAGACGCCGGTGGCCTCGGACCCGTTCCCGGAGAGGGTGCCGAGGTCCTGCAGCCCCCCGGTCGTGCTCCAACGGAACGCGTGGATGTGCCCGGACGACGTGGTGTGGCTCCCCACGACCACGCCGCCGCCCGGCGTGGCCCGGTTCGGTATCCCGACGAAGCCCAGCGACTCGACGCCGCCGCCGGGGGTCCAGCGCGCGACGTGGGACGCCGTCGGTCCGGCGAAAGGGATCTGGCCGTACAGCGTCGCGAAGTCGCCCGGCACGGCCGGGGGCAGGGGCGGCTGCGTGCCGCCGCCGGCCACGGCGGTCACGACCAGGCCGTTGACCTGCACCATGCCGGAGTTGGGCGACCAGTAGAAGCTCGCGCCGACGCCGCACGTCGAGGCCAGGTGTCCCACGACGAGCGTCCCGTCGTCGGTGACGTCGTACGCGTTGCTGTTGCCGCAGCCGAGGTCGCCCAGTCCGACGATGCCGCCGCCCGGCGTCCACACGAAGGCCTCGGTGTTCGGGTTGAGGCTCGACGAGGACGTGCCCACGACGGTCGCGCCGTCCGCCGAGCACGCCCACGCGCCGGAGTTGGCCGCGCCGCCGGGGAGCGAGCCGAGCGACTCCCAGCCCAGCGCCTCCGACCAGCGGAACCCCATGCTGATGCCCGGCGAACGGTTGTCGCCCACCACGTAGGTGCCGTCGGCCGAGACGTCGAAGGGGTCGCTGGCGAAGCTCGCCGTCTGCAGGAAGGCGCCTGCGTCGTGGAACTCGGCCGGGTCCCCGGCACGCAGCGGCGCCGTCGTGACCAGCGTCAGCAGGCAGCAGATGACGAACGGATGCCGCGGCGACGACGTCGTCGCGCGGTGCATGGTCCCTCGAAGCATGGTGCGTCTCCTCGGTGTGTCGGTCGGTCTCACGGCGTCGTCGCGAGCACCCCGTTCGACAGCGTGAGCCCGTCGGGCACGCTCGCGTCCTGGACGATGAACTGGAAGGTCGCCTGGAGGCCCGACGGGAGGCCCGTCGGCCAGGTGACGTTGGCGCCGAACGCCCCCGAGATGTTCGCGAAGAAGAAGAACTGGTTCGCGAACGGGAAGGCGTGGACCGTGCCGCCCAGCGCCGGGAAGGGCGCCGGCGCGAAGGAGACCCACGCGACCATCGCGGCGTTCGGCGGGGCGTTCAGCAGCGAGACGCCCGCGGGCGTGCCGCCGACGAGCGTGCCGACGCCGTTGAGCACCGGCACGCCGGCGATCCCCGGCGAGCCGCCGCCGAGGTCCGTCCAGCCCGACCGCCGGTAGACGTGCACGAACTCACCGGCGAGCCGCGTGAGCACGAACATGCGGTTGCCCGTCGCGTCGAAGTCGAGGCCGCAGATGCCGGCGGTGATCCCCGTGTCGAAGAGCGGCCCGACGATCGTGCCGTCGAGGTTCATGTCGAAGATGACGCCGTCGTCGGCGGCGTCCTCGCCGGCGGCCGCGAGCCGGTCCGTGACCGGGTTCCACGCCAGGCCGGCGTCCGCGAAGGGCGAGAAGGTCGACGCGGGCAGGATCGGCGAGATGACGCTCGTGTACGTGCCGCCCGACAGCTCGAGCCGCCGCAGCCGCCGGCCGGTCGAGTCGTAGACGAAGAGGTCGCCCGAGACGGGGTCGCGCGCGAGCGCGCAGCCCTCGGCGACGTCGGAGGGCGTCGTCGAGAGGAGGCTCCCGGCCGTCGTGAACGCGCGGATCGACTCGGGGCTCGTCGACGCGAGGCCGTTCACGTGGAGCAGGTCGCCCGTCGGGTCCGCGGCCAGCCCCGCGTTGTCGAGGTTGATGCCCGTCGGGCTGAAGGTGCCCACGAGCGCGCCGCCGGTCGTGAGCTCCGCGAACTCGCCGCCGGGCGCCTCGACCTGCACGACGAGGTTGCCGGTGGCGGGGACGTACGCGAGCGCGGTCACGGCGCCCGTCGTCGGGAAGAGCGCCGAGAGGTCGATCGTGTCCTCGAGGAACCAGGCCGGGTCCTGCGCGGCGACCGGGATGGTGAACGACAGCGCGACGACGCACGCGAACAGACGGGTCTTCATGGTGGTCTCTCTTCCTGGGTGATCTGCCCGATCCGCACGCATCCTAACCGTTCGCGGCGAGCCCCTGCGGCACGCGGTACCATGCCCCCCGAGAGGGAGCCCCGCATGACCCCCGCGCCCGAGCCCCAGGCCGACGACCGCGCCGAGCGCGCCGAGAACGTGTTCGCGGAGTGGCTCGCGTTCCGGGACGCGCCGGACGCGCCCGACGGCGCGACGCTCGTGCGCGAGCACCCGGCGCTCGCGTCGGAGCTGCTGATGCTGCTCGAGGAGCACGACGCGTTGCAGCAGGCCGTCGACGCCGCGCCCGAGGTGCGCCCGCCGAAGCCCGACCGCCCCGCCGTCGTGCGCCTCGAGGACGACCTGGCCGCGCTCGCGGAGACCTCGCCGCGCCGCTGGCCGTACGCGGACGAGCAGCCCGTCGGCGGCGGCAGCTTCGGTCGCATCAGCGAGGCGCGCGAGCCGCTGCTCGGTCGACGCCTCGCGCTCAAGCGCCCGAAGGTCGCGCGACCCGCCGCGCTCACGGAGCTCGAGCGCCAACGCGTCGTGCGCGTGCTCGAGGAGGCGCGGCTGCTCGCGCGGCTCGACCACCCGGCGATCGTGCCGCTCCACTCGGTGAGCGTCGACGAGGACGGCCTGCCGTGCCTCGTCATGCGCTTCGTCGAGGGCCTCGACTTCGGCGAGGTCATCCGGCGCGGCGTCGAGGGCGACCCGCGCTGGACGCTCCGCCGCCGCGTCGTCGTGCTGCGTCGCGTGTGCGAGGCGATGGCGTCCGCGCACGCGGCGCAGGTCGTGCACCGCGACCTCAAGCCCGACAACGTGCGCGTCGGCCCGCACGGCGAGGTGCACGTCATGGACTGGGGCCTCGGCCTCGACCTCACGCGCAGCCGACGGAACCGACGCGACGACGGGCACGCACCGCCGCCGCTCCCGCCCGACACCGAGGAGGACGACACGCTCGCCGCGCGCATCACGCAGGCGGGCACGCTCGTCGGCACGCCCGCGTACATGGCGCCCGAGCAGTGGCGCGCCGACCTGCGCGCCTTCGACGAGCGCACGGACGTCTACGCGCTGGGCGCCCTGCTCGTCCACCTGCTCACGGGCGAGACGCCGGAGCCGCCGCCCTTCGAGCGCCTGGTCGAGCGCCTCGAGGGCTCGCCGCGCGCGCTCGTCGCCGTCGCGGAGCGCGCGATGGCCGCCGACCCCGCCGACCGTTTCCCGAGCGCCGCCGAGACGGGCGACGCGCTCCAGCGCTGGCTCGACGGCGACGCGACGCTCGCGGACACGGGCGGCGAGGCGCGCGACGCACGCACGGAGACCCGCGGCGCGCGGCGCTCCGACGCCCCCGCGCGCGGCGACGGCCGCCGGCTCGTCGGCCTGCTCGTCGTGCTGCTCGTGCTCCTCGGGATCGTCGTCGCGGCCGCGCTCGTCCAGAACGCCGCGCTGCGCGACGAGCTCGCGGAGGTCCGCGCTTCCGTCAGCGGGCGATGAGCGCGCGGCCCGCCCCGGTGACGGCCAGCCCCCCGCCGAGCCCCCGATAGGCCGGCTCGGGCTCCCGACCGCGGAAGCCCGTCTCGTCCGCGAGGCGCTCAGCGTGGGCGCCGGTCGCCGCGAGGCAGCCGGCCCGCACGAGCGCCGCGACGCGCTGGCCGAGGCTCCGCGGGTGCGAGGCCGCCGCGCGGAAGCGCGGGTTCCCGTCGAGCACCGCGCGCCAGCCCGGGAGCAGCGCCGCGAGCGTCGTCGCGCCGCCGTCCACGGCCGCCGTGATCCACGTGAGCCCCTCGCGACCCGCGACGTGCGCGAGCACGCGGCCGTCGGGCTCCGCGAGCGCGGCCCGTCCGCGACGCGTGAGCCGC
Source organism: bacterium (assembly GCA_030428785.1). Lineage (GTDB taxonomy): Bacteria > Planctomycetota > B15-G4 > B15-G4 > B15-G4 > JAUIEF01. The sequence continues at coordinate 12,925 of JAUIEF010000091.1, forward strand.
AGCCGGTGGTCCTCGCCCTCGACGGCGAGCCGGTAGCGCGAGACGACGTCCCAGTACCCGACGACGTCGCGCGGGTCGAGCAGGCCGCCGGTCCCCTCGCGGATGCGCGCGGCGAGCGCCGCGGGGGCGTCGGCGTCGTCCGCCGCCGACCGCGGATCGTCGCGCGGATCCTCGCCGCCGCGCGCCGCCGCGTGCATCGCGCGCGGCACGTCGACGAGCACGCGCCGGTCGACGCCCTCGAGCACCGGCAGCAGCGCGAGCAGCCGGTCGCGCGCCGGGAACACGCCGCTCACGCTGTACGGGCGCGGACGGCCCGCGGGCGTCGCAGTCGTACGGACCGCGCGCGCGTCGTCGCGCTCCTCGTCGCGCGCGCCGCTCACGTGACGTCGCCGCGCAGCCCGTGCCAGTGGAACGCCGCCACGACGAGCGCGTGCGTGATGGCGCCCTCGCGGACGAGCCGCGGCACCTCGGCGAGCGCGTGGAGCTCCACCGTCGTCTCCTCCGCGCCGACGTTCTCGATCTCGCCCACGCGCCGCACGTCGTGCGCGATGAACGAGTGGCAGCGGTTCGTGAAGAGCGCGGGGTTCGGCCGCACGTGCCCGAGGTGGTCGATGCGCCCCGCCGCGAAGCCCGTCTCCTCGCGCAGCTCGCGCCCGGCGGCCTCGGCCGGCGTCTCCCCGGGGTCGACCATGCCGCCCGGGATCTCGAGCGTCACCTCGCGCGACCCGTGCCGGAACTGCCGCACGAACACGACCTCGCCGTCGGGCGTCAACGGGATGACGTTCACCCAGTCCGGCGTCTCGATGCGGTAGACGTCGTGCGGGTCGCCGGTGCGCGGCGAGCGCGCGCGGTCGCGGTGCACGTCGAACACGCGGCAGTGGAGCAGGTGCTCCTCCTCGTCGACGGGCCAGGGGTCGGGCGGGGACATGGTGCGGGCTCGCGGGGACGGGAGGGCCGAGGGTACGCTTCGCCGGTCGATTCGGCGCCGCGTCCCCGCGCGGATGCGGCGCGTCGACCGGCGGACGCTCGCCCCGTGCCCCATGCCCCGCGTTCGCCCCGCCGCGCGCGCCCGACGATCCGCCGCGGACCCCGACGGGGTGTTGCGCTCCGGCGCGCGCTCCCTAGTCTGGGTGCACCCCCGTCCCCGAGCCGCCATGACCTCCCCGGACAACAAGCCCCAGACCGGCCACTCCGACGTCGTCACCGAGGGCGTGCGCGTCCAGGTCGCGTCGAAGTTCCTGCCCGAGCAGTCGTCGGCGAACGACGAGCTCTACGCGTTCGCGTACCGCGTGCGCATCACGAACGAGGGCGACGCGCCCGTGACGCTGCGCTCCCGCCGCTGGGTCATCCGCGACGCCGACGGCGAGGTCGAGATCGTCGAGGGGCCCGGCGTCGTCGGCGAGGAGCCGCGCATCGAGCCCGGCGACCAGTACGAGTACATGAGCGGCTGCCCGCTGCCCACGACCTGGGGCACGATGGAGGGTCACTACGTCATGGAGCGCGAGGACGGCTCGACCTTCCACGCCGAGGTGGGGCGCTTCTTCCTCGCACCGACCGTCGCGCCGATGTCGGCGCAGGACTGAAGAGACGTCGGCGGGGCGCCGCGCTCAACCGAGCGCCGTGATGTGGAGGTCCGGTGAGGGTCCCGTGGTGCGGCACGCGTCGGAGAGCGCGTCCCAGAGCGCGAGGCGCGCGCGCAGGGCGTCGGCCGCCGCGTCGAGCGCGCGGTCGCGGAGCTGCGGCGCGCGGGCGATGAGCCGCGCGAGCAGCCGCTCGCACATCGGACCGTGCACGTCGCCGTCCACCTCGACGTGCCGGTCGAGGTAGTCGACGAAGAGGCGGCCCGTCGTGCCCGTCGCGTGCAGGCGTCGCGCGAGCGCGCCGAGCATCTCGGGGATGAGGTCCTCGCGCCCGTGCAGGAACACGGCCGCGCGCACGGCGAGCGGCTCGTCGAGCACGGCGAGGGTCTGCTCCGTGAAGCGCACGGCGGCGGCGGGCAGGCCGGACGACGCGAGCGCGCGCGTCGCCGGCACGCCGTCGCGGAGCGCCGCGAGGAAGCGCCGGATCGGCTCCGTGTCGCAGCCCACCTGCTCCATCGCCTCGAGGTACCACTCGAAGTGGCTCGCGAAGCCGCGGCCGTCGGGGAGCGCGTCGGACTCCTCGCCCAGCACGATCTCGTTGACGAGGCGCGCGGCCTCCGGATCGCCGGCGGGGACCCACGGCACGGCGACGCCGGTGAGGTCGCGCTGCAGGCTCTTGAGCAGGGACATGAAGTCCCACACGCAGAGCACGTGGTGCTCGAGGAAGGTGCAGAGCCCGCCGTGATCCGTGACGGCGCCGGCCACGGGGTGTTCGGCGAGGGCGCGCTTGAGCGCGCGGATCGCGTCGGTCTCGTGCGCGCCGGGCGGGAGGAGCGGCGCGTCGCCGTCCGGGTCCCCGGTCAGCGGGGAGGCGGCGGTTCCTTCGGCGGGGCGCGAGCTCATGCGCGGGAACGTAGCCGATCCGAACCGGTCCCGCGAGCCGCGCGCCTCCGACGGGCGGCCGCGCGCCAGCCGACCCGCGGATCGGGAGCCGCGCCGCGTCACGTCGTCCCGCCGCGCCGTCGATGGGGACGGGTCGCCGCGCGTCCGCGCGATCCGCATGATCGGAGACGCACCCCACCACCCGACCGGGAGCCCCCCATGGTCCGACTCCTCGCCTTCGCCGGCAGCGCCCGCGCCGACTCCCTCAACAAGAAGCTCGTGCGCGTCGCGGCCTCCGCCGCGCAGGCCGCCGGCGCCGAGGTCACGGAGCTCGACTTCCGCGCGCTGCCGCTCCCGCTCTACGACGGCGACCTCGAGGCGGCGGAGGGCCTTCCGGACAACGCGACGCGCCTCAAGACGCTCATGAAGGAGCACGACGGCTTCCTCGTCGCGTGCCCCGAGTACAACAGCTCGATCACGCCGCTGCTCAAGAACGCGATCGACTGGGCGTCGCGCGCCGCCGACGGCGAGCCGCCGCTCGCGGCATTCCGCGGCAAGACGGCCGCGCTCTTCGCGGCCTCGCCCGGCGCGCTCGGCGGGCTGCGCGGGCTCGTGCACGTCCGCGCGATCCTGGGGAACATCGGCGTGCTCGTCATCCCATCGCAGATCGCGGTGCCGAAGGCGCACGAGGCCTTCGCGCCGGACGGCTCGCTGAAGGACGAGCAGCTCACCGAGCGCGTGGCGCTCGTCGCGCGCGACTGCGTGGAGACGACGGTCAAGCTGCGCGGCTGAGTCCGCCCCGCCCGCGCCACGCACGGGCAGCCGACCTCGGCGTAGGATGAGGCGCGCGACCGGCGTCCCGGGGCGGCCCGCGGCCGTCGAGCGTCGGGCGCATCCCCGTCCCGGAGGCCTCCCGTGGCGACCACCTCCTCGCAGCCCGACATCCGTCTCCCCGGCCCCGGCCGACCGATCGTCGAGGTCGACGGCCTCGACCTGCGCGCCGTCGGCCCGGAGCTCGCGGCCACGTTGCGCCGGCTCGCGTACGAGCACCAGATCGTCGCCGTGCACGGTCAGGACCCCGAGGACGTCGACGCCTACCTCGCGTTCGCGCGCGCGCTCGGCACGCCCGAGCCGTACTTCCAGGCGCACTACCACCACCCGGAGCACCCGGAGGTCTTCGTCTCCTCGAACGTGCCGCTCGACGGGAAGAAGGTCGGCGTCGCGGGCACCGGCCGGATGTGGCACTGCGACTACTCGTTCTTCGAGCGGCCGCTCGCGTTCACGATGATCCGCCCGATCGTGCTGCCGCGCGCGCACCGCGAGACGCTGTTCATCGACATGCGGCGCGTGCTCGACGAGCTGCCGGACGCGCTCCGCGGGCGCATCGAGGGCCGGCGCTGCCTGCACGACGCCTGGGACTACTACAAGGTGCAGCCCAAGGACATCGACCGCGCGATCCGCGAGCTCATCGACGAGTGGCACGAGGCGGCGCCCGGCGCGGTGCACCCGGCGATCGTCACGCACCCGGCCACCGGGCAGCGCAACCTCTTCGTGAGCCGCGGCTTCACCAAGCGCGTCGTCGACCTCCCCGAGGAGGAGTCGGACGCGCTGCTCGAGGAGCTCTTCGACTTCTGCGAGCAGGAGCGCTTCGTGCACCACCAGCCGTGGGCGGAGGGCGACATCCTCTACTGGGACAACCGCTCGCTCATCCACCACGCGTCGACCGTGCCGAAGGGCGAGTCGAGCTGCAGCTTCCGCATCAGCCTCTACGACGACCTGCCGTTCAGCCGCGCGTGACGATGAACGCGCCGACGACGAACAGGAAGCACGCGAACGCCCGGCGCAGCGCGCGCTGCGGGAGCCGCGCGCCGACGGCGTTGCCCGCGAAGCTCCCGGCGACGCCCAGCAGCGAGAAGGTCCCGAGCACCTGCCAGTCGAGCGCGAGCCCGAGCTCCCCGAGCACGTCGAGGTACTTGGAGAAGCCCGTGTAGGACTTGAGCGCGATGATGGCCAGGCTCGTCCCGACCGCGCGGTGCATGGGCAGCCCGCCGAGCAGCACGAGCGCCGGGATGATGAGGAAGCCGCCGCCCACGCCGACGAAGCCCGTCACCGCGCCGACCGCCACGCCCTCCGCGGCGATCTTCGCCACGGCGCGGCGCGGCGCGGCGGCGCCCCCCTCGCCGCGCAGCGGTCGCCACATGAAGAACGCCGCGACGAGCATGAGCCCGGCGAACACGGTGAGCTGCACGCCGCCCGACACGAAGCGCGACAGCCACGCGCCGAGCCAGGCGCCGGCCATCCCCGGCACGCCGAACCACAGGACGCTGCGCCCGTCGACGAGCCCGCGCCGCGCGTAGGGCAGCGACGCGACGAGGCTGATCGTCCCGACGATCGCGAGCGAGCCCGCGATGGCGACCTTCTCGTCCTGCCCGACGAGGTACGTGAGCACGGGCACCGTGATGATGGAGCCGCCCGAGCCCATGAGCCCGAGGCTCAGCCCGATGGCGACGGCCCCGACGAGCGCCCAGAGCATCGGTCAGCGCGGCTCGCACGCGGCGGGCGCGCGGTTCCACGGCATCTTCGCGAGCAGCATGCCCATGCCGCAGGTGTCGGTGAGGCCGGCGAACACGAGGCCCGCGCCGACGAAGCCGGTGAGCGCGAGGAAGCCCGTGTGCACGAGCAGCCCGAGCGCGAGCCCAACGAGCACGAGCGAGCCCGCCGCGATGCGCACCTGCCGCTCGAGCGACATGCCGGCGTCCGCGTCGCGGCGCAGCGGGAGGCCCGCGCGCTCCCACGCCTCGACGCCGCCCTCGAGCACGCACAGCCCGGCCGCGTCGACGCCGCCCGCCGCGAGCACGCGCCGCGCCTCCTCGGCGCGACGGCCGGTCCGGCAGACGAGCGCGATGCGTCGGCCGCCGGCGCGCTCGCCGAGCGCGCGCGCCTGTCCGGCGAGGTCGCCGAGCGGCGCGTTCAGGGAGCCCTCGATCCGGGCGCCCCGGAACTCGCCGGGGGTCCGGACGTCCACGAGGAGCCAGTCGTCCGGCCCGGCCTCGCCGAGCTCGGTCGCGCGCACGGTCCTGTCCATGACGGTCTCCACGAGGTCTCCTCCGTGTCGGGTGCGTCGGGCCGCGCGCCGCGCCGGCGCCCGGTCGCCCGCTCCCATAGACCGGGGCCGGGCGCGACTCCCCGGGCAAATCTCAGCCGCCGAGGATCCGCCGCGCCTCCGTGCGCTCGGACTCCCACGAGAAGAGCGCGACGAGGCGCTCGACGTCGTCGTGCGAGGGCGCGGCGAGGCGGCCGGCATACAGGCGCAGCACGTCCATGCGGTCGCTGTCGAAGCTGAAGCGCTGGAGCACCTCGCGCAGGTCGCCGGCGGTCACCGTGCCGGCGAGGTGCGGCTCGACGAGCGCGAGGATGTCCTCGCGGGTGCTGTCGAAGTCGCCGAGCGCGACGAACTCGACGAGGTCCCCGGAGCGCACGGGGAGCGTGCGCGCGCCGAGCAGCGTCTCGAGGCCCTCCTTGCGGTCGCTCTCGAACGAGAAGAGCTTCAGCGTGCGGCAGACGTCGCGCGCGTCGGAGAACACGACGCGGTCGGACAGCGCGCGCAGCAGGCGGCCGCGGTCCGAGTCGAAGCTGAAGGTCGTCATGAGGTCGCGGAGCTGGTCGGCGTCGCAGGCGGCGAGGCGCGGCTCGGCCGCCTCCACGACGGTCATGCGCCCGGAGTCGAAGGACAGCCGACGCAGCGCCTCGAGCAACCACGGGACGTCGGCGGCGCCGCGCCGCTCGACGAGCGCCGTCATGACCTCCGTGCGCTCCGAGTCGAACGCGAGCGCGTCGATCGCGATCCACTGGCGCTCCCCCTCGAGCGCGTCGCGCGGCACGAGTACCTCGAGCACGAAGGTGTCCGTCACGAAGGACGACCGCATGCCGCCGAGGATCTCCTCGAGCGCGCGCGGCGAACCGTCGTCCCAGCGCGCGAGGTGCTGCTCCGACAGCGCGACGAGCGTGTCCTCGCCGCGCGCGCGACCGAGCAGCGCGCCGAGCGCGCGCCGTCCCGGGTCGCTCCACTTGGACATGCCGATCGTCAGGATGCGGTCGGAGAGCTCCTCGTAGACGGGACGGTCTTCGGCGCCGCTCTCGGAGAACCACTCGATGCGCCAGGTGGCGCCGCCGCCGTCGTTCCCGACGACGTAGGTCCAGGGCGCCGGCACGGCCTCCGTGAGCAGCAGGATGTGGTCCGTGTCGAGCGACGTCGCCTCCTCGGCGAGCGTCACGAGCTGCTCGAGCCGCGCCGGGTCCTCGAGGAGCTGCACCGTGGCGAGCAGCGCGCGCGTCGCCGCGACGTCGTCGGTGGTGACGAGGACGGACGGGTCCGGGAAGGCCTCGTCGAAGGGCGGGCCGTCGCGCTTGGGCGCCGAGTACTCGACCTGGGCGCAGGCCGTCACGAGCAGGACGAGGGCCGGCGCGAGGACGCGGGCGAGGGGGCGCGGGGACGTCATGGCGGAGCTCCGGCGGGGCACGCCCGGCCCGGCGAGACCTCGCGCGGCCCGGCGCGCCCTCCGATGTAACACCGCGGCGCCTCGGCCGTCGATGGCGGGGCCGGCCTCATCCCGCTCCCGGCGCGTCGACCGCGGCCTCGCGCAGGGCCGCCCGCGCGGCGCGCCCCAGGAGGACGAGGACGAGCACGGTCGCGATCGCCCCGGCCACCGCGAGACGGACGTCCGCCGCGACGGAGAGATCCAGCTCCGCGAGGCCCGCGCCCGCGACGACCACCGCCGCGATGCGCGGCAGCAGCCCCGTGACCGAGCCGACGAGGAACACGAGCGTCCGCACGCCGGCCGCGGCGAGCACGAGGTTCGTGGCCGCGAACGGCACGACGGGCGAGAGCCGCACGAGCACGACGAGCCACAGGAGCCGGCCGCGCCCGCGGAGGAGCGCGCGGTGCACGGCGGCCGCGCGGGGCCGCGAGGCGAGGGCCTCCACGGCCCGGTCGCCCGCGAGGCGCCGCAGCACGAGGTAGCCGAGCAGCGCCGCGCCGGTGATGCCGGCCGTCGCGAGCGCGAGCCCGAAGCCCGCGACGGCC
>JAUIEF010000311.1 GCA_030428785.1 bacterium
GCGCGGATACGACCGCCAGAGCGCCGCCGACCGCAGCGGCGACGCCGGCGACGACCTCGTAGATCGCCCCCTCGTACACAGGCCAGGCGGCGACGCCGGCAACCACGACCATGGCGCCGCCGCGAGCCTCGGCGGCCGTGCGCTCGACAGCGTCACGCTGGCCGGCACCACCTTCCGCCACATCCCCACCGCCGGCCGCCCCGCGACCCGACCTCCCCGCTCTCCTGGCGGCCCCGAGCCGCGGCACGTAGGATCCGGCGATCGGCGCCGCCGGCACGCGGCGCCTCCGCCCCGTCCGAGGACCCTCCGATGCGTCGCGCCGCCGCCCTCCCGATCGTCCTGCTGCTCGCCCTCGTCTCGGCCTGCTCGCAGTCGTCGAGCACGTTGAAGTACGAGGGCTGGGACACCTTCGGCGCGCCGATCCCGCTCGCGACCGCGACGACCCTCGCCGACGTGCTCGCCGACCCCGCGGCCCACGACGGCCGGACCGTGCGCTTCGAGGCGGTCATCGCCGAGTGCTGCCCGAAGAAGGGCTGCTGGATGACGCTCGTGGAGGGCGACGACACGGTGCGCGTCGTCTTCCAGGACTACGGCTTCTTCGTCCCGCTCGACTCGGCGGGCCGCACCGTGCGGCTCGAGGGGCTCTTCGAGGTGCGCGAGGTCCCGCTGGACGAGGCGCGCCACTACCTCGAGGACGCCGGCCGACTCGACGAGGCCGCCGCGCTCACGGGTCCGCAGCAGGGCTACCAGATCACGGCGACGGGCGTCCTCCTCCGCCGCGACTGAGCCGTCGGCCGGAACGAGGAACGACGCCGACGCCCCGAGGGAGAGATGGGCGCCGGCGCCGCGGGAGGAGGAGGTGGGAGAGAGGTCCCGGGCGGCCGTCCGGCCGCGCGGGGTCAGCCTTCGGCGCGATCCGTGAGGACCTCGCCGCCGAAGTAGGCGCGCGCGAAGCCGAGGAAGCGGGCGTCGAGGAAGGCGTCGAGCGCCTCGTCGTCCGCCGGGTCGCAGAGGCTCGTCTCGTGTCGCTCGGCCGGGAGGCCGTGGTCGCGGATCATGGCGTGGCACTCGACGAGCAGGCGACCGCCGTCCGTGCGCGACAGCAGGAAGGCCAGGCGCGACAGCTCGCGGACGGAGCGACCGATGTCGTCCGTGCGCTGGCTCTTCACGGACAGCTCGACCATCCAGCGGCCGTCGAAGAACCGCCGCGCGACGTGGAAGCCGGGGCTCTCGGAGATGAGCTCGGCGGCGAGCTCCTCGATGCGCGTGCTCACGGATTCCACGCAGTCGAGCGAGCGCAGGTGTCCCTGGAGGTCCTGCAGGAAGCGCGCGTTGTCACGGTCGCGCGCCTGCGCGCGCTCCGTCTCCGCGGCCGTGCGGAAGCGGCGGATGTTCTCGAGGAAGCGGGAGGACGCGGAGGGAACGTCCAGGTCGTGGTCGTCGCGGGTGGGCATGGCCATGGGGAGTTCCTTTCTTCTCGCCGACCGACGGGGAGGAGGTGCCGTGCGGCGAAGGCGGAACGAGGGACGTGTGCCGTTGCTCCCGGGTGTTCGACGTCGCCTCGAGCGCCTGTTTGACGCACCACTCGTTTCGAGGCCTCACACGTTCTCGTTAGTGCGTTCGCGGTGCGGTGTCACCCGGATGCACGCGCACCCGGCGCGGTGCGAGCGCCCGACCTCCGCATCACCGGATGCCGATGACCGGATGCGGGACACGCCCCGCTCATCGGACAGCGCGCGAACCGACGCCGGAACCCGCAACCGGATCGTCGCGCGCCGGGGTCCCGATCAATCGCGCATGCAGCACTTCTTGTACTTGCGGCCGCTGCCGCACGGGCACGGGTCGTTGCGGCCGAGCTTCGACCCCGGTCGACGGAGCGTCTCGACCTTGCCCTCGACCGCGCGCTCGTAGGCCGCGCGTTGCGCGTAGAGCGTGAGGCCGAGGTCCCGCCCGTCGCCGAGCCGGCCGTCCTCCTCGAGCTGCGCGAGCAGGTCGCGGCACAGCGCGGGCACCGCCGCGTGCGCCTCGTCCGACAGGGCGGCACGCGCGATCGTCTTCATGAGCGCGTCACGCAACGCCTCCGCCGTGAGGTCCTCCGGCTCGACGTCGCCGCGGTCGCACGCGTCCTCGAGCCACGAGACGAGCAGCGCCGACGCGTGCTCCGCGAGCGACGCGGGGACCCCGCGCAGGCCGTCCGTCTCGCAGAAGTCCGCGACCCAGCCCTCGAGCCGTTCGCGGGTGTACTCGTGGACCATGCGGGCGCTCCTCGGGGGACCCGTCATTGTGCCGATCGGGACACGCCTCCCGAGCGGCCCGTGGCGAAAGTCCCGCGGCGGCGACCGACGGCGGACGCGCGCGTCAGGATCGGAACGGAGGTGCGCGGACGGCGCGCGACGCCCACAATGGAGCCGCGTGCCCTCCCTCCGACGACGCGACCTCCGCCCCGAGCTCATGGACGACCCGGCCCTGCCGGCCGACGGCCACGCGCGCGCGCTGGTCGCCCTGGGGCGCATCAACCGGGTGAGCGCCACGGCGCGGCAGCTCTGGCCGGAGCTGCGCCCGCTCGCGCCGGCGCGCGTGCTCGACGTCGGCTGCGGCGGCGGCGACGTGACGCGCGACCTCGCGCGGCGCGCGCGGCGCGAGGGCGTCGCGCTGGAGCTCGCGGGCGCCGACGTGAGCCCGCGCGCCGTGGAGCACGCGCGGGAGAGGGCGCGCGCGGCCGGCGTCGACGTGACGTACCTCACGCTCGACGCGCTCGCCGACCCGCTGCCCGACGACCGGGACGTCCTGCTGTCCACGCTCTTCCTCCACCACCTCCGCGAGGAGGACGCGGTGCGCCTGCTCGCCGCGATGGGACGGGCCGCGCGACGCCGCGTGGTCGTCGCGGACCTCGCGCGCGGCCCCGGGGGGCTGGCGCTCGCGTGGGTCGGCACCCGGCTGCTCACGCGCAGCCCGGTCGTCCACGCGGATGGCGCGCAGTCCGTGCGCGCGGCCTTCACCGCCGACGAGGCGCGGGAGCTCGCGCGCGCGGCCGGCCTGCCCGCGCCGCGGGTGCGGTCCGCGTGGCCCTGCCGGTGGATCCTCGTGAGCGACGTCGCATGAGCGCCGCGGCACGGGACGTCGTCGTCGTGGGCGCCGGGCCCGCCGGCTCGCTCGCCGCGCTCGGCCTCGCGCGCGCCGGGCGCGACGTGCTCCTCGTCGAC
>JAUIEF010000092.1 GCA_030428785.1 bacterium
CGCGCCGACCGCGTGCTCTGGCTCTCGGTGGTCGGCGTCACCTGGTTCTGGACCGTCGCGAGCCTGCTCGGCCAGGACCTGCTCGTCTACTCGCGCTCCGTGCTGGGGCTCGCGGAGGAGTGGACCGGCGCGCCGCTCGGCGTGTTCGGCATCGGCGTCGGCGTGGGCAGCCTGCTCGCCGGGCGGCTCTCCGCGTCGCGCGTCGAGCTGGGCCTCGTGCCGCTCGGCGCGATCGGGCTCGGCGCGCTCACGCTGCTGCTCGGCCTGTGGGGGCCGGGGCTCGTCGTGACGCTCGTGCTCATGCTGCTGCTCGGCGTGTCGAGCGGGTTCCTCATCGTGCCGCTCGACGCGATCATCCAGTGGCGCTCGCCCGCGGACCGGCGCGGCGCGATCATCGCGCTGAGCAACGTCTGCGTGTTCGGCGGCGTGCTCGCGGGCGCGCTGCTCGGCGGGGCGATGGCCGACCGCGGGCTCTCCGCGCGCGGCATCCTCGTGGGCGCGTCGGTCTTCACGCTCGCCGGGACCGCGTTCGCGCTCAAGCTGCTGCCCGAGGCGCTCCTGCGGCTCGTCGCGTTCCTCCTCACGCACCTCGTGTACCGCGTGCGCGTCGAGGGCGCCGAGCACGTGCCGAAGCGCGGCGGCGCGCTCCTCGCGCCGAACCACGTCTCGTTCGTCGACGGCATGTTCCTCATGGCGACGCTCGACCGGCGCGTGACGTTCATCGTCGACCAGGGGCAGTTCGACCGGCCGTGGATGAGGCCGGTGCTCGAGGTGCTCGGTGCGATCCCCATCGCGCAGCACGGCGGGACGCGCGCGGTGCTGCGCGCGCTGCGCGACGCCGGCGACGCGCTCGAGAGGGGGCGCGTCGTGTGCATCTTCCCCGAGGGCGAGATCACGCGGACGGGCGCGCTCCAGCCGTTCCGCCGCGGGCTCGAGCGCATCGTCAAGGGGCGCGACGTGCCCGTGATCCCCGTGCACCTCGACCGCCTGTGGGGGAGCGTGTTCAGCTTCTCGGGCGGGCGGTTCGTGCGGAAGCTGCCGAAGCAGATCCCGTACCCGGTGTCCGTGTCGTACGGCGCGCCCATGCCGTCCGACACGCCGCTGCCGGCGCTGCGCGCCGCGGTGGCCGCGCTCGGCGAGCAGGCGTGGTACGCGCGCAAGGCGGACCGCGAGCCGCTCCACGGGCTCTTCCTGCGGTCGGTCCGGCGGGCGCCGTGGGCGCTCTGCATGGCGGAGCTCGACCGGCCGGAGGTCTCGCGGCTGCGGGCGGCGTCGGGCGCGGTCGCCCTCGCGCGCGCGCTGCGCCCCGCGTGGGAGGGCCAGGAGCGCGTGGGGATCCTGCTGCCCGCCGGCGTGGGCGGCGCGCTCGCGAACGTCGCGGCCTCGCTCGCCGGGCGCACGAGCGTGAACCTCAACCACACGGCGGGGCGCGCGGGCATGGAGTCCGCCGCGCGCCAGTCCGGGCTGCGCACGGTGGTCACGAGCCGCGCGTTCCTCGAGAAGGCCGGCATCGAGCTGCCCGAGGGCGTCGCGCCGGTCTGGATCGAGGACGTGCTCGCCGGTCTCGGCGGCGCGGCCCGCCTCGGCGCCGCGCTCGCCGCCCTGTTCCTCCCGCGCCGCGCGCTCGAGCGCTGGTGCGGCGCGACGGAGCCCGTCGGCATGGACGACGTCGCGTCCGTGCTCTTCAGCAGCGGCAGCACCGGCGAGCCCAAGGGCGTCATGCTCAGCCACTTCAACGTGGACAGCAACGTCGACGCGGTGAGCCAGGTGTTCCGGCTCGGGCGCCGCGACCGGCTGCTCGGCATCCTGCCGCTCTTCCACTCCTTCGGCTTCATGTCGCTGTGGTTCGCGCTCGACAACGGGATGCCCGTCGTGTTCCACCCGAACCCGATGGACGCGGCGGCGGTGGGGACGCTCGTGCGTCGTCACCGCGTGACGCTGCTGCTCGCGACGCCGACCTTCCTGCAGATGTACCTGCGACGCTGCTCGCCCAACGAGTTCGGGTCGCTGCGCGTCGTGCTCGCGGGCGCGGAGAAGCTCGCCCCGAAGCTCGCGGACAGCTTCGAGGAGCGCTTCGGCGTGCGGCCGCTCGAGGGCTACGGCGCCACCGAGTGCAGCCCCGTCATCGCGACGAGCATCCCGGCCTTCCGCGCGCCCGGCTTCTTCCAGCCCGGTTCGCGCCGCGGGTCGGTGGGGCCGCCGCTGCCCGGCGTCGTGCTGCGCCTCGTCGACCCGGACACGCGCGAGCCCCTGCCGCCCGGCGAGCCGGGGCTGCTGCTCGTCAAGGGCCCGAACGTCATGCTCGGCTACCTCGGCCGGCCGGACCTCACGGAGAAGGTGCTCTCCGACGGCTGGTACGACACGGGCGACATCGCGGTGCAGGACGAGGACGGCTTCCTGCGCATCACCGACCGCCTCTCGCGCTTCAGCAAGATCGGCGGCGAGATGGTCCCGCACGGTCGCGTCGAGCGCGCCCTGCACGAGGCGCACGGCGGAGACGGTACCCTGTTCGCGGTGACCGCCCTGCCCGACGAGCGCAAGGGCGAGCGGCTCGCCGTCCTCACCGTCGTCGGCGAGGAGGAGCTCCCGCGCGTGCTCGACGGGCTCGTCGAGCGCGGCCTGCCCAACCTCTTCATCCCCCGCAAGGACAGCTTCGTGAAGGTCGACGAGATCCCCGTCCTGGGCACCGGCAAGGTCGACCTCAAGGAGCTCGAGCGCATCGCGAAGGAGGCGCTCTCGTGAGGGCCGTCGCCGTCGCCCTCCTCGCCGCGCTGCTCGCGGGCTGCGCCGAGCCGCCGCCGCCGCCGTCGTTCCTCGTCGTGTCGCTGGACACGACGCGCGCGGACCACCTCGGCGTCTACGGCCACCAGCAGGACACGACGCCCAACCTCGATGCGCTCGCCGCGCGCGGCGTCATCTTCGACCAGCTCGTCTCGGTGTCGGAGAACACGCTCATCTCGCACGCCTCGCTGTTCACCGGGCTCGTGCCCGCGGCGCACGGCGCGACGCACGTCGGCGAGGGTCGCGCGCTGCCGCCCGCGGCGCGCACGATCGCGCAGGACTTCCGGGACGCCGGCTACCAGACCGCGGGCTTCGTCGCGCACGGCGACTGGCTCACGCCGGCCTTCGGCATGGACCGCGGCTTCGACACCTTCACGAGTGCGTACCGCGACGCGGACGCCGTGCTCGCCGAGGCCGCCGCCTGGCTCGAGGCGCGGGACCGGTCGCGGCCGTTCTTCCTGTTCATCCACCTCTTCGACGTGCACTCGGACGCCGGGCCGCGTCCCTACGAGGCGCCCGGCGACCAGGCCGGACGCTTCACGCGGGGCTACGCCGGGCCGTGGTCGTCGTGGGAGAGCCAGCGCGTGCAGGGCAGCGCGTTCCTGCGCGCGGTGTCGGAGGGGCTCGTCGACGTGTCGGCCGTCGACCTCGAGTACCTGCGCGACCAGTACGACGAGGGGCTCGCCGCGACGGACGCGCGGCTCGGCGCGTTCCTCGACGGGCCTGCCGGCGACCTCATGGACGACACCTACGTGCTCGTGACCGCCGACCACGGCGAGGAGTTCCTCGAGCACGGCCGGATGCTGCACAGCTCGTTCTACGACGAGGTCGTGCGCATCCCGGGCATCCTCGTGCCGCCGCGGCGCGACCCCGACCGGCTTGGGCCGCCGCGCGTCGTGAAGGACCAGGTGCGGCTCATCGACCTGCGGCCGACGCTCGCGCGGCTCGCGGGCATCCCGCGCTCGGCGGCCTGCCAGGGCGTGCCGCTCGTCGACTGGCTGGACGGCACGCGCACGAGCTGCCCGTCCGGCCCCGCGACGGTCTACCACCAGGCCCTCCGCATGGACGGCTTCAAGCTGCTGCGCGACAAGGAGGGCGTGCGCCTCTACGACCTCGAGCGTGACCCCGGCGAGACGCGCGACATCGGGCAGGTGCCGGAGCACCGCGAGCGCTTCCAGTCGATGCTCACGCTGCTCAACGAGCTGCGCGATCGCGACACCGTGCTCGGCGAGCAGCTGCGCGCGCTCGGCGAGGCCGACACGCCCGGGGCCGACGCCGTCGACACCTCGCAGCTCGAGGCCATCGGCTACACGCGCTGACCCCGATGCGGCCCCGCACGCTGCTCGTCGCGCTGCTCGTCGGGCTCGCGGCGGCGGCGCTCGCGCTCGTCACCGCGGAGGGCGCGCGCGAGCAGGCGTTCCAGGCGCCCGGCCTGCTCGACGTCGTGCGCGAGGACGACGAGGGCTTCGCGCGCGACCTGAGCCACGTGCACGGGCGCATCCTCTCGAAGGCCGAGCTGTCGCTCGTGTTCCGCTGGCTCACGGATCCCGTCGAGCTCGAGGTGCGCGAGCCCGCGGGCGCGCTCGACCTGCGGCTCGGCGACTCGGCGGGCGCGTCGGCGACGCTCGTGGTGAAGCCGGACGCGCTCGGGCTGCGCGTGCACGCCGGGGAGGCGGCGCCCGCCGGCTGGACGATCGCGCGCCCCGACGGCGATCGGTTCGCGCTCGTGCACGACGGCACGGCCTGGCGCGCGCGCGTCGACGGCGAGGACGCGGGGCCGGCCGTCCGGGGCCTGCCGCCCGCGGGGCCGGCGTCGATCGAGGCGCACCGTCACGCGTCCTTCGCGGGCGCGCGGGTCGCCACGGCGGACGGCGTCGAGCGGGAGCTCGCGACGCCGCGCGGCGCGGGCCCGGCGGGCCGCGTGCTCTGGGCCGTGCTCGGCGCGTGGCTCGCCTGCCTCGCGGTGCCGGCGTGGTGGCGCATGCGGGGCGGCGGCGACCCGCGGCCCCGGCGGCGCGACGGGGTCCTCGCGATCGTCGTCGTGGTCGCGCTCGTCGCCGGGCTCGCGACGACGCTCCGCGAGCGCAACGCGGGCCGCCTGCTCGAGGCGCCCGCCGCCGGCGCGCGCCACGCGCACGCGCGGCCGGAGGCGGTGACCGTCGAGCCCGGTCGCCCGTACGACCTCCGCGGTCGCGTCGACAGCGACTTCGAGCTGGGCGCGCGCGTGACGCTCGCGCCGGGCTCCGCGCTCGACGTCCTCGTGCGCGCCGAGTCCGCGCAGCGCGACCGCGGGCTGCTCGTCACGCTGAGCGCGGACCCCGAGTTGTCCGTCGGCATCACGCGGCACCTCGGGACGCGCATGCCGTCCGTCGCGGCGGACGACGCGCGGCGCACGCTCGAGCCGGACGTCGCGCACGACGTCCTCGTGCGTTGCGTCGACGCGGACACGACGCTCGTCGTGGACGGCGACCCGATCGTCGTCGCGACGGACCACGACCTGCGCGTCGGGCGCACGGCCTTCCTCGCGCTCTCGGGCCGGGCGGTCGTGGAGGACGTGTCGATCCGGCCGCTCGCGGAGCCGCGCGCGCTCGCGGGCACGCTCCTCGCGTGGCAGGCGCTCGCGGCGCTCGGCGTCGTGCTCCCGCTGCTCGTCGCGTGGCGGGTGTCCGGTCGGCGCGCGGCCGCGGCGCTCTGGGCCTGGCCCCTCGCCGTCGCGGTCCAGCCGGTCGCGCCGGCGGGCGCGTTCGCCGGGGGCGCCGTGCTCGCCGGCGCGTTCCTCCTGCTCTCGCCGTCCCGGAGCGCGCGCGGCGTGCTCGTCGTCCTGCTCGGCGGCGTCGCGCTCGCGTCCGCGGTCGTCGCCGACGGGCGGCGGCCCGTCGTGCTCACGCCCGCGCTGCTCAACGAGCTGCTCCCGTCCGACGTCCGGGGCGAGGCCGTGCCGCGCGCCTACGCCTGGGCGCGCCACCCGCTCGTGCGCCGCTTCAACCGCTACGTGCGCAACCAGCGCTTCCGCGAGGAGACGGTGTCGCTCACGCCGACGCCGGGCGTGCCGCGCGTGTTCGCCGTCGGCAGCTCGAGCACCTTCGGCTACGGCGTCCCCGCGGAGGACGCCTGGCCCGCGCGCCTCGAGGACCGGCTCCGCGAGGGCGGCGTGGAGGTCGACGTGCTCAACGCCGGCGTCCCCGGCTCGACGGCCGCGCGCCTCGCGCTCACCGTCGAGGGACTGCTCCTCAGGTTCTCGCCGGACGTGATCGTCGTGAGCCTCTCGTTCAACGACCACATCCAGGGCGCCATCTTCGACGAGGTCGCGCACTACGACGCGATGACGAGCACGGGCATCGGCGTCCTCGGGCACCTCGCGCAGCAGGTCGACGCCTGGCGCCGGAGCCGCGACTGGGGGCGCTACTTCGCCGCGCGCATCGCGGGCGAGGAGCCGCCGCCCGAGCTCGTCGAGGAGTACGTGCGGGCGCCGGCGCGGCGGTTCGCCGGGCAGCTCCGGCGCATCGTCGACGCCGCGCGCGCCGCGGGCGCCGCGGTCGTCCTCGTGCAGGAGCCGTTCGACCCGCGCGAGGAGACGACCCGCGTCATGATCGCGCCCTTCCACGAGGCGGTCGCGCAGGTCGCCGCGGAGACCGGAGCGACGCTCGTCGACCCGGGGCCGGCGCTGCGCCCCGGCGGCAAGGGCCTGTTCCTCGACGCGGTGCACCTCGCGGGCGCCGGCCACGACCGCATGTCCGTGGTGCTCGCGAAGGCGCTGGACGACGCGGGCCTCGTGCGTCGCTGAGCGCGTTCCGAGCTCGCGGGCCGGGCCCGCGCGCTCACGGCCAGGCGTGCGGGTGCAGCGCGAGGTCCTCGGACGCGCCGCCCGTGCGGCCCTCGACGGCGACGCCGAGCGTCTCGTCCTCGACGACCTCGAACACGGGCCAGGTGTCCCAGAGGAGCGACGAGCCGTCGACGCTCGCGGGCGCCGACGTCTCCGCGGTGAGCACGCCCACCGAGAGCCCGTCGACCGAGTAGTAGAGGAGCACCTCCCACGGACCGGCGGCGGCGGCGGGCGTGGGCACGCGGAACGTGCGGGCGGTCATCTCGAGCGCCGGATCGGGCGCCGGGGGCAGCGCGTGGAGCGTGCCGCCCAGCAGCGACAGCGGCGGGAGGCCGTCCGCGAGCGGCGCGATGATCGGGCGCTGGAGCTGCCAGCCCGTCGGATCGAGCGCGTCGACGAGCAGGAAGAAGAGCGTGCCGGGCGGACCCACGACGGACCACGTCGTCGTCGCGCCCTGCGCGGCGCGGAGCGGCGCCTCGAGGAACACGGGCGCGCGCGGCGGGTCGAACTCGTGCGTGACGAGCGGCTTCAGCTCGTCGGGCGGGACGCCCGGGTGGTGGTAGTGCGTGCCGAGGTCGTCGCCGGAGAGCGACGCGCCGTCGAAGACGAGCCGCAACAGGTCGGACTCCGTGGGGTACGGACGCGAGCTGCCGTGCCCGAGCCGGTAGAGGACGTCGAAGCGGTACGGCACCTCGTGCGCCTGGAGCGCCGCGACGTAGCGGAGCACGTGCGAGAACGGGCGCGAGATGTCGTGCGTGCCGGTCTGGAGGACGACCGTCGTGCCGCGCTCCGCGAGGCGCGCGACCGCCGACGGCGCGCCGCTCGCGTTCGCCTGGTCGTAGGTCGTGGGGTCGGTGGTGCCGAGCAGCACCTGCGACGCGAGCTCCATGCCGTCGGGGTGCGGCCAGTCGGGCGCGGTCCAGCCCGGCATCCACGCGTCCGCCCAGCCCGTCGCCTCCTGGACGCCGAGCTGCAGCAGCCGGAAGGTCCCGTTCACGTGATTCGCGAGGTCGTCGCCCGGGAAGTTCACCGGCGTCACCGCGAGGATCGCCTCCGCGGAGAGGTCGGGCGCGAGGAGCGGGTGCGACCAGAGCCGCAGCTCGGCCGTCGCGCTGCGCGAGAACCCCGTGCTCACGATGCGCGACCGGCTCGCGCCGAAGGCCGCGGACGCGTCGTCGAAGAGGCGGTTGAGGTTGTGGATCGCGCTGTCCTGGAGCGTGACCGTCGCGCGGTGCCCGCCGCCGTTGGACCAGATGCCGAGCGCCTTGCGGTCCGGGTCGCCGAGCCAGGCGTCGGCGACGGCGTTGACCACCTGCCCGCCCGCGCCGGACGGCCGGAACACCGACGAGCCCGTGTCGTACCCGCTGTTGAAGACCACGGGGTAGGGCTCGTCCGGGTCGGCGACCCAGCCGGGCGGGAAGAAGAAGGAGGCGAGGCTGTTCTCGGAGCCCGGGTTGATCCCGTCGTCGTAGCGCACGACGTGGTTGTGCAGGAGCTGGAAGACGGGCAGGCCCTCGTCGACGAGGCCCGTCTGGAGCTCGAGCGGCGTGGTCGTGTCGACGACGTTGCGGAAGGCCGTCGGGATGCCGGAGGTCGCGCGGAATACGTCCGACCACCACATCGCGTAGAGCTTGTCGACGGCGCGCGGCGACCAGTCCTCGCCGATGTAGCGCTCCCAGCCGGGCACGAGCGCCTCGCCGTGGCTGCCCGTGCTGTCGATGAAGAGCGGGAAACCCTCGGAGTTCCAGAAGTACGGCGAGCCCGGCGGCGGCTCGAAGCCCGTGCCGTTCGGGACGAGCACGATGCCCGTGTCGTCGACGGTCCAGCGCTCGACGCCGTCCGTCCAGCCCGGCGTCCACGCGCCGTCGCCGCCGTCGCGGAAGTGGGTCACCATGCCGACGTCCGGCGCGCCCGGCGCGTGGTCGAAGCGGTTGACGAGGTCGCGGTGCACGACGACGACGTCGGCGGTCCGCGCGCGCACGACGTGGCGCACCAGGGCGAAGGGCGCGGCCTGCGCCGGGCTCGCGCCGGAGGCGACGGCGACCGGCGGATGAAGCGCGACGTCCGCGCCGTCGCGTTCGGCGACGAGCAGGCCGCCGCCGAGCGCGTCGAGGATCGACGCGCGCACGTGGAGCGTGACGACCTCGCCCTGCGCGCCGTGCCCGAACTCGCTGAGCGGCACGAGGTCGGCGCCGGACGCGTCGGTCGGCACGAAGAGCTGCGCGGGCGGGCTCTTCGGCGGCGGGGCCACGGGGAGCGGCGCGAGCTGCGCGGCGGCGGGCGTCGCGAGCGCGGCGACGAGGAGCGCCGTCGCGACGCCGCCGGGGCGGGGCGCCTCCGGAGCGGTCGCCGGCCGTCGCACCGGAGCGGCGCGGAGCGTGCGGAGCATGAGCACCCCTCCCGGGGATCTCGGTGACGTGGGGTCCTGACCCGACGACCCCCACGATGGGGGCGACGCCGCTCGTCGTCAACCCGCGCGCGGGGGCTTCAGGTCGCGCACGCCGGACGCCGGCGGAGGGCGCGTCGGATCCTCACCGCGGACGCGCCGTCTGGACACGCGTGACGCGGCGCGCGAGGGTGTCGGCTCGATCCCGCGGAGGTGCCCGGTGCCGCTCGTCGCCCTGCTCGTCGCGCTCGCGCTGCCGTGCGCCGCGCCGCTCGCGCCTCCCGTCCGGCCGGTCGCCGCGTGCGTCGTCGTCGCGCGGCCCGGCCCCGCGCGCGTCGCCCGCCCCGCCCCCGAGGACCCGCCCATGCCGTCGTCCGTGCCCGCCGACGTCCCCGCCGCGCTCGTCACCGTCGCCGAGTCGAGCGGCTACCGGCGCACCGCGACGCACGCGGAGACCGTCGCGCTGTGCGACGCGCTCGCCGAGGCGTCGCCGCTCGTGTCGCGCCGGTCGATGGGGGAGACGTCGGAGGGCCGCGACATCCCGCTGCTCGTCGTGGCCGACCCGCCGCTCGCCGACGCCGAGGCGGCGAAACGGTCCGGCAAGCTCGTCGTCTTCGTCTTCGCGAACATCCACGCGGGCGAGGTCTGCGGGAAGGAGGCGGTGCCGCGGCTCGTGCGCGAGCTCGTGCTCGCGCCGGACGCGCCGGAGCACCGCGCGCTGCTCGACGCGCTCGTGATGGTCTTCGCGCCCATCTACAACGGCGACGGCAACGAGCGCTTCAGCACGACGAGCCGCCCCGAGCAGGACGGTCCGGCCGAGGGGCAGGGCGAGCGGCGGAACGCGCAGGGCCTCGACCTCAACCGCGACGCCATGAAGCTCGAGGCGCCCGAGTCGCGAGCGATGGCGCGCTTCCTCACGGAGTGGGACCCGCACCTCGTCATGGACCTCCACACGACGAACGGCAGCTTCCACCGTTACACGCTCACCTACGCCCCGCCGCTCAACCCGTCCGGGCACCCCGGGCCCATCGCCTTCGTGCGCGACGAGCTGCTGCCCGAGGTCTCGCGCCGGCTCCTCGCGCGCACCGGGTACGACACCTTCCTCTACGGGAACTTCGCGCGGGTCGACGGCGACCCGAAGGGCGCGTGGGCGACCTACAGCGCGCAGCCGCGCTTCGGCGCCCAGAACCACGGGCTGCGCGGGCACATGTCGATCCTCAGCGAGGCGTACAGCCACGCGTCCTACGAGGATCGCGTGCACGTGACGCGGGAGTTCGTGCGCGAGTGCCTGGGCTACGCGGCGGAGCGGGCGAGCGAGATGCGGCGGATCGTCCAGCGCGGGTGGACGGACACGCGGTATGTGTTGGGCGGCGCGCCGCACCCGCACTCGAAGCCGAGCAGCGACGTCCGCGAGCACCTCGCGCGCGTCGGCCTCCGGCACGTGCTCGCGTCGGCGCCCGAGCCCGCCGTCATCAAGGGCTGGGTCGAGACGACGGACGCCGACGGGCGCGTCGTCCCGACCGACGAGCCGAAGGACCACACCGTCCGCCATGACGACCGCTTCGAGCCGACGCTCTTCGTCGACCGGCCCGCCGGCTACTGGATCCGCCCCGGGCACGACGCCGTCGTCGACACGCTGCGCGCGCACGGCATCACCGTCTACACGGGCACCATGCACGCCGGCGGCACGCACGAGCTCGAGGTGCACCGCGTCGACGTGCTCGACCGCGCCGAGCGGGAGTTCGAGGGCCACCGCCTCGTGACGCTCGAGACGACCGGCCGCCGCGAGACGGTCACCGTCGACGGCGCGTGGGCCTGGGTGCCCACGGCGCAGCAGCTCGGCACGCTCGCGGTCTACCTGCTCGAGCCGATGTCGGACGACGGCCTCGCGACCTGGGGCTTCTTCGACGACGCGCTCGAGGAGGGCGCGGACCATCCCGTGCTGCGGCAGCCGGCGGGGTAGGCGGGGCGCCCGCCCCGGGCCCGGCCCGCGGTCGCGCGGAGCACGCCGGCGCCGACGCGCCGACCGCGGTGCGCGGATCCGTCCGGCCGCGCCGCCGCCCCCCGGTCGCGGCGCCGACCCGTGGGTCCGCCGCGGCGCCGATGGTACCGTGGCCCGCCGTCGCGGACGTCGCGACGACACACTGCGACCGCCCCCGCGCGGACCCCGGAGACGAGACCCGACCATGCGCCACGCCCTCCCGACCACCCTCCGCCGCGCCCTCGGCGTGGCCCTCGCCGCCGCCCTCGTCGCCTGCGGCGGTTCGCCCCAGGAGGAGCTCGTCGACGAGCAGGCGGACGTCATGGCCGAGTTCGCGGACGTCGTCGAGGGCATCGGCGACGCCGACGACCTCGAGGACGCGCGTCCCCGCATGCGCGAGCTGGGCACCGAGATGAAGGCGCTCGCCGACCGCTGGGAGGCCATCGCGAAGGACGGCCTCACCGAGGCGGACGCCGAGGAGCTCGCCAAGGACCACAAGGAGCTCGCGGCGGCGAGCGCGCGGCTCTCGGCGGCGTTCATGAACCTCGCGACGAACCCCGAGCTCGCGCCGCACCTGCCCGAGCTCATGAAGGAGTTCGGCGACGCCTTCGAGCCCTCGCGCTGAGCGAGTGGGCGGCGCCGGCCGCGCGCCGGACGCCGCCCGCCCCCGACACGCCGACCGACCCGCCGCCGCTCCCGGAACCCGCCGCCCCGTGCAACTCGGCTTCGTGCTCGACATGACGCGGTGCATCGGCTGTCACGCCTGCACCGTCGCGTGCAAGTCGGAGAACGGCGTCCCCGTCGGCGACTTCCGCACCTGGGTCAAGTACACGGAGGAGGGCGCCTTCCCCGAGGTGAAGCGCTCCTTCACCGTGCTGCGCTGCAACCAGTGCACCGACGCGCCCTGCGTCACGATCTGCCCGGTGACCGCGCTCGACAAGCGGCCGGACGGCATCGTCGACCTCGACCGCGACGTGTGCATCGGCTGCAAGGCGTGCATGCAGGGCTGCCCGTACGACGCGCTCTACCTCAACGAGGACACGGGCACCGCGGAGAAGTGCCACTTCTGCGCGCACCGGACGGAGCAGGGGCTCGCGCCGGCCTGCGCGGTCGTGTGCCCGACGGAGGCGATCGTCCCGGGCGACTTCCACGATCCGCGGAGCCGCGTGTCGGTCATGCAGCAGGAGTACGACCTCACCGTGCGGAAGGCGGAGGCCGGGACGAAGCCCAACGTCATGTACCGCGAGGCGTCGGCGGCGGGGCTCGACCCGAACCTCACGAACGGCGCGGGCGGCTACCTCTGGGCGGACAGGAACCCCGGGCCCGTCATGGACGCCGAGCTCTTCGAGAGCTTCGAGTCGCGCGCGAAGGAGGGGCTCGCGGAGACCGCCGTCGGGTCGCGCGCGCGCACCGTGTACGACGTGAACCGCGCGCCGCTCTGGGGCAGCGCGATCACGGGGTACCTCTTCTTCAAGTCGCTCGCGGCGGGCGTGTTCCTCGCGGGCACGGCGCTGCTCGAGCCGCTCGGCGTCGGCGGATACATCGTCAAGGGCGAGGCGCCCGACCTCGTCGCGGGCGGCCTGCGCGCGCCGGTCCTCGTGCCCGCGCTCGCGACGGTGTTCCTCGGGCTCACGCTCGTGCTGCTCGTCGCCGACCTCAAGCGGCCCGAGCGCTTCCTGTCGATCATGCTGCGGCCCAACTGGTCGAGCTGGCTCGCCAAGGGCAGCTACATCCTCATGGTCTACGGCCTGCTGCTCGCGGGCTGGCTCGGGATGGGGTTCGTCGGCCGCGCGCCGACGGGCGCGCTCGGCTGGAACCTCGTGCTGCTCACGATGGCCGCCGCCGCGGCGAGCGCCGCATACACGGCGTTCCTGTTCGCGCAGGCCAGGGGCCGCGTGCTCTGGATGAAGCGCGGCTACGCGTTCCACCTCCTCGCGCAGGCGGCCGTCGCGGGCGCGGCGTTCCTGCTCGCGATCTCCGGCGTCGCCGGCCTCCACGGCGACGTCGTGCGCCTGCTCGGCGACGTGCTGCTCGTCGGCCTGCTCGCGCACGGCGGACTCACGCTCGCCGAGAGCAAGCTGTCCCCGCCCGGGCGTGAGCAGGAGTTCGCGCGGGCCGTCGCGCTCCTCAAGCACGGCCCGTACGCGCGCCGCCACTGGATCGCGGGGCTGGGCGTCGGCGTCCTCCTGCCGCTCGTGCTGCTCTTCGTGCCGAGCACCGGCTGGACGTCCGTCGTCGCGGGCGTCCTCGCGCTCGGCGGGCTGTACGTCGAGAAGGACTGCTTCGTGCGCGCGGGCCAGGCGTTGCGCATCTCCTAGGCTGCGGGCCTTCGGCCGCAGCCTCCAGGCACCTTGCAACGGACGAGCCGCAGCGCGGCTCGCCGGTGAAGCTGCCATTCCCCGGGGGGTGACGAGAGCGGACAGTCGGGCGCCGGCGGGTACGGCATCATGGGTGGCATGAGCCTGACACCGGACGAGGTCCTCGACACGTACGACCGGGAGTCGCGCTCGGACACGGGGCGCGACTGGCGGATGCGCGCGGCGGCCGACGCGCGGCTCCCCACCGACTTCCTCGTGCGCCGCGGCATCGAGGACACGCGACGCGCCCGGGACTCGGACCCCGATCACGTCGGCGTCGCGGTGTTCGTGCTCCAGCAACGGGTGGACGCCGCGACGCTCGAGGTCCTGCTCGGGCTGCTCGAGCATCCCGATCCGGCCGCCCGGGAGTTCGCGATCAACGTCCTCCGCCAGTTCCCCGGGCTCGCGGAGCCGCCTCCTCCTCACGCGCAGCGTGTCGTCGAGCATCTTGAACGACTCGTCGCCCGCGAGCAGGACGACGAGGTCCTCGCCGGCGCCCTGAGCGCCATCGCCTGGCAGCGCGTGCCCGGGTACGTGGACATCCTGCTCCGCTGGCGCGACGATCCCCGCGACCTCGTCCGGTACAAGGTCGCCGACAACCTGCTCATGACGGCGGACGAGGACCAGCCGCTCCCCGAACCGATCGTCGACGCCCTGCTCGCCTTCGCGACCGACCCGGATGACGACATCCGCTGGTCCGTCTTCTTCGACGTCGCCGATTGGCCTCGGATGTTCGCGGACCGCCGCGAAGCGTTCCGGGCCGCGGCACGCGCCGCCCTCGACGACGAGGACCACACCGTCGGCGAACAGGCGGCCCGCGCCCTCGCGGCGCTCGACGCTCCCGATCCCGAACCATGCACGATCCACGTCCTCCTCGAGGGCGAGGCAGTCGACTGCTGGCGCCCCGTCCACGCCGTGCTCGTGCGCCCGGGCGTCCACCGGATCATGAGCCCGCCGCCCGACCCGGAGGACGAGGTCTGGGAGTTCGCGTCCGGCCAGGAGGTCGTGTGCGAGCACCGACGCTTCGCGGACGGGCGGGAGGGGCTCGTCGCCGTTCGCCTCGCTCCTCCCGGTGAGTAACATGCCGGGGCGGCGCCGCCCCGGTCGGACGGACCCGCGCCCGCCGGGCGGCGGACGCCGGACGGAACGGGCATGACGCGGCCCCGGCCTCCCGACGAGCCTCCGATGACCGACACGCCCACCCCCGACGCCTCCCTCGCCCCGACGTCGCCTCCGTGCGCGCCGCCCGGGGGGCGGCCGTCGCCGTGGGAGCTCGCCGTCGGACCCGACCCCGAGCACTGGGACGACTGGGTCGAGCTCGACAGCAAGGCCTGGCCGCGGCGCGTCGAGCGGCACTACCGCTGCGTGCCGACCATCTGCTTCAACTGCGAGTCGGCCTGCGGGCTGCTCGCGTTCGTCGACAAGAGCACCGGCGAGATCGAGAAGTTCGAGGGCAACCCCGTGCACCCGGGCAGCCGCGGACGGACCTGCGCCAAGGGCCCCGCGACGATCAACCAGGTGCGCGACGACGAGCGCATCCTCGCGCCGCTCAAGCGCGACGGCCCGCGCGGCTCGGGCCGGTTCCGCGAGGCGACCTGGGACGAGGCCCTCGACGACATCGGCGGGCGCATCCGCAGGGCGCTCCAGGAGGAACGCCACGACGAGGTCGTCTACCACGTGGGCCGCCCCGGCGAGGACAACTTCGTCCTGCGCATGCTCCAGGCCTGGGGCATCGACGGGCACAACAGCCACACGAACGTGTGCAGCGCCGGCGCCCGCTTCGGGTACGCGACCTGGTTCGGCGCCGACCGCCCGTCGCCCGACTACAGCGGCACGAAGTTCATGCTGCTGCTGTCGGCGCACCTCGAGACCGGTCACTACTTCAACCCGCACGCGCAGCGCATCATCGGCGCGAAGGAGGCGGGCGCGCGGCTGGCCGTCGTCGACACGCGGCTCAGCAACACGGCGAGCCACGCGCAGCATTGGATCTCGCCCTGGCCCGGCACCGAGGCCGCGCTGCTGCTCGGCGTCGCGCGCGAGCTGCTCGTCACCGAGCGCTTCGACGCGGAGTTCCTCGAGCGCTGGACGAACTGGGAGGAGTACCTCGCCGCGCGCGACCCCGACGGCCCCGGCACCTTCCTGCACTTCGTCAAGCTGCTCCAGCACGAGTACGCGGACTACACGCCGGACTTCGTCGCGCAGGAGTGCCACGTCCCCGGCGACACCGTCCAGAAGCTGGCCGACGAGATCGCCGCCGCGGGCAGCCGCTTCAGCAGTCACCTCTGGCGCAACACCGCCGCCGGCCACGAGGGCGGCTGGCAGGTCGCGCGCGCGCTCCTCTTCCTGCACGTGCTGTCGGGGAGCGTCGGCACCGAGGGCGGCCTCAACCCGAACTCCTGGGACAAGTTCGTCCCCAAGCCGAGCGACAACCCGCCGCCCATCACGCGCTGGAACGAGCGCCACTGGCCGCGCGAGTACCCGCTCGCGCACTACGAGATGAGCTTCCTGCTCCCGCACCTGCTGCGCGACCAGGGCACGCGCATCGACACCTACTTCACGCGCGTCTACAACCCCGTCTGGACGAACCCCGACGGCTGCTCGTGGATCGAGATGCTCGAGGACGAGGAGCGCATCGGCTGCCACGTCGCGCTCACGCCCATCTGGTCCGAGACCGCGCAGTGGGCCGACTGGGTGCTGCCCATGGGCCTCGGCCCCGAGCGGCACGACGTCATGAGCCAGGAGACGCACGCCGGCACGTGGATCGGGTTCCGCCAGCCGGTGGGGCGGGAGTACCGGCGGCAGCAGGGCGAGACGCCCGACAGCACGCTCGGCACGAACCCCGGCCAGGTCTGGGAGGAGGTCGAGTTCTGGATCGCGCTCACCTGGCGCATCGACCCCGACGGCGCGCTCGGCGCGCGGCGCTTCTTCGAGAGCAAGGCGGAGCCGGGGACCCCGATCTCCGTCGACGAGTACTTCGCCGACGTCTTCGGCAACGTGCCCGGCCTGCCCGACGCGGCGCAGGAGGCCGGCTGCGACCCGCTCGAGTACATGCGACGCTTCGGCGCGTTCGCGGTGCCCTACGGCGGGCAGCGTCGCTACGAGGCCGACGGCGAGGTCGCGGTCCACGGCGGCGACCGCAAGGCGGGCTTCAAGACGCCCAGCGGCAAGCTCGAGTTCTTCTCGCCGACCATCGAGGAGTGGGGCTTCGGCGAGCACGCGACGCCCGGCTACATCCACAGCCAGGTGCACGCCGAGCACATGGACCTCGCCGCGGGCGACCGCGTGCTCCTCCCGACCTTCCGCCTGCCGACGCTCATCCACACGCGCTCCGGCAACGCGAAGTGGCTCCAGGAGATCAGCCACACGAACCCGCTCTGGGTGCACCCGGACGACGCGCTCGAGCTGGGGCTGACCAACGGCGGCCTCGCGCGCGTGTCGACGGCCATCGGGTACTTCGTGATCCGCGCGTGGGTCACCGAGGGCATCCACCCGGGCATCGTCGCGGCGAGCCACCACGTCGGCCGCTGGAGGATGTACCGCGAGATCGGCGGCCAGAAGCGCGCGAGCTCGCTCGTGGACATCACCCGCGACGGGAGCACGTTCCTCTTCCGCCAGAAGGAGCGCGCCGGCGCCTACGCGAGCGCGGACCCGGACAGCGAGCAGGTCTGGTGGCACGAGACGGGCGTCAACCAGAACCTCACCTTCCCCGTGCAGCCCGACCCCATCAGCGGCATGCACTGCTGGCACCAGAAGGTGCGCGTCGAGCCGGCGCGCGAGGACGACCGCTACGGCGACGTCTTCGTCGACACGGCGAGGTCGAAGGAGGTCTGGGAGGCGTGGCGCGCCAAGACGAAGCCCGCGCCGGGCCCCGGCGGGCTGCGCCGCCCGCTCTGGATGAACCGCCCGCTGCGCCCGGTGGACGAGGCCTTCAAGATCTGAGGTCGGCCGCGGCTCGGCGGACGCCCACCGGCCCCCCCGGTCGGTACGCTCGCCGCTCGGAGCACCGGAGCGCGCGCTGTCGGGTTCTCGCAGGCGCAGGACGCCGCCGGGCGGCGCCGTCGCATGACCGCCACGGTCGCTCCCCGCGCCCCCGCGGTAGCATCCCGCCATGCGCCGCTCCCGCCGCCTCGCCGTCGCCGCCGCGCTCGTCGCCGGGCTCGTCGTGCCGCTCAACCTCAACTGCTCGGCGCCGCTCCGCATCGAGCCGTTGCAGCGCCACGACGCGCCGCTCGTCGTCGACGACGACCTCGCGCTCGCGCGCCGCTACGCGCCCGCCATCTTCCACGCCGTCGACGCGACGCGCGGCCGGCAGGACCTCCCGACGCGGGTCGACTTCGACGGCACCCTGCGCGGCGACGACAACTGGGAGAGCTTCCCGCGCTGGGAGCTGCCGCCCGTCGCCTACTACGCGGTGCTGCGCACGGAGACGCACCTCTTCCTGACGTACCACCTGTTCCACCCGCGCGACTGGGAGCCCGTCCGCCTCGGCGTGCACCTCACGCACGAGAACGACGGCGAGAACCTCCAGGTCGTCGTGGACCGCGCGAGCGGCGCCGTCGTGCTGCTCTTCACGCAGGCGCACTACGTCGGCGGCGTCTACGCGGGCGTCGAGGGCGGCGCACCGGCGGTCTTCGGCGACGGTGCCGAGGACGTGCGCGGCACGTTCCGCCTGTTCGACGACGACGGGCGGCCGGACCCGGACGGCACCCACGCGGGCGTCTTCGTGCAGGAGCGCGGCCACGGCATCTACGGGCTCACCGACTCCTGCGCGGAGGTCGTCGTCGACGGGGCGGGCGTCGCGCGCTTCGACGAGGCGGGGCTCGTGCTGCTCCCGGCCGCGCCCGGCGAGGCGCCCGGCGAGCCCGACCTCGTCGGCATCGGCCCGGGGCCCGCGCCCGTCGCGCGCTACCGCCTCGAGTCGACCGTCGCGCGGCTCGGCCCCGCCTTCCGCGACGGCACGCTCGTCGGGGAGGGCGGCCTGCTCGACCGGCCGCTGCGCTTCACGAGCCCGCTGCTCACCGTCGACGTGCCGCGGTACTACGAGGCCGACCGCTTCAGCGGACCCTTCGGTCCCGACCGGGGCATCTCGCCCTTCGCCGTGGACTTCGACTTCGGGGAGGGCGAGGTCGGCGCGCTCTTCTTCGACCCCGCGCGGCGCTACGCGGACCGGCTGCGCGTGCCGGAGCCGTGGTCGCTCGCGTACGAGGCGCACCCCTTCGTTCCCTGACCGCGCTTGGTCCGGGCGCGCCCATCGGTACGCTGCCTGACCGGCGGGCCGACGCGCGGCCCGCGCCGACCCACGGCCGGACCGCGACATGGGCTGGGACCTCCTCCGACTCGCCATCGGCCTCGTGCTGCTGCTCGTCGGCGGCGACCTGCTCGTGCGCGGCGCCGCCGGCATCGCGCGCCGGTTCGGCGTGTCGCCCACGGTCGTCGGCCTCACGGTCGTCGCGTTCGGCACGAGCGCGCCCGAGCTCGTCGTGTGCCTCGTCGCGGCGCTCGACGGCAGTCCGGGCATCGCCTTCGGCAACGTCGTCGGCAGCAACATCGCGAACGCCGGGCTGCTGCTCGGCATCACGGCGCTCGTGCGGCCGCTCGCCGTGAACAGCACGCTCGTCGCGCGCGAGATCCCCATGATGGTGCTCGCGAGCGCCGTCACGGCCGTCCTCTTCCTGGACGGCGCGCTCCAGGGCGGCCGCGAGGACGCGCTGCTCCGCGGCGACGGCCTCGTGCTCGCGCTGCTCTTCGGCGTGTTCCTCTACTACACAGCCGCCGACGTCGTGCGCTCGCGGCGCTCCGACTCGCTGCTCCGGGAGGCGGCCGGTCACGAGATGGTCGGGCAGAAGGAGGGGCGCGGCGTGCCCGTGCTCGTCGGCTTCGTCGTCGCGGGCTGCGCGGGGCTCTCGATCGGCGGCGACCTCATGGTGGGCGCGGCGTCCGCCATCGCGCGCTCGCTCGGCGTCGGCGACGTGGTCATCGCGTCGACCATCGTCGCCGTCGGCACGAGCCTGCCCGAGCTCGCCACCTCCGTGCTCGCCGCGCGCAAGAACGAGGGCGAGCTCGCGCTCGGCAACATCGTCGGCTCGAACATCTTCAACCTGCTGCTCGTGCTCGGGACGACGTCGCTCGTCGCTCCCGTCGCGCTGCCCGCGGGCGGCGGCGTCGACCTGATCTTCATGGTCGGCCTCGCCATGGTGCTGCTGCCGTTCTCGCTCACGGACCAGCGGCGCATCACGCGCACCGAGGGCGTCGTCCTCGTCGCGATCTACGTCGGCTTCACCGGCTGGCAGCTCCTGCGCCCCGCCTGAGGAGGACCGCCCCGTGCACATGGACCCGGTGCTGCCGGTGCTCGTGGCGGCGGCCTTCGCGATCCTGCTCGTCGGCGTGCTCCTGCGGCGGTTCAACCAGCCGCACGTCATCGCCTACCTCGTGGCCGGCGTGGTCCTCGGCCCCGAGGGGCTCGCGCTCTTCACGGACGAGGTCGTCGTCGCGCGCCTCGGCGAGGTGGGCGTCATGCTGCTCCTCTTCTTCGTGGGCATGGAGGTCTCGTTCCCGCGGCTCGCGGCCGGCTGGCGCGTCTCCGTGTTCGGCACGCTGCTCCAGGTCGGCTCGACCGTGGGCGTCGTCGCGGTGCTGGGGAGCGTCCTCGACTGGGGGCTCCCGCGCATCGTCCTGCTGGGCTGCGCCATCAGCCTGTCGAGCACCGCGGTCGTCGTGTCGCTGCTCCGCGCGTGGAAGCAGACGGACACCGACACGGGCCGCGACGCGCTCGGCATCCTGCTCGTGCAGGA
>JAUIEF010000093.1 GCA_030428785.1 bacterium
GGCCCGGACGACGCGGCCCCCGGCGCGGGCGCGCCCGAGTCACCGAGGCGTCGGGCGGCGGGGCCGCCGCCGTAGCTGCTCGCGAGCAGCGTGCGTGTCGCCGCCGTGGTCGGCGGTCCGCCCGCGGTCGCGCCGGCGACGACGGCGAGCCGCTTCACCGTCCGCAGGTCGTAGAGGTCGGCCTGCCGCCACGTCGCCCCGCGGTCCTCGGACGAGAAGCAGCCCTCGAAGGCCGCGACGAAGACCGTGCCGTCCGCGCCGAACGCGGGCGACGGCGCGACGTCGGTGAAGTGGTCGCCCGACTGCGGCGACGGCGGCTCGAAGCCCTGCACGGACGACGTCCACGGGCCGTTCGAGTCGTCCGCGCGGAAGAAGGTCCCGCCGGACGAGACGGCGAGCAGCGCGCCGTCGTCCGCGATCTCGACGTCGTTCACGGCGGGGTCGCTCAGGCCGTCGACGAGCGGCAGCCAGGACGCGCCGCCGTCGGCGGTCACGACGACGCCGCCGCCCGCCGGGCCGAAGGACGCCGCGGCGATCCCGTCCGTCGCGAAGCCCGACGAGAGCGCGAGCGCGCGCGCCGCGGCCGGCAGCTCCTGCACGGGCGTCCACGTGAGGCCGCCGTCCGACGAGAGGTGCACGCGGCGACGCACGGCGAGCGCGGTGAGCGGATCGTCCGGCGCGAACGCGACGACCGTCGGCGCGGGGCCGAGGATCCCCGCGTCGGCCGACGACCATGTGTCGCCGCCGTCGCCCGAGCGGTACAGCCCGCTCGTGGTCGCGGCGAGCACCGCGCGATCGCGCGCGAAGTCCGGCGAGAATGCGACGTCCGTGACCGTCGTCCCGGCGATGCCCGCGTTCGCGGGCGTCCACGTGATCCCGGCGTCCGTGCTCCGCCACACGCCGTCCGTCGCCGTCCCGGCGAGCACGGTGCGGTCCTGCGCGAAGTCGGGCGACAGCTCGAGCGTCAGCACGCGGCGCGCGAGCACGGGGCGCGCGTACTCGGTCCACGTGAGCCCGCCGTCGACGGAGCGCGCGAAGAGGTCGTGGTCCGTGAGCCGGACGACGGCGAGCAGCGTGCCGTCCGTGGGGAAGGCCGGCGACACCGCGACGAGCGACACGACGTCGTGCGGCGCGTGCGCGCGCAGGCCCGTCGCGAGCCACGCGATCATGACGGCGACGAACGGGATCCTGCGACGGGACATGCCCGGCCTCCTCGCCGCCGAGTCTAACGCCGGCCGCTGGACCGTGCGGCCCCCGCCGCCGATGATGCGACCTCGCAGGGAAGTCGACGCTCACGATGAAGGGGACGCCCATGACGGGTCCGAAGACGTACGAGACGTTCCGGATCGCCCTCGCGGCGACGTGGTGCGCCGTCCTGGCCGTCGCGGCGACGGCGCGCGCGGCGCCGGACGAGGACGAGGCGGCGTGGACGCAGCTCGACCCCGCCGTCTTCGTCGCGTGGGGCGATGAGCACGGCTACGCCTCGACCACGACCCGCGACGGGCGGGTCGTGCTCGTCGCGCGGGACGACCGGCTGAAGCGCCTCATGAAGGTCGTGGACGCGGTGCTCGAGGAGCTCGACGACGGCCCGTTGGGCGGCGGGCCGGTGGCGCCGCAGGCGGAGGGCGGCACGATCGTGCTGCTCGGGCTGCGCGACCCCGAGGAGTTCGAGAGCGTCGACGACCTCGTGCTCCACGCGGGGCGTGACGGCGAGGACGGTGCCGACGGCGAGGACGGCGAGGACGGCGCCCCTGGCGAGGACGGCGGCGACGGCGCGGCGGGCGACGACGCCGGGGACGTGCACGCGCAACCGTTCTTCCGAGCGCTCGATCTCGACACGCACCTCACGACGCTCGGCATGCAGCTCGACGCCGTGCAGCTCGCGGCCTTCTGGGACGAGCCCTTCGAGTGGCAGGGGCGCGCCAAGGACCCGGAGATGAAGCCGACCAACCACCCGGAGAGCGAGCTCGCGAACCGGCTCGCGCACCTCTGGCTCTACCGCTACCACGGCCCGCAGCCCGCGTGGTTCCGACGCGGGTTCGCGTGGTCGGTCGAGTACGAGACGACGAAGGTGGACGGCGACAAGCGCATCGGCCGCTTCCCGCAGATGCTCTTCACGATGGTGCGCGAGCCCGAGCAGCCGCGGACCTGGAACTCGCAGCTCGAGGGGCCGTTGAGCACGCTCGACGTCGACGTGTTCGAGGGGCTCGTCACGTGGAGCGCGGCCTACCACGAGCCGGCCGCCGCGCGCGCGTGGGGCCTCGTGCAGTACCTGCTCTCCGACAAGAAGCACCGGAAGGCGCTCCCCGACGCGCTGCGCGACCTCGCCGCGGCGGGCACGGCGCACTTCGAGGCCACGGAGGACGGCTACGAGGCGGACGCCCTCGACCAGCTCCGCATCCTGCGCGAGCACTTCGGCGACGACGTGCTCGAGCGGGCGAGCAAGGCCTTCAGGTCGGCGGAGAAGAAGTTCCGCTGAGGCGCGCCGCCTACTCCGCGTTGACCATCCACGCGGAGAAGGAGTCGAGGAAGTCGCGGTAGGCCGGCAGGTGTCCCGCCGGGAAGCCGTAACGCGCCGGCGCGTCGGCGAGGACCTCGTCCCAGCAGGCGAGCCAGGCGTCGCGCGCCGCCGCGTCGATCTCGAACGGGAGGTGGCGCTGCCGCATGCGCGGCGGGCCGTAGGCCTGCGAGTAGAGCGGCGGGCCGCCGAGCACCTGGACGAAGAAGGTCGCCGACTTGCGCGCCGCGGCGGCCATGTCGTCCGGGAAGAGCGCGCGCACGCTCGACCCCTCGAGCAGGACGTAGTGGTCCTCGACCATGCGTCGGATGCCGTCCTCGCCCAGGGCCGCGAAGATCTCCGGCGAGGGCGGCGCCCCGGCGGGGGGCGGCGTGCGCGGCACGTGGATCGGTCGGGACCTCTGCGGAGCGCTCATGCGCGCATGGTACCCGCGGAGCGGCCCGCTCCGAACGCGCGTCGGGGCTCGACCGACCCCGGGTCGGATCCGTAAGGTCACCTGCCCATGGACGAGGTCATCCGGCGACTCGATGCGGCGCTCCCTGTCGACGACCTCGTCGCGTGGCTGCTGCGCAACTACCCCGACGTCTCCGAGGGCGAGGTCCTCGGCATGGTGCAGCGCATCTACCGCGAGGACTACGTGATCCGTCCCGCGGCGACGCGCACCCGCGCCTACGAGGTCGGCGGCAACCGCTGGGACGCCGTGCCGCAGCGGGTCGAACGCCGGCGAAGCTGAGGTCCGTCGGCGCGCCCGCCGGCTACCGCGGCGCCGAGCCGATCGACGTGTCGTACGGGTAGTCGACGAGCGTGTCGAGCGTGTTCACGAGCAGCCGGTGCTGGCGGATCTGCAGCTCGTTGAGCGGCCCGAGCAGCAGGTTCGCGGTCTCGAACGGGTCGAGCAGCAGGTCGTAGAGCTCCTGGATGCCGGTGCTGCGACGGATGAGCTTGAAGCGGTCGTTGCGGACGGCCTGGTCCCAGAAGGTGTAGGGGCCGGGACCGTTCGGCGAGAAGCACTCGGCGTAGGCCGCCTTGCGCGCCGACGGCAGGCCGGGGTTCGCGAGGTACGGAGCGAAGCTGATCGAGTCCGTCTTCCAGCCCTTCGGGAGCAGCGCGGCGAGGTCGACGCCGGCGAGCTCCGCGACGGTCGCGTAGAGGTCCGTCGTGTTCACGAGCGCGTTGCACTGCGAGCCGGGCTCCGCGACGCCCTTGCCGGCGACGATCATGGGCACGTTCACGCCGCCCTCGTAGAGCGTCGTCTTGGCCTTGCTCGGGTGGAACGGGTCGACGGGGATCGGGTAGGGCGAGCCGTTGTCGCCGAGGAACACGACGAGCGTGTCCTCGCGCCACGCGCCGAGCCCGTCGAGCATGCGCCCGATCTCGTGGTCCATCGCCTCGAGCATCGCCTTGTAGTACGGGCGCGGGTCCTCGCCGACGGGGGGCGCCGTGGAGAGGTCGACGGTGTAGAGGCCGTCCGGCGGCACGTGCCACGGCGCGTGCGCCGAGTGGAAGGCGACGTAGGCGACCCAGGGTTGCGTGCGCGCGCCGGCCCAATCGAGGAACCAGTCCACGGTGTCGGTCGTCGCGTAGCCGTTCACCTCGCTCGCGACGCCGTCCTCGATCTTCTCGTAGAAGAAGTAGTCGTAGGGCGGCGGGTCCAGGATGTGCGGCGGGTAGAGGTTGCCGTCCGTGCCCGCGAAGTGCTCCCACCCCATCGCGTTCGGGGACGCGGGGCCGGCGTACGGGTCGAGCGCGAGGTGCCACTTGCCGAAGGCCGCGTGCGCCCACGTCCCGGCGGTGCCCGTCTCGAGCATCTCGGGCAGCGTGATCTCGGCGGGTTGGATCGGCGGGCTGAGGACGCTCACCTGGTCGCCCATGCCGGTGCGGAACGCGTGGCGTCCCGTCATGATCGTGGCGCGCGTCGGGCCGCAGATCGGCTGCGACCACACGCGGCGGAAGGTCGTTCCGGCGGCGGCGAGGGCGTCGATGTTCGGCAGCGACGGCAGGTCCTGTCCGAGGCCGTACGCCGCGAGCATGTCCACGCCGACGTCGTCCGCGAGCACGACGAGGATGTTCGGCGGTGACGGGCCGCCCGGCGGGGGGGCGGGTCGCGCGCGCGGCGCGGCGGCGAGGGTCACAGGAAGGCAGAGGAACCCGGTCAAGCAGAGGGTCCCCCAACGGCAGAGGGTCCCGACGGCCCGGGTCCGGCGTGCGCGGATCGACATCCCGTCCTCCACGGAGCCGGCTCGCGCCGCGCCCCCCCGGGCACGGAACCCGACCGGCGCTCCGCAGCCTAGCGACGGTGTCGCGGTCCGACCAGCCGGGACGTCGCAGAACGTCGGTCGCCGGGTGCCGTCGGGCGCGCGCCGGCCGCGCCCCGTGTTGCTAGGATGCGCGCCATGAAGATCCCCGCGCTGTTCCCCGCCGTGCTCCTCGCCCTCCTCGCCGACACGACCGCGGTCTCCGCGCAGTCCGGCGACCTCGCCTTCCCCGCGGCCAGCCCGCCCGCGCTCGTGCGCGAGACCTTCGGCCTCACGACGGTCGAGATCGAGTACGCGCGGCCCGGCGTCAAGGGGCGCCGCATCTTCGGCGGCCTCGTGCCGTACGGCGAGGTGTGGCGCACCGGCGCGAACGCCGCGACGCGCGTGTCCTTCGACACGGACGTAACCGTCGGCGGCGAGGACGTCGCGGCCGGCACGTACGCGCTCTTCACGATCCCCGGCGAGGACGAGTGGACGGTCATCCTCAACGACGTCTCCGGGCAGTGGGGCTCGTACGCCTACGACAGCTCGCGCGACGTCGTCCGCGTGGCGGTCGAGCCGCAGGTGCTCCACGACCCGGTCGAGACGCTGCACATCGGGCTCGAGGACCTGCGTGACGAGTCGGCGCGCCTCGTCGTCTCGTGGGACCGGACGCGCGTCGCCGTGCCCGTGGAGGCCGACCTCGTCGAGCTGCTCGTGCCGCGCATCGAGGCCGCCATGGCCGGCGACGCCGAGCCCAAGCCGTACCTCTCGGCGGCGATGTTCTACTACGAGCACGACGTCGACCTGGACAAGGCCCTCGCGTGGATCGACGGCGCGCTCGGGCAGCAGCCGGACGCGGTGTGGGTCGTCTACCGCAAGGGCCTCATCCTCGAGAAGCGCGGCGAGCTCGAGGCCGCGCGCGGCGAGGCGGAGCGCGCGATCGCGCTCGCCGACGGCGTGGGCGGCGCGCTCGGCGCGGAGTACCGCCGGCTCAGCGAGGGCCTGCGCGACCGGCTCGAGTAGCCGCCCGGAGGACGGTCGGCGCGTCTCGCCGTCCGGATCGACGCCGACCGCTCGAGGTGCGTGCCGCGGGCGCGGCGCGCGCCCGCCGCGCGGCGGTCAGGGTCCGCCGCCGCGCGCGATGGAGCCGTAGGGCTGCTTCGGCCGCGCGCCCGTCGAGCGGTCGCTCGGCCAGGGTGCGGGGCGGATGCGTGATGCGAGGCCGCTCGGGCGACCGCGCGCCCAGCGCGCGGGGGTCTCGCCGCGCGTGCGGTAGAACCACGCGACCGGCACGAGGAAGGCGAGGAAGGACCCGCCGACCCCCAGGCCCACCGCGCCCGCGACGAGCACCGCGGCGGCCGCCGCGCCGTCGGCGTCGAGGCTGCGCTGCCGCTCCCGCCAGCCGCCGATGACGCGCAGCCCGGCGAGCGCGCACGTGAACACGGCGAGGTAGACGGTCGCGTGCGCCTGGTGCCAGCCGAACTCCCAGCGCGTCTCGCCCAGCACGGTGACGCCGACGCCGGCGACGAGCCCGAGCGCGGCGAGCAGGAAGGCGGGGTGCGCCGAGCCGTCGCGGCGTGCGTGCGCGACGCCCGCGCAGCGCGCGACGAGCACGAGCGCGAGGACGCCGCCCGCGGCGACGAGCGCGGCGCCGGGGAGGTCGGCGAGCACGTGCCAGCCGCCGGTCGTCGGCGTGCCGGCCGCGACGAACGCGTCGCCGGCGGCGACGCCCGCGGGCGTCGTCGCGCCGGCCGCGAAGCACGCGACGCAGCCGGCGACGGCGAGGAGCGGGTCGAGCGCGGTCCGCTCGCGCCGCGCGAGCGCCGCGAAGAGGAGGCCGCCGACGAGCGCGCAGACGATCGCGGGGCCGGGCAGGTGCACGGCCGCCGCGGCGCCCGCGACGATCCACGCGATCGAGAGGCCGGGCACGTCCGCGACGAGCGCGCGTCCCGCGTCGTCCGGCTCGGGGTCCGGCGCGCGCACCGCGAGGGCCCCCGCGGCGACCGCCAGCGCGGCGAGCATCGCGGGCAGCACCGATCGCCAGGCCGCGTCGGCGTCGGCGCTCAGGTGGACGCCGACCACGAGCGACCCGTCGGCCGGCGTCGCGCCCGGCAGCCCGGACGCGAGCGCCCAGCCCAGGAGCGCGCCGGAGCTCGCGAACGCCGCGCGCAGGAGACGTCGCCGCGCGTGCAGGTCACGGACGGTCACGGCCCGGCGATGGATCGACATCGGTCACCTCCTCGGCGGCATTATAGAGGAGGCGTGCGTTCCGGGTGCGCCGCCCGGTCGCGCGGCGGGGTCGTCCGGCCGGCGGCGCGGATCAGCCGGCGAGCGCCACGACGAGCCGGTCGACGAGACCGCGCACGCGCTCCTCGAGGTGCGCGAGCGCCGGGCCGGCCGCCTGGACGTCCACGTCGGGCACGTCCCAGTACACGACCTTGTGCGCGAGGTCCGGGTGGCGCGCCTCGAGCGGGCCCCGGTGCTCCGACTCACGGAGCGCGACGACGACGTGCGCGTGGACGAGGTCCTCCCGCCGGAGGTCCCGCGGCGGGCGGCGCGCGGCGCGCGGTCGCACGCCGAGCGCGCGCAGGCCGTCGAGCGCGACCGTCGCGATGGGGCCCGGCAGCCGGCGCCGCGCGTCGGCGGCGTCGAGGCCGCGCGAGCCCGCGCTGAGCCCCAGCCCGAGCCGCTCGGCGAGCGCGTTGAACAGCTCCTCCGCGAAGCGGCTCCGGTAGTAGTTCCCGGTGCACACGAAGAGGACGCGGTCCGGCGTCGTCGGGAGCGGCTCGTGGGTGGGCATGGCGTCGTCCGCGGGGAGGAGGGTCCGCTCCTCCTCTCGGCCGCGCGCGCCCGCGTCTTGGGGAAGATCCCGGGACGATCCGCGTGCGGGTCGCGGGGGCGGCCGCCGCGCGCGGCCCGGGGCCGGCAGCTACGCCCGTCCCGCCGCGACCGCCTTCTGGACGCGCTCCACGAGCCAGGGCACGACGGTCTCGACGAGCGCCGCCGTGCCGTCGCCGGTGAACGAGTGGTCCGCGTCGGGCAGCTCGACGAGGCGCGCGCGCCCGCCCGAAGCGTTCGCGAGGTCGCGCGAGTCGCGCACCGGCACGACGTCGTCCGACCCGCCGTGCACGAGCAGCCACGGCACGCGGACCGAGCGCGCGCGGTCCACGACGCCGCCGATGCCGAGCAGGTCGGCGCGCAGCACGTCGCCGAACGGGCAGTGCGGCTTGTCGAGCATGGGGTCGCCGGGGCGCAGGTGCCCGAACATGCGCGTCACGAACTCCGCGGTGTGCGAGATGCCGGCGAGCCCGACGAGCGCGCGGACGCGCGGGTCGTGCGCCGCGCGCAGCACGCCGACCGCGGCGCCCATGCTGTGACCGACGTACGCGCAGCGGAAGCCGGCCTCGTCGACGGCGTCGAGCACCGCGCCCAGGTCGTCGACCTCCTTGGTGATGCAGGAGTCCGTGAACGCGCCCTCCGAGTCGCCGTTGCCGGACCACGCGACGCGCACGGACGAGAGCCCCTGCTCGGCGAGGCTCTCCGAGAGCGCGCGCGACCACGGGCGCTCGCGGTCCGACGTGAGCCCGTGACCGATGACGACGAGGCGCCGTCGGAACGGGGCCGACGCGTCGGCGGCGCCGGCGGTCCACGTGCAGGCGAGGCGTTCGCCGTGGCCGTTGCGGATCTCGTCGGGGAAGGCGGGGCGGGTCACGTGCGCGGTCTCCGTCGGGGGCGGCTCGGGAGAGGCCCTCGACAGCATACGACCCGCGGGCCCGCGGAGGGACGCGTCGGCTCCGGGGAGGCGTCGGGGAAATCCCGGTCAATCCCGGCGACCGCCGGTGTCAGGGAGGACGCACCACCGCGAGACCCGATCTCTCCACAGGAAACGTCCGCATGTCCACAGCATCGAGTCGTCCTCTCTCCGTCCTCTCCCTCCTGCTGCTCGTCGCCGCCGTGCTCTTCGCGGCGCCGGTCGCGCCCGCGCAGGGCGTCTGCACCGGTCCCGACGGGCTCACCGGACCCTGCTGCGCCGTCGTCCAGCCGAACCTCCCGCCCTTCCCGCAGGTGGCCACGGGCGGCCTCGGCATCTGCTGGAACAACTGCACCGTCGCGGCCACGAACAACCTGCGCGTCGTGTGGAACCCGCCGGCGCTCACGAACTGCACGTCGTACACGACCAACGTCACCGTGTTCGACGGCGCGACCGGCATCGCGCTCATGGCCGGTCCCATGGTGCTCGACTACACGCGCACCTGGGACGAGACCGACCCGGCCGGCATCCAGCACCAGGTCTACCGCTTCACCGCGAAGGCCGACCTCACGTCCGTGCTGCCCGCCGGCATGTTGCCGCCGTGCCCGATGCCGCGCTGTCTCCCGCCGGGCGGCACGCAGCCGACCGCGTTCTTCTACGGCTACGCCGACTACGCGTGCGACCCGACCGACCCGACGGCGCCCTTCGACCCGGTGCTCGTCCTCTACCACGCGTGCGACCGCTTCATCCACCGGCCGGGCTTCTCCGATCGCCCGGGCACGTTCCACCCGACGGAGTCCTACGCGATCGTCGCGCCGCACACGGCCGCGCAGCCGTTCACGCCCGCGAACACGCTGGCGCCCGGCGGCGTGCTCACCGGCGAGGCCATCCGCGACCTGCCGACGGGCCCGATCTGCCTCGCCGAGGAGCCGGTCGTCAGCGGCGACATGATCCAGGCCGCAACGGGCTGCGTGTGCAACCTGAGCACCGCGACCGTCCACCACACGCTGCGCATCTTCAAGGGCAGCACGGCGTGCGTGAACCCGGTCGGCGTGCCCGGCGGCTTCGCGAGCCTCGCGATCAACTTCCCGGTGAACCCGTGGTACCACCTCGTCACGTCGAGCATCGGCTTCTGGTCGACGCCCGGTCTCTACCCCGGCAACGAACGCTGCTGGGTCGACGAGGGCGTGTTCGTGCACCAGAGCGCGTGCACGGGCGACTGGGCCGAGATCAAGTACGGCGGGACGACGCGCGCCGGCTGGACGCCGATCCTCCCGACGCCCGTCCCGAGCAACAAGTTCACCGACCTCGCGGACAACTACACCGCGCCGCTCACCGGACCGTTCGCCACGCCGATCCTCGGCAGCATCCGGCCGACCGAGCACCTCATCTACGTGAACTACTGAGACCGACGGGACCTCTCGTCCCCGAGCCCGGAGGGCGCCTCCCGAGGGGGGAGGCGCCCTCCTCTCGTTCCGGGGCGCCCCGGGGGCCGACGGCCGGGGAACGCCGTTCTCCGCGGCCCCGCCGGCGGTCGCCTCAAGGAATCGGCGCGGCGGGCCCGATGAGCCGACCATGTTCCGCTCCCGGACCCTGCCCGACCCCCAGGACCTGTCGGACGCGAGCCAGGCCGACATCGGCGTGGCGCGCACCGTCATGCGCCGCAGCTCGCGCGTCGCGATCCTCGTCGGCGTGCTCCAGGGTCTCGTCATCGCCGTGGGCTGGTACGCCATGTACCAGACGACGCACGAGCAGGTGGCCGAGGGCGTCGAGGACATCATCGTCCAGAACAACGAGCAGATGGCGCGCTCGATCATCGAGGCGATCGGCGGGCTCGAGCAGGAGGTCGAGTTCGGCAGCCAGACGTGGGAGCGGCTGCAGGACATCGTGGAGCGCGTCGAGCTGACGAACGGCGGCTTCGCGTGCATCGTCGACGCGGCGGGGCACATCATCTGCCACCCGGAGATGCGCAAGAACCCCGGGCTGCGCGACATCGACCTCTCGTCGCACGCGCTCGTGGACGGTTCGGGTGGGCAGGTCGCGCTGCAGCAGGTGAGCCGCAACGGCATCGTGAGCGGCTCGATGGACTTCCTGTTCGACGGCAAGCACTACGTCGCGACGCAGGCGCTCGGCGAGGACGGCACGCGGCTCATCGTGCACCAGCCCGTGTCCGGGCTCACCGCCGCGAGTCGCCACCTCACGTCGGGCCTCATCCTGCAGGCCGTCGTGCTGGGCGTGCTCGTCGTCGGCATGACCATCCTCATCGTGTTCTTCATCCTGCGGCTGCACGACGGCGAGGTGCTGCGCTGGAACGCGGAGCTCGACGAGAAGGTGCGCCGCCGCACGTCCGAGCTGCGCGCCGCGCTCGACTCGGCGCGCCGCGCCGCGGCCGTGAAGGACGAGTTCCTCGCGAACATGAGCCACGAGCTCCGCACGCCCATGAACGGCGTGCTCGGCACGATCGAGATGCTCGCGGACACCGAGCTCGACGCCGAGCAGGAGGACATGGTCCGCACGATCCGCGAGTCGGGCGCCGGCCTGCTCGAGCTGCTCAGCGACGTCATCGAGTACTCGAGCGCCGCGTCGGCCTCGCCGCAGGCCGCGCGCCGCGAGCGCTTCGGGCTCGACGACCTGCTCTACGGGTGTCGGCGCCACGTCCTCGCAGGCGCCGAGGCGAAGGTCCTGCCGGTGGGCGTGCACGTCGGCGAGGGCGTCCCCGACGCGCTGCTCGGCGACCCCGAGCGGCTCGGTCGCATCCTGCGCAACCTCCTCGAGAACGCGGTGAACTTCACGGAGCTGGGCCGCATCGACGTCCGCGTGACGCGCGTCGACGGGAGCGGCACGGCGGAGCCCGGCGACGAGCTCGCGCTGCGCTTCGAGGTCGAGGACACGGGCATCGGCATCGCGCCCGAGCAGCACGACCACGTCTTCGACCACTTCACGCAGGTGGACGGCTCGACGACGCGCCGCGTCGGCGGCATGGGGCTCGGCCTCGCGGTCGCCCGCGCGCACGCGGCGATCATGGGCGGCGAGCTCCAGCTCGTCTCCAGCGAGCCCGGCGTCGGCAGCGTGTTCGCGCTCACGGTCGACGTGCTGGTGCCCGTGCAGGACCCGGCGGTCGAGGCGGCGCCTGCGGTCGCGGCATCGACCTCGTCGACGACGTCGGCGTCCGGCGACACGACGGTCGTGGAGCGCGCCGCGCCGGAGACGTCATCGTCCGACGGCGCGCCCGTGCGCGCCGAGGAGGACGTCGGCGGCACGCGCGTCCTCGTCGTCGAGGACAACAAGGTCAACCAGCGGGTCGCCGCGCGCATCCTCGAGCGCCTCGGGTGCGAGGTCGTCGTCGCGGACAACGGCCGCCTCGGTGTCGAGGCCCTCGGCGAGCGCGAGTTCGACGTCGTGTTCATGGACTGCCAGATGCCGGTCATGGGCGGGCTCGACGCGACGGAGGCCATCCGCACGCTGCCCGAGCCGGCCTGCGACGTGCCCATCGTCGCGCTCACGGCGCACGCGCTCCCGGAGGAGATGGAGCGGGCGTACGCGGCGGGCATGGACGACTACATGACGAAGCCCGTCGACCTGCCGCGCCTGCGCGGCGCCGTCCAGCGCTGGCGGCACGGTCGCG
Source organism: bacterium (assembly GCA_030428785.1). Lineage (GTDB taxonomy): Bacteria > Planctomycetota > B15-G4 > B15-G4 > B15-G4 > JAUIEF01. The sequence continues at coordinate 12,132 of JAUIEF010000093.1, forward strand.
GCCTCACCCCGGCCTGAGGCGGGCCGCGCGCCTCGCGCGGTCGGCGTCGACGTGCGTGCGGCCGGTCGACGCGGCGCGTCACCCGGGAGCCGGTCGACTGCTAGAGTGGGTCCGCGTCCCGGGGACCCGCCATGCCCGACCCTCGCGTCCGTGAGCTCGCCGAGCGCTTCCGCGCCGACTGCACCGGCGTCCGCCTGCCGTTCCGCCACCGCCTGAGCTACTGGCTCGCGTACCTGGCGCTCGCGCGGCGCGGCCGCATGGTCTTCTCGCCGACGCACGACGCGGTCTACGAGGACGGCGCGCTCAAGCGCTGGTACGACCGCGCGCGCGCCCGCCTCGAGCGGCGCCTCGAGCGCGCGCCCCGTCCGCCGCCGCTCGTCGTGCCGCGCTTCCCCGCCGACGCGCTCGACGAGGAGGACCACCGGGTGCTCATGGAGGCGCGCATCCCGTTCGTGCTCGAGGGCGGCGCGCGCGGGCTGCCCGTCGCCGACTGGACGCTCGAGTCGCTCGAGGAGCTCGCCGGCGACTGCCCCGTGCCCATCAACCAGGCGGCGGACACGCCCTCCGACGACCTGAGCCGGCCCACGAAGGCGTTCCACTACTACGACTTCCGCGAGGGCACCCTCTCGGACGTCGCCGACTCCATCCGCCGCGGGGGCACGATGCGCTGCGTCGCCGCGGAGGACGTCATGCACCACGCCGGCGGCCGGCTCCGCGAGGACATCGACATCCCGCACTGGGAACGCGTGAGCGGGTGGGAGCGGAACAAGGAGCACTGGCTCAGGTCGAAGCTCTACGTCGGCAAGGTCGTGAGCGCGCAGCTCTGCGTTCAGCCGCCGGGGGCGTTCACCATCCTGCACGCGGAACCGGGCGAGAACTTCTTCGTCCTGTCGAAGGGCCGCAAGACGTGGACGCTCGTGCACCCGTACTACACCGCGGCGGTGAAGCCGCGCGTCAAGCCGTCGACCAACTACACGGGCTGCGCGGTCGACGTGCGCGAGCCCGACGACGTGCTCGCGCGCCGCGGCTTCGCGGGCTTCCTCAACGTGCCGCGGGCCCGCGTGGACCTCGAGCCGGGCGACGTGCTCCGCGTGCCGAACCACTGGTGGCACGCCGCCGAGACGGCGGACGACCACTACGCGCTCGCCGTGTCCATCCGGCTCGAGTCGGGGCCGAACCTCGTGGGGCCCGGCTACCTCGTGCTGCGACGCTTCGACCCGCAGCTCCAGGCGATGCTCGAGGCCGTGACGAGGACGGGGCGCATCTCCGACGAGCTCATCGGGCAGCCGCGGCGGAGTCGCGTGCTCGACGGCGCGTCGTCGGAGGAGGGCCCGGGACGCCCGCGGGGCGCCGCGTGACCGGACGCGCGCCGCGCGTGCTCGATCGCGGTCGCGGCGCTCGCCGCGGCGCAGGGTCGGCGAGCGGCGCCGCCCGCCCGGGCCCGCCCGGCGGTGCGTGATAGACTCGGGTGACTCCCTCCGCGCGCGGTGCGTTCCTCCGGCGCGCCGCGCGTCTCCTCTCGCCGAACTCCCCCTCCCTTCGCGATGCCGATCCGCGTGCTCCTCGCGGTGACGGCGGTGCTCCTGTCCGCCGCCTCGCCCTCCGCTCGTGCGCAGCAGGCGTCGCGCGACGCGGAGCGGTTCCGGGCGGAGGTGCTGCCGATCCTCGAGCGCCGCTGCTTCGAGTGCCACGGGCCGGACGCCGACGACGCCGACGGCGGCCTGCGCATGACCGGTCGCGACGCGCTCCTGCGCGGCGGCGAGTCGGGACCCGCGGTGGTCTCCGGCCGGCCGGACGAGAGCCTGCTCGTCGAGGCCGTGCGCTGGAGCGACCCGTGGCTCGAGATGCCGCCCGACGGCAGGCTGCCGCCCGCCGAGGTCGCGGTGCTCGAGCTCTGGGTGGAGGCCGGCGCGCCCTGGCCGGACGACGACGTGCGCGGCGAGGACGACGCGGTGTCCGGGCTCACGGCGCGCGACCTCGAGCGCGCGCGCGACTTCGAGCAGGACGTGCGTCCGATCCTCGCCGCGCACTGCTTCGAGTGCCACGGCCCGGACGTCGACGAGCCGCAGGGCGGGCTGCGCATGACCGGCGCCTCCTCGCTGCGTCGCGGCGGCGCGCGCGGCGCGGCCCTCGTCCCCGGCGACCCGGAGGCCAGCCTGCTCGTGCGCGCCGTGCGCTACGCGTCGGCCGACCTGCGGATGCCGCCGTCCGGACCGATCCCGCGCGAGGACGTCGCGCGCCTCGAGCGGTGGATCGCCGACGGCGCCGTGTGGCCCGACGCCGAGGACCTGCCGCCGCCGCACGAGGAGCCGGGCATCGACGTCGAGGCGGGGCGGAGCTGGTGGGCGTTCCGTCCGGTGGAGCGCCCGGAGCCGCCGCGCGTCGCCGACCCCGCGCTCGTGCGCAACGCGGTGGACGCCTTCGTCGTCGCGCGGCTCGAGGAGCGCGGGCTGCGCCCCAACCCGCCCGCCGACGACGCGACCCTCGTGCGCCGTGCGTACCACGACCTCGTCGGGCTGCCGCCCACCTACGCGGAGGTCGAGGCCTTCGTCGCGGACCGCGCGCCCGACAAGTGGAAGCGCCTCGTCGACGAGCTCCTCGCGCGCCCGGAGTACGGGGAGCGCTGGGGCCGTCACTGGCTGGACGTGGTGCGCTTCGCGCAGACCAACGGGTACGAGAAGGACGAGGAGAAGCCGGGCATCTGGCGCTACCGCGACTGGGTCGTCGACGCGTTCGCGCGCGACATGCCGTGGGACAACTTCCTCGCCGCGCAGCTCGCGGGGGACGAGCTCCCGGGCGCGGGCGAGGGCGCGCTCGTCGCGACGGGCTTCTACCACCTCGGCACGTGGGACAGCGAACCGGACGACCGCGAGCAGGCGGACTTCGACGCCTACGACGACGTGCTGCGCGCCGTCGGCGAGGGCATGATGGGCGTGACGCTCGGCTGCGCGCGCTGCCACGACCACAAGTTCGACCCGATCCGGCAGAGCGACTACTACGAGATGCTCGCGTTCGTCCGCAACGTGCGGCCGTACGCGCAGCCGAAGTTCAGCATCGACTCGCCGACGCTCGCGCCGCTCGCGTTCACGCCCGAGGCGCGCCGGCAGTGGAACGTGGACCGCGCGGCGGCCGTGCGCGCGGTGCACGAGGAGCTCGACGGCATGCTCGCCGACCGGCGGTCCGAGCTCTTCGAGGAGCGGCTGTCCGAGGCGCCGCCGGAGGTCCGTGAGGCCTTCGCCGCGCCCCGGCACGAGCGCACGCCCGAGCAGGAGGCGATCGTCGCGGAGCAGGGGCCGCGCCTCATGCCGACGATGCAGGAGGCGCGCGAGGCGCTCACCGACCACGAGCGCGGGGTGCGCTTCGCGCGGCGCCTCGACGTCGACCGGCTGCGGGCGTCGTTCCCCGGCGACCTCGAGTGGGCGCTCGTCGCGCGGGAGTACGGCGGCGCGCCGCGGGAGACGTTCCTCCACGTGCGCGGGCGCGCCGGCTCGCCCGGACCGTCGGTCGAGCCGCGCTTCCTCGCGGTCCTCGTGGAGGACGACGCCGCGCGCGTGCCGGAGGTCGAGTCGCGCCGAGGGCCGACGGGGTCGAGCGGCCGGCGCCGGGCGCTCGCCGAGTGGATCACGGACCCCGCGCACCCCACGACCGCGCGCGTCGCGGTGAACCGCATCTGGCAGGGACACTTCGGGCGCGGCATCGTGCCGACGCCGAACGACTTCGGCGCGACCGGCCTCCCGCCCACGCACCCCGAGCTGCTCGACTGGCTGGCCGCCGAGTTCGTCGCGCGCGGCTGGAGCGTCAAGGCGATGCACCGCCTGCTCATGGGCTCGGCGACGTACCGCATGTCGTCGTCCGTCGCGGACAACCCGCGCGCGGCGCGGGCCGACGAGCCCAACGATCTCTTCTGGCGCCAGGCGATGCGCCGCCGCGAGGCGGAGGCCGTGCGCGACGCCGTGCTCCTCGCGAGCGGCTGCCTGAGCGACGCGCGCGGCGGGCGCGGGTTCTTCCCCGAGCTGAGCCGCGAGGCGCTCGCCGGCGGGTCGCGGCCGGGGCAGGGCTGGGACGTCTCGCCGCAGGAGGAGCGGGACCGCCGCGCCGTGTACGCCTACGTGAAGCGCGGGCTGCCGGTGCCGTTCCTCGACGTGCTCGACATGGCGAACCCGACGATGCCGGTGGGGCGGCGGCACGTGACGACCATCGCGAGCCAGGCGTTCACGCTGCTCAACAGCGACTTCATGAACCGCGAGGCGCGCCACCTCGCGGAGCGCGTCGCGGCGGCCGCCGGCGACGGGCTGCGCGAGCAGGTCGAGGCCGCGTTCCGCTTCGCGCTCGCGCGCGCACCCGACGACGCCGAGCGCGCGCTCTGCGAGGAGCACGTCCGCGCGCAGGAGGCGGGCTCCGCCGCGCGGCCCGAGGCGCTCGTCTTCCGCAACCGGATCCCCGAGCGCCTCGACCTCGCGTACCTCGAGCAGCTCGAGGGCCGCGACATGTTCGACGGCCCGGACGACGGCTGGCGCTGGACGCGCGGCGTGTGGGGCACGCCCTACAACGGGACGTACGGCGTCGAGCCGGACCGCGGCCCCGCGGCGCTCTGGGAGGGCGCGAGCTTCCGCGACGGAGCGCTCGAGGGCGTCCTCGTGCTGCACGACGGCTGCGTGTCGGGCTCGCTGCTCGCGCGCGGCGACGTCGTCGGCGGCGAGCTCGTCGCGCTCGAGGTGCTGCTCGACCCGGTCGCGGGCGAGGTGCGCGTCGTGCGCCACGCCGCCGGAGCGGCGCGCGTGCTGGGTCGCGCGCCCGCCGACATCCTCCGCGAGCATCCGCACGCGCTCTCCGTGACGCTCGCGGGCACCGACGTCGAGGTGCGCCTCGACGGCGACGTCGTGCTGCGCGCGGAGGACCCCGACGCCGGTCCGCCGGGCGCGCTCGGCGTCCGCGCCTGGGGCGACGCGCTCTCGGTCTCCGGGCTCGCCGCGCACGTCCGCGACGCCGGCGGCTCGACGAGCACGCACGCCCCGCCCGCCGCCGACCCCGTGCCGCCGCGCCTGCGCGCCCTCGAGTCGCTGGCGCTCGTCCTGCTCAACACCAACGAGTTCGTGACCGTCGACTGATGACCGACGACCCGCGCCACGTCTCCCGCCGCGACCTCCTCCGCGCCGCCGGCGCGGGCCTCGGACACCTCGCGCTCTTCCAGGCGCTCGGCGGCGCGCTCGCCGGCGCGGCGCGCGCCGCGTCCGACGACCCGCTCGCGCCGCGCGCGCCGCACTTCGCCCCCAAGGCGAAGAACGTCATCTTCCTGTTCATGTTCGGCGGTCCGTCGCAGATGGACCTCTTCGACCACAAGCCGGAGCTCCAGCGGAGCGCCGGCAAGACGCTCGAGATGGAGCGCCGGCGCGGGCAGGTCCGCGAGGCGACGCTCCTCGCGAGCAAGCGCACGTTCCGGCGCTGGGGCGAGACGGAGCAGTGGTGCTCCGACGCGTTCGTGCACCTGCCGCGGCACATGGACAAGCTCGCGGTCGTGAAGAGCCTCTACACGGACTCGTTCGCGCACGGCTCGGCCGTCCTGCAGATGAACAGCGGGCAGACGATCCAGGGCCACCCCGCGATGGGCTCCTGGGTGACGTACGGGCTCGGCAACGAGGCGGAGCACCTGCCGGCCTTCGTCGTCATGCACGACCCGCGCGGCGGGCCGATCTCCGGGCCGGCCAACTGGACGAGCGGCTACATGCCCGCGTCGTACCAGGGCACGCTGTTCCGCACCACGGGCGACCCGCTGCTCCACATGGCGCCGACGCCCGCGGCCGGGCGGTCGCGCATGACGCGCGAGATGCAGCGCCGGCAGATCGACGCGCTCGCCGCGCTCGACGCGCGGCACGCGGCGATGCGCGCAGGCGCCGACGAGCTCGCCGCGCGCACCGCGACCTACGACCTCGCGTACGAGATGGAGCGCACGGCGCCCGAGGCGCTCGACCTCGCCGCCGAGGACGAGGCGACGCGCGCGATGTACGGCATGCACGACCCGAGGCCGGACCACCCGCTCGCCGTCGGTCCCGCGGTCTTCGGGCGGCAGTGCCTCATCGCGCGGCGGCTCGTGGAGCGCGGCGTGCGCTTCGTGCAGATCTACCACGGCGGCGGACACCAGCAGCAGACGTGGGACGCGCACCACGGCGTCGAGGAGAACCTCGGCATCCACTGCCCCGAGGTCGACCGCCCGATCGCGGGGCTGCTCGAGGACCTCGAGCGACGCGGCCTGCTCGACGAGACGCTCGTCGTCTGGGGCGGCGAGTTCGGCCGGCAGCCGACGAGCCAGCAGGAGGGCGACGGGCAGGTCGCCGCGCAGGACGGGCGCGACCACAACCCCAAGGCGTTCACGATGTGGCTCGCGGGCGCGGGCGTGCGCCCGGGGAGCTACGGCGAGACGGACGAGATCGGCGCGGAGGCCGTCGTCGACCGGCACCACGTGCGCGACCTGCACGCGACGATCCTGCACCTGCTCGGGCTCGACCACACGCGGCTCACGTACCCGTACGGCGGGCTCGACCGCAAGCTCACCGGCGTCGTCGAGCCGCGGCTCATCCGCGGCATCCTCGCCTGACGCGGGCGGCGGGGCGTCTCACTCCGCGGGCCACAGCCTGCGCGCGATGAGCTGCGCCGCGAAGCGGTGGCCCTCCTCGTTCCAGTGCGGGTCGTAGCCGAGGTGCAGGCTGCTCCCGCCCTGCTCCGTCCGCGCGCGGAAGGGCGCGAGGAGGTCGAGCACGGGGACGCCGGCGGCCTCGCACCACGCGACGACCTCCGACTGCGGGCGCTCGGGGTCCACGTCCTCCGACGCGAGGCCGGGGAACGTCTCGCCCAGCACGGCCACGACGTCGCCCTCGACCTGCAGGATGTCCGGGATGACGACGACCTTGAGCGGCAGCCCGCGCTCGCGACACCACGCGAGCACGCCGTCGAGCGCGCGCTTCGTCGCGCGCCGTCCCGTGGCGAGGCGCTCGCGCTCGCGCGGCGGCTCCTCGCCGGGGCGCGCGTAGATCGCGAGGCGGTCGCCGAGGCCGCGGTCCACGGCGGCGGGCCGCCCGCGGAGCACGTGCTCTCCGGGGCGGTGCTGTCCGCGCCCGTCCCACGTGTGCTTGCGCCAGAGCCGGTAGAGGTGGCTCCGGCCGCGCCACGCGCGGAGGCGCAGCACCCACTCGGACTCCTCGGGCTCGCCGCGGATGCGCTGTCCGTCGACGATGCGCGGCGCGCGGTCCGACGCGTTGTCGCCGATGTCGTTGCCGACGAAGAACGCGAGCAGCACCTCGTCCGGCTGCGTCGCGTCGCCGTAGGCCTCGAGCCAGGCGAGCTCACGCACCGTGCCGTAGCCGACGGTCCCGGCGTTCACCGCGACGGGGACGCGCCCGTCCGCCGTGAGGTCGTCGCGCGCGCGCAGCTCCGTCGTGAGGTGCACGGGGAACGCCTCGTGCTGCGGGACGCCCGCGCCGTACGTGAAGGAGTCGCCGACGACGAGCACGCGGTGCTCGTCGGGGCGCTTGGCCGGCAGGTCCGGCCCGCGGATGCCGAGCGCGTTGATGTGTCCGCCGAGCTCGCCGGGCAGGTCGCAGTCGGGCTGCGCGCGGAAGCCGAGCGTCGGGTGCTCCTCCCAGCGGATCTCGCCGGTGACGAACGGCTGCGGAGCGACGACGCGCACGAGGCCCTCGGCGAGCGCGAGGGCCGCGACGGACGCGGCGCCCGCGAGGGCGAGTCGGGCGACGAGGCGGGTCGCGGGACGCATGGTCCGGGATGCTACCGCACGTCGGGACGCCGGGCACGGCGACGCCGCGCGCCGCGACGCGGTTTCGTTTGCGCCCTCCCGCGGGACCGGTCACACTCCGGCGCACGCCTTCCCC
>JAUIEF010000312.1 GCA_030428785.1 bacterium
GCGGCGGGGACGACGCGCCGCCCCCCGCGCCGGCGCAGCCGACGCCCGCGCCCGCGACGTCCGACGGCGGGACGCCGCCGGCGAAGCCGGCCGACACGGGCCCGAAGACCGTCGACGCCGCGACGGTCGGCTCCATCTCGGGGACGGTGACCGTCACCGGCACGCCCCCCGCGCGCGATCCGCTCGAGCTCACCGGCGACGTCTTCTGCATCCAGTCGCACGAGGACGGGCTGCACGACGAGACGGTCGTCGTCGCGGGCGGCAAGCTCGCGAACGCGTTCGTGTGGATCAAGGACGGCCTCGACGGCTACGAGTTCGAGCCGCCGGCGGAGCCCGTCGTCATGGACCAGGTGGGCTGCGTCTACGTGCCGCACGTCGTCGGCGTGCAGCTCGACCAGCCCATGATGGTCTCGACGAGCGACCCCGTGCTGCACAACGTGCACACGCACCCGGAGAAGAACCGCGAGCAGAACCGCGCCATGCCGGCGGGCTCCGAGCCGATCGAGCTGCGCCTCAAGAAGGCCGAGGTCATGGTCCGCGTCGCGTGCGACGTCCACTCGTGGATGGAGTCGTGGATCGGCGTCGTGGAGCACCCGTACTTCGCGGTGACCGGCGCGGACGGCGCCTGGCGCCTCGACGGCGTGCCGCCCGGCGAGTACACGGTCGGCGTGTGGCACGAGGCGCTCGGCGAGAAGGAGCTCACGGTGACGGTCGGCGCGTCGGCGGACGTCACGGCGGGCGCCGTCGCCTACGCCTTCTGAGCGGAGCGGCGCGCGCGGCGACCGGGCGCGCGGCGGGGTCCTGCCGGGCGGCGCCTCAGGAGGCGTCGCCCTCACGGAGCGGGTCGTCGTACGTCTCGCGCCGCCAGCGCCACGGCGCGTCCACGATGAGCCCGGGCTCCGTCGCGTCGCGCGCGAGGTCGAGCAGCGCGAGGAGCACGTGGAGCTGCTGCGCGCGCGCGCCGGCCTCGCCGAACGGGTGCCCGAACGGCCAGCGCACGAAGAGCGTGCGCGGCGGGCGCACGGCCTCGCTCACGGTGCGCTGGAGGGACAGCGTCACCGTGGGGATGCCGCGGCGCTCGATCTCGCGGGCGACCAGACCGGCCGTCCTGTTGCAGAGGCCTCAGGCCGGCGCGAGCAGCACGAGGTCCGCGCGCTGGTCGGCGAGGTGCCGCGCGACCTCCGGCGCCGTCTCGTCGCGCAGCACGGCGACGTGCCGGCCGTCGACGTGCCCCATGAGCCCCGCGTGCACCTCGACGAGCCCGCCGATCCGCCCGGCCGCCGCGAGCTCGCGGAGCCGGCGGAGCGGAAAGACGACGTCGAGATCGCGCCGCGCCGGACCCGTATCGTAGGACTCGTGCGTGATGCGCCAGGCGTCGTCCGGCGTGTCGCCCGGGAGCGGTCGCCACCCGGGGTCCCCGTCGGAGTCCTCCATGTCGAACGGTCGCTGCTCCGCGGTGTGCACGCCGGCCGTCGTGACGAGCGCGACGCGGCAGGACGCCACGGGGCGCGCGAGCGGCGTCCACGGCACGTCGTCCTCGCGGTCGATCGGGTTCCGCGCGAGCCAGCGCTCGGTGAGCGACGGGAAGCGCTTGAAGAGCGCGGTGGCGAGGCGGCGCGCGAGACGGCGGACGGGGCGGCGGGCGGGGCTCATGGCGCGGGCTCGGGGGGAGGGGGCGGCGTGACCGACCTCCGCAGGATCGCCGTCGTGATCCCCGCGCTCAACGAGGAGGCCTCGATCGGTCGGGTGCTCGCCGCGCTGCCGGCCGGGCTCGGCGAGGTCGTCGTGGCGGACAACGGCTCCACGGACGGCACGCCGGAGGTCGCGCGGGCGGGCGGAGCGCGCGTCGTGGACGCCGCGCGGCGCGGGTACGGATCGGCCTGCCTCGCGGGGCTCGCGGCCCTGGGCGACGGTCCGGACGTCGTCGTCTTCCTCGACGCCGACCTGAGCGACCACCCGGAGGAGCTGCCGCGCGTCGCCGGGCCCGTGCTCACCGGCGAGGCGGACCTCGTCATCGGCAGCCGCGCGCTCGGCCGGCGGGAGCCGGGCTCCATGCTCCCGCAGCAGCGCTTCGGCAACTGGCTCGCGACGCGCCTCGTCCGGTTGCTCTACGGGCACCGGTACACGGACCTCGGGCCGTTCCGCGCGGTGGGGCGCGCCGCGCTCGACCGGCTCGGCATGCGCGACCGCACGTGGGGCTGGACGGTCGAGATGCAGGTGCGCGCGCTCCAGGAGGGCCTGCGCGTCGTCGAGGTGCCCGTCTCCTACCGGCGGCGGATCGGACGCTCGAAGATCGCGGGCACGGTGCGCGGCACGCTCGCGGCGGGCGTCAAGATCCTGTCGACCGTCGTGGGGCTGCGCCTGCGCGGCGGCGCGCGCCCGCCTCAGCGACCGTTGAGCGACCAGTCGTAGTCGAAGTGGTCGACGTCCAGGTCGTCGCGGTGGCGGTCGATGAACGCGACGGCCTCCGCGGGCGCGTACCGCCGCACGAAGTCGACGACGTCGTCGCCGTCGCGCTCGAAGTCCTCCTCGAACCAGTCGAGGATGCTCGAGAGGTACAGCGTCGGGTCGTCGCCGCCGAACCAGCCGCTCTCCATGCGCACGTCGAGCCCCTTGGACGTGTCGGCGAGGAACCGGCGCGCGGCGTCGTCGAGCTGCGCGTCGAGCGTCCCGGGGAGGAAGGCCTCGGCGCGCAGGTCTGGGCAGCTCACGCTCGCGCACACGAGCGCGAAGTGGACGCGCGCGTCGCCCAGGGGGCGCAGGATCTCGTGCTCGATCGCGTCGAGGCTGTACGTCGCGCCGCCCACCACCCAGCGCTCGGCCTTCCAGCGCTTCGACGACGGGATGTCCTTGATGCCGTCGATGCGACCGAGGTGGTCGAGGATGAGCTCGAGCGTGAACGCGTTGTAGGCGTTGATCCAGAGCGCGGTGCGCGCGTCGGGACCGAGCGCCGCGGGGTCCGTCCCGCCGAGGAGGGCGAGGTAGCGGCGCAGCGTCGCGCGCTCGTCGCGGAGCCCGGTGTAGTCGACGACGCCGTCGTGCACGAAGCGCCGGAGGAGGTCGTCGTAGAGCGCGTGGACGCCCGGGTCGGGGCGGGCGGGGGCGTCGTCGTCGTCGGCGGCGGGCGCGCGCCGGGGCGCGCCGACGGTCTCGTCGGGCGCGGGGGTGTCGGAGGACTG
>JAUIEF010000094.1 GCA_030428785.1 bacterium
CCTACATCGCCGACGAGGACATCGTCTTCAACCGCATCTACTACCCGAACCGCTCCGTCGACGGCCTGTGTCCGCCCGGCAAGGACAGCCTCTGCGTCGAGATCACGCGCCCCGAGTTCCGCGACGAGAACGAGCGCAAGGAGCTGCTCGGCAAGATCGCCGCGGGGCTCGACAAGCTCGGCGTGTGCAAGCCCGAGGACATCGAGGACATCGAGTACATGTTCGTGCCGGACAGCTACCCGGTGTACCCGCTCGACTACCGCGAGAAGCTCGACCGCATCTGGGCCGAGCTCGACCAGTTCGACAACCTGCGCTCCGTCGGGCGCTCCGGACAGTTCTGGTACAACAACATGGCGCGCTCGCTGCGCGTGGGACTCGAGACCGCACAGGACGTGCTCGGCGTCTACGAACCCTGAGGGGCCCCGCCGTGCCCGGCGACGTGAGCGGCCAGAACGTGCTCATGGTGAGCGCCGACCGCGGGGTCGTCGCGGGAGAGCGCGGCCCCTTCCACTACATGCTCGAGGCGTTCTCCCGGCACTGGGAGCGGGTGGACGTCATCGGCACCCGGCCCGAGCGCGTCGTCGACACACGGGTGTTCGGCAACGTTCACCTGCACCACCCGACGACGGGCAAGCTGCGTCAGGCGGGCTTCATCGCGCGGACGGGGAAGCGGCTCGCGGCCGAGCGGCCGTACACCGTCATCACGAGCCACGACTACAACCCGTTCTACAACGGGCTCGGCGCGTGGCGGATCTCGAAGGCGACCGGCATCCCGTACGTCGCCGAGCTCCACCACGTGCCGGGGCACCCGCGGCCGGCCGACCTGCGCGAGCGCGTCGACAAGGTCGTCACGCGGCGGTACGCGCGGTGGGCGCTGAAGCGGGCCGCCGGATTCCGCGTCGTGAACGACACGGAGCTCCCGGCGCTGCTGCGCTCGTGGGGCGTCCCCGACGAGCGCATCCACGTGCTGCCGTCGATGTACCTCGACCGGGAGGTGTTCCGGCCCGATGCCTCGGTGGCACCGGACGTCGACGCGCTCTTCGTCGGGCGGCTCGTGCCGAACAAGGGCGCGGCGGTGGTCCTCGAGGCGGTCGCGGCCGTGCGCGCGGCGGGGGGGCCGGCGCTGCGCGTCCGGCTGCTCGGCCGGGGCCCGCTCGCGGACGCGCTCGACGCGCGGGCGCGGAGCCTGGGGATCGCCGCGCTCGTGGAGCGTGTCGACTGGGTGCCCGACGCGGAGGCGCTCGCCGACCTCTACCGCCGGGCGCGCCTCCTCGTGTGCGCGTCGTACAGCGAGGGCGGTCCGCGCGTCGTGCCCGAGGCGATGGCGTGCGGCACGCCCGTCGCGTCGACGCCCGTGGGCATCGTGCCCGACCTCGTGGACGACGGCCGCAACGGGCTGCTCTTCGACGGGTCGGTCGCCGGGCTGACGCGGGCGCTCCACGCGTTCTTCGGCGAGACGGGGCGCGAGCAGGCGGTGCGCGCCGCGCTGCCGCCCGCGGGCATGGAGCGCTTCGACCGCGAGGCCGTCATCGGGCGCCTGGCGGACGGCCTCAAGGCGATCGCGGCGGCCGCCCGCGCTCGCTGAGCGCCTCGCACTCGGCCGGGAGGCGGCCACGCGGATCACCCCGCGCCGGACGTCAGCTCCCGGGCGCCCCGCCGGAGCGGTCCGACGGCCGCGCCGCGCCGACGTCCTCGCCGGTCCGCGGCTTCGGCAGGCACTGGAACGGCACGCCGTCGAGCGCGAGGCAGATCGCGCCGTCCTCCACCTCGAGCCGCAGCTCGTTCACGACGTCGAAGTCGGAGCGCACGGCGGCCTCCGAGATGAGCGAGATGACGAGCCGTTCGAGGTTGCGCTCGACGTGCCGCGCCCCGAGCCGCGGGTCGTAGCCCGAACCCGCGATGACCTTCGCGACCTCGTCGTCGAACACGAGGTGCTTGCCGCGCTGCTGCCAGCGCGCGGCCTCCATCTCGAGCATGTGCCGGGCGATGCGCGCGATGTCGTCGTCGTCGAGCACGCGGAACGGCACGATCTCGTCGATGCGGTTCACGAACTCGGACGGCAGGACGCGCAGCAGGTGGTCCTGGACGGTGTCGAGGAGCGGCTGCTCGCCGTTGCCCTCCTTCTCCTTGCCGCGTCCGAAGCCGATGGCCTTCTCGCCGTGGATCGCGTAGAGCTCCCGCCCGATGTTCGAGGTCATGATGATGACCGTCTCGGAGAAGTCGACGAGTCGGCCCTTGCTGTCCGTGAGCCGGCCGTCGTCGAACACCTGCAGGAAGAGGTTGAGCACGCGCGGGTGCGCCTTCTCGATCTCGTCGAGCAGGACGACGCAGTGCCCGAGCTGGTTGACCGGCCCGGTGAGCGCGCCCTCGTTGCCGTAGCCGACGTAGCCCGGCGGCGCGCCGATGATGCGCGCGATGGAGTGCGGCTCCATGTACTCGCTCATGTCGAGGCGCACGAGCCGGCTCTCGTCGTCGTAGAGCGCGCGGGCGAGGGCGCGCGCCATCTCCGTCTTGCCGACGCCGGACGGTCCCATGAAGAGGAACACGCCGTCCGGACGCTCCGGCTTGCGGTCGAGGTGCAGCTTGGCGAGCCGCACGCGCCGCGCGACCGCGCCCGCCGCGACCTCCTGCCCGAGCACCCGCTCCGACAGCCGCGTCTCGATGGCCTGCAGCCGCTCCCGGTCGACGAGCGAGCTGTTCGCCTTCTCCTCGGAGCAGCAGCGGCGCACGTGGACGTCGGTCACGACGTCGGCGAGCTCCGCGCGCGCCATCGCGCACGCCTCGTCGAGCAGGCGGATCGTCGAGCCGGGCGGCCAGTACTCGGGGCTCTCCTCGTCGAGCGTCGCCTCGACCGCCGCCTCGAGCGCGGCCTGCTCGAGCGTCACGCCGAAGTGCTTCTCGAGCCGCGGCTTGTACATGCGCACGACGTCCGAGAGCACGGGCCGCTCGACGACGGGCAGGCGCTTCACCGTGATCTGCGACGTGAAGAACGTGTCGCCGCCGAACGACTTCTGGTACGCGTCCGCGTCCACGGTGAGCACCGCGCGCACCTTGCCGCGCGTGATGTGCATCTTCACCGTGTCGATGAGGTCGGACATGAGCGGGTAGCCCTGCTTCGCGACGAGCAGGTGCAGGTCGTCGATGACGAGCACGGCCGTCGGGTCCTCGGAGACCGCGTCGAGGATGTGGGCGACGACCGTGTGCGGGTCCTGGCCGCGGTGGCTCTGCGACACGAGGTCGAGGAGCTTGAGCCGGTGGAACCGGAACCCGGAGAGCGAGGCGAGCTCGCCCGTGGACGCGGCGCGCGCGAGGCCGCGCACGAAGGACGTCTTGCCGGCGCCGGGCGGGCCGACGAGCAGCACGGCCGGCTCGTGGAAGCGCAGGAGGATGCGCGCGACCTGCTCGTAGAGCGCGTCGCGGCCCACGACGGGCGGGTCGCCGGCGGCCTCCTGCGCGAGGTCCACGGTGAGCGGGAGGGCCGGCGCCGCCGGCCGGACGGCGGGGGCCGTGCCGCCCGGCGACGCCTGCGCGGCGGCCTGCGGCTCGGGACCGTCGCGCGTCTCCTGGAGCGCCTCGAGCGTCATCGTGTCCGGCGGCAGCACGTCGGGCTCGTTGTCGCGTGCGTACGCGAGCGCCGCCTGGATGCGCGGGATGTCGGCGCGCATGGCCTCGGCGAGCACGCGCGGGATGGGCTCGCCCTCGTCGAGCCGCGCGACGAGCTTCGCGAACTCCGGCTTCACCCACAGGCGCTCGTCGCCGGCGTCGCGCTGGTAGCGGAACTGCTCCCGGTCGTCGAAGAGCGCGTCGAGCAGCGCCTCGCGGAACGCGGGCAGGCTCGGCACGAGGCGCGCCATCTCCGCGAGCCCCTGCTCGGCACCGACCACGAGCGCGTGCTCGCAGCCGACGACGTCGTGGTCCAGGCGTCGCGCGACGAACGCGACGGCCTCGAGCAGGTCGCGGACCTCCGGCGACTGCCGGTCGTTGCGGATGTCGTCGAGCGGCCGGAAGGCCGCGCTGTCCTCAGGCATGGGCGCTCCACTTGCGTCCGCCGAACTCGGCGAGGAGGCGGTCGTCGAGGTGGTCGGCGTGGTGCGCCACGGAGGCGAGCGCCGCGCGGAACTCGTTCACGTCGACGGACTCGCCGAGCAGGTTGTGCTCGATGAAGATGGTCCGCTCGCGCACGTAGAACTTCCCGAAGATCGTGGTGTTGTTGAGCCGGCTGAGCTGCTCGTAGAGCTCGGGGCCGACCTCCACGTCGACGAGGATCGGCGCGATGATCCGCAGCAGCGTTCGGCCCTTCGTCCAGTCGATGGGGTGCACGAGGACGCGCGTCGACTGGTACGGAACCTCGAAGCGGTCGCCCACGGACTCGAACTCACGCACGGCCTGGCCGAGCATGCGTTCCGTCTTCTCGCGCAGGGTGATGAGCTCGCGGCTTCCGTCCAAGGGATGCTCCGGGCGGGGCATTCTAATCGGACGGGCGGACCGCGCGCGATCCGGGGGCCTAGCGCAGGAAGAACGCCTCGAGCGCGTCCACGTTGTCGGCGTAGGCCGTGCCGACGGCCTGCCAGTCGATGTCGGCGAGGCGGACCCCTGAGAGGTCCAGCACGCCGTCCGGACGGGGCACGTCGTCGCGCACCGGGATCTGCGCGGACGGCCCGCGCGCGAGGCGCTCCTCGACCTCGTGCGAGAGCAGGAAGTCGATGAGCGTGCGCGCGGCCTCCGGGTGCGGCGCGCCCGCGACCATGCCGACGGTGTTCGGGATGAGGACGAGCCCCGGCTCGCCGTCGCCCTGGTCCGGCACGACCTGCACGACGGGGTAGCCGCCGTCGATCGCGACCTTCGCGTCGTCGGTGTCGGTCCAGCCGAACGCGAGCTTGCCCTCGCGCACGAGCTTCATGAGGTGCGCGTTGCCGGGCCCGAACGCGACGCCGTTGTCCTCCATGGCCTGCAGCTTCGCGAGCGTCTCCTCGAGGCCCCACTGCTCGATCCAGATGCTGCCGTGCGCGGCGGTCGTCCCGGTGAGCGGCTTCGCCATGCCGGCCTTGCCCTCCCACGCCGGGTCGAGGAAGTCGTCGGTGCCGTCGGGACGCGTCGCCGGGTCCGCGCACAGGTCCGTGTTCACGATGAGCACGCGCGCGCGCGCGCCGAACCCGGTCCAGAGGTCGCCGTCGTCCTTGAGCCCGGCCGGGACGTCGGCCGCGTTCGGCGACGCGTACGGCTGGAGGAGCCCCGCCTCCGCGAGCAGGACCATCTGCACGACCTCGTTGTTCCAGAAGACGTCGCAGCGCGGGTTGTGCGACTCCTCCTGGAGCCGCCGACGGTGCCCGACGGACTTGCTCAGCTCGACGTCCGGCTGGAAGTCCACGACGAGACCCGTCGCCTCCTCGAACGCGCGGACGACGGGCTCGGAGTGCGAGCGGTCCACGGCGCAGTAGAGGACGACGTCCGCGTCACGCCCGCCGCACGCGGAGAGCAGGAGCGCACAGGCGACGACGAGGACGAGCGGGCGACGGTGGACGGGGGACGGCGAGGGACGCATCCGGGTCTCCAGGGCACGGGCCGGGGATCGGGCCCGGAGTGTACCGGGCTCCCGCCGGAGACGCCCCGCCGGCCGCGACCGGACGGACGGAGACGCGGGAGGGTGCGTCGACGAGTGCCGCGCGGCGGACGGGCCGCGCGCGTCGCCCCGCCTACTCGTCCATGTGGTTCATCACGCGCTCGTCGTTGAGCGACATCTTCAGGCCGACCTTCGTGGCGTTGCGCCCGAAGAGGCTCGTGAAGATGCGGATGAAGCCCTTGGTGAACACGCGCTGCGTGAAGTCGATGGGCGCGAGGGTCTTGAGGCCCTTCTTGCCCTGCGCGTCGTAGTAGAGCCGGTTCTGCTCCGTGACGAGCCACTCGCTGTAGAGCATGTACATCCACGTGAACGGCCGGCCCATCCACTTCCAGCGGATGGCGCGCCGCGCGAACGGCAGCAGCTTGGGGAACCGCACCACGATCGGGAACCACTTGTGGAGGTTCTCGTAGTAGTGGCGGTTCGGCAGCGAGATGGACGTCGTGCGGTTGAACAGCGTGGGGAACTCGTCCCAGGTGTCCGTCGCGAGGCCCATCTCCTGCGTCATGTCGTTGATGTCGGTCATCGGGTACGGCTGCAGCAGCGAGGCGAGGGGGTGGTCCACCTTGCACTCGATGTTGAGCAGGATCGTCTCGATGTCGTCGTCGATGGACGAGCCCGGGCCGCCCAGCATGTTGAGGCTGCCGAGGCGGATGCCGTACTGGCGGATGAAGCCGGCCGCGCGCACGAGCTGCTGGCGCGTGGTGTTCTTCTTCATGACCGCGTTGCGCATGTGGTCGTTGGCGGCCTCGAACGCGATGCGCGCGTAGATGCAGCCCGCCTGCTTGAGGAGCTTGATGTGCTTCTCGGTGACCATGTTGGCCATGAGGATCGCGTCGAACGGCAGGCCGACCTCCTTGGGCCACCGCTCCGCGAACTCCTCGAGCCACTTGTTGTTGATGTTGAAGATGTCGTCGAGGAAGTGGACGAAGGTCAGCGGGTACTCCGCCTTGAGGCGCTTCGCCTCCTCGATGACGTGGCTCACGCTGCGCCGGCGCACGTACTCGTTGTTCGTGACCTTGTAGACCTTCTTCTTCCAGGCGTGGTGGAAGCAGAAGGAGCAGTTCATCGGGCAGCCGCGGTCGGTCTTGATGACCTTGCGCTCGCTGAGCCGGTAGAAGTCGGCCGCGTCGTAGACGAGGGAGCGGTCGCAGAAGCCGAACTTCTCGAGGTCCGTCTCGAGCGGGCCGGGCTCGTTCTTGTGGATCGTGCCGGCCTCGTCCTTGAACCAGATGCTCGGGATGTTCGTGAGATCGCCGCCGTTCTCGACGCGGTTCACGAACTCGACGATCGCGTACTCGCCGTCACCGCGGCAGATCGCGTCGATGCCGGGCTCCTCGATGAACTCCGGCACGACCGTCACGTGCGCGCCGCCGCAGAGCGACACGACGTCGGGCTTGAGCTGCTTGACCCGCGCGTTCAGGCCGACGACCGCGTTGTGGATGCCCGTCGTGAACGAGAAGCACACGACGTCCGGGTCGTACTCGAGGATCTTCTCGTCGAGCTGCTTGTCCGGGACGAAGATCATCTTCGTCTCGTGGCCCGCGCCCTTGAGCGCGCCCGAGAGGTACATGACGCCCAGGGGCTCCTGGGCGAGGAAGGGCGACAGGAAGAGGACTCTCATCGCGCGTCGATCTGCTTTCGTCAGTGCGGTGGACGGCGGTGCCGGGGGGCCGCGGCTCTCGTCCTATCGGCGCGAGAGCGAGCCGGGCACCATAGCACGTCGTGGATTTCCGGGTGATCCGAGCGCAGGGCCCGTGGGGCGTCCGCGATCGACGATTCAGTATGCGCCGATTCGCGCGGACCGCCACGGCGAACCGCCCGTCGCATAATCTTTACGGCGACCCGTCGTCCCTACGCGCGGCCTGGAACCGGTTCGCGATGGCCTCGCCGTAGCCGACGAGCTCGACGTAGCCCTCGCCGCGGACGGGACGTCCCGCGCGCGTCCCGGAGAATCCGCACAGGCCCTCCCAGTACGTCACGCCGGTCGTTCCGGGCGTTTCGAGCTCCTGATCGGCGAGCCGCGGTCGGACGTCGAGGACGAGCTCCTCGGCCGGGACCTCGAGCGTCCAGGCGATCGGGTAGCGGTTCCCCGTGCGCGGGCTCGTCCAGTGTTCCGATACGCGGATCCGGAAGTCATCCGCGGCGAGCGGGCGACGTGTGCCATCCGGGAGCCGCACCGTGCCGGAGCTCGTGACGTCCCGCGTGCCGTCGTCGAGGCGCATCTCGTAGAGCATGAGCGCGGTCCCGTCGTCGAGGACGGTCGAGAACCAGTCCCAGCCCTGCTGCGACACGCCGAGCTGGCTGCTGCCGAACTCGTGGTCGAACCACGCGCTGCCCGTGACCTCGAGCGGCGGTTCGCCGTCGCGGTGCAGCGTGCCGCGCACGGTCATGCCGGGCAGCGAGTAGTACCAGCTCGCCTGGCCCGGCTCGCGGCCCTTCACCGAGAGCCCCGGCTCGCGCCCGTGGAGCAGCGGTTCGACGGACGCGAGGTCCAGCTCGAGCTCGAGCCGCGCGCCCTCCGCGTCCATCGCGAGCCGCGCGGAGCGGCCGTCGCCCGTCGGGTCGCGGAGCGTGTGGCCGAGCACCGCGACGTCCATGCGCTCCGGGGACGCGTGCGCCCACGGCCCGTACGCGCGGCTCGCGTCCTCGACGAACCACGAGCGCTCCGCGTCGACGTCGACGACGACGCCGTGGAAGAGGAGCACGTCGCGCACGGCGAGCGGCGACCGTCCGTCCGGCAGCGCGTGCGTCATGGCGCGGCGGAACCACGTCGCCTGGAACCCGAAGCGCTCGCCGTCGGGGCCGCGCAACGGGCCGGTGAGGTACCACCACTCGGTGCGCGTCTCGGGGTGGCTCCCGTGGTCGGCGGGGAGCACGACGGGCCGGCCGGGGCCCGCCTGGAGGAAGCCCTCCGCGTCGCGCAGCTCGTCGGACGCGCGGGCCGATCCGACGGCGACGAAGCACGCGAGGAGGACGATGAGCGCGCCATGCCGCGGCGCGTGTCGACGGGCGCGGTCCGGACGCGGCGCGGCCCCGGGGAGGGTTCCGCACCGGCGGCGAGCGGCTGCGAGGCGGTTCATCGCCGGTCCTCCAGCAGGTCCGCCACGGGCGCGCGACGCACCATCCACCACGGCACGCAGCCCGCGGCGAGCCCGGCGAGGAGCGCGAGGCCCAGCAGCCCCGCCACGGGCCCCGCCTCGACGAGCATCGGGAAGCTCCAGCCGAACGACCGCGTGTTGACCACCGAGACGAGCACCCACGCGAGCGCCAGGCCCGCGGGCACCGCGACCGCCCCGGCGACGCCCAGCAGCACGAGCGCTTCCGTGACGAGCAGCTCGCCCACGGTCTTCTGCCGCGCGCCGAGCGCCCGGAGCACGCCGAGCTCGGCGCGGCGCTCGAGGTGCAGGCAGAGCACCGCGGTGAGGATGCCCACGAGCGCGAGGGCCGTGCTGATCGTCTGGAGCACGTAGGTGATCGCGAAGGTGTCGTTGAACGCGCGGAGCACCTCGCCGCGCAGCGTCTCCGTCGAGCGGAACTCGGCGTCGCCGAAGCGCGCCGAGAGCCGCCGGGCCACGGCCTCCGCGTCGGCGCCCTCGGCCAGGAGCAGCGCCGCGTTGCGCACGCCCGTGTCGCCGTAGAGCTCGAGGAAGCGCGGCTCGCTCACGAGCGCGTACCCGCGGTCCCACGAGAAGTCCTGGAACACGCCCGCGACGGGCACGTCCCGCGCGCCGTCGCGGCCGTCGAGGCGCAGCACGTCGCCGGGGCCGACGTCGAGCCGACGCGCGAGCGGCTCGCTCACGAGCGCCTCGCCGCGGTCCATGGCGGCCATGAGCGTCGGCACGTCGCCGCCGTCGAGCACCCGCATGGACCCGCGCATCCGCGTCGCCTCGAGCGGCGAGCCCGCCACGAGGAAGCTCGTCTCGCCGCGCGGCTGCTCCGCGAGCCGCAGCCGGTCGACGGCGAGCACCTCGGGCGCCTCGCCGAGCGCGTCGAGCAGCTCCGGCGAGAGCCGCGCCGTGTCCGCGTAGAGCTCCTGGTAGAGCGGCTTGACGTAGACGTCCGCGCCGAAGATCGAGCGCGACCACGCCATGACCTCCGCGCGGAACGACCCCACCATGACGAGGATCGCGATGGTCATGGCGAGCGGCATGGCGAGCGCGCCGGCCGCGGAGCCCGTGCGCGAGAGCGAGCGGTGCAGGCGACCGAACGCGAGCGCGAGCACGGGGCGGTGCACGACACGCCCGACGACGCGGCCGAGCAGGCGGGGGAGCGCCGTCGCCACGGCGAGCAGCCACACGAGGACGGTGAGCGCCGGCAGCACGACCGCGCTCGGCGGCGCGAGGAGCAGCCCGCCCGCGGCGAGGAGCAGCCCGGGCACCCACGGCGGCACGAGCCCGCCCGGCGCGTGGGCGCGCCCCGCGACGACCGCCGGCTCCGTGCGCGCCGCCGACCGCGCCGGCGCCCAGCAGGCCGCGACCGTCGCGATCGTGCCGACGCCCAGCGCGAGCGCCGCCGTCACTACGTCGAGCCGCGCGGCGGGCGTCTCGATGTAGCCGTAGAGCGTGCTCACCGTGCGCGCGACGTCGTCGACCATCTCCCGCGCGAGCAGCCAGCCGAGCCCCAGCCCGAGCAGGCTGCCGACGAACCCCAGGCACGCCGACTCGAGGAGCGCCGCGCCGAGCACGGTGCGCGCGTCCGCGCCGAGGCAGCGCAGCCGACCGAGCAGCGTGCGCCGCCGCACGACCGCGAACTGCGCCATGTTGAACGCGAGGAACGCGCCGACGAGCACGGCGAGGAACCCGAGGCACAGCAGGTTGAGCCGGAACGCCTCGGTCATGGTCTCCGCGCGCTCGCCGCGGCTCGCCGGCTTCTGGAGACGCTCGCCGGGCTGCAGCGGGATCGCGTCGGGCGCGCCCTCGACGAGCAGGTCGAAGCGCGTCACGCGGTCGCCGAGGCCCAGGAGCTCCTGCGCCGTCGCGAGGTCCGCGAGCGCGACGGGCGGCTGGCCCGCCGCGAGGCTGCTCGAGTCGACGCCGGCCGCGACGACGTGCACGGGCCCCGTCGGGCCGCGCGCCGGGAGCACGCCGCCGTCGGGGAAGCCGGCGTCCGCGAGCGTCGACGACGCCATGAGCACGAAGCCCGGCTCGAGCATGAGCCGCTCGAAGAGCCCCGCGGCGGAGGCCTGTTCCACGGCGGTGTCGTCGAGCTGGAGGAAGGGTGCCGACAGGAACGGGTCGATGCCGACGAGGCGCACGGGCCGTGCGCCCTCCGCGCCGAGGTCGAGCACGAGGTGCGACTCGATGACGGGGTGCGCCGCGGTCACGCCCGGCGCCTCGAGCAGCTCGGCGAGGCGCGCGGCCGGCAGCGGCGCCGGCCCGTGGAGCTCGTGCGTCGCGACGCCGGTGAACGTCTGCACCGTGTCGCGGAAGTGCGAGAGCGCCGACTGGCTCGACGTGCGGATCGCCACGACGACCGCGACGCCCACCGCGATGCCGACGCAGGTCGTGAGCGTCTGGAGGCGGTGCGCGCGGGCGTCCGCGAGCAGCACGCCGAGGACGGTGCGCAGCCCGCGGAGCGTCACGACGTCGGGGGCGTCGCGAGCCGCCCGTCCTCGAGCACGACCTCCCGGTGCGAGAAGTCGCGCACCTGCGGGTCGTGCGTCGCGACGAGCGCCGCGATGCCGCGCTCCTGCGCGAGCTCGAGCAGCAGCCGCATGACCTCGCCGCCGGACGCGTGGTCGAGGTTGCCGGTGGGCTCGTCCGCAAGCACGAGCGCCGGGTCGTTCACGAGCGCGCGCGCGACGGCGACGCGCTGCTGCTGGCCGCCGGACAGCGCGTCGGGCAGCCGGTCGCCGCGCCCGCCGAGGCCCACGCGCTCCACGAGCGCGGCGGCCTTCGCGTTCGCCTCCGCCGGCGTCGCGCCGCCGAGCCGCGCGGGCAGCGCGACGTTCTCGACGACCGACAGCGACGGGATGAGGTGGAAGAACTGGAAGACGAAGCCGAGGTGCTCGTTGCGGAAGCGCGAGGCGGCCTCGTCGTCGAGCCCGGCGAGGTCGCGCCCCGCCACGACGACCGAGCCGGACGTCGGCGAGTCCATGGCGCCGAGCAGGTGGAGCAGCGTCGACTTGCCGGAGCCGCTCGGGCCCGTGAGCGCGACGACCTCGCCGCGCCGCAGCTCGAGGTCCACGCCGTCGAGCGCGACGACGGCGGTCGGCCCGTCGCCGTAGACGCGGCGGAGGTCGCGGCAGGCGGCGACGACGGCGTCGGTCACACCGCCCGCCGGGTCAACGCGTCTCGAAGTAGCGTCGGGCGAAGCCGAGGAAGGCCGACTCCACGAAGCCTGTGAGCCGTCGACGACCGTCATCGTCCAGCTCCGTCTCGAACGCGTCGGGCGTCGCGTCGCGGTTGCGCACCGTCTCGCAGCGCGTCACCCGCACCGAGCCCGCCTCGACGTCGATGTGCAGCCGGAACTCGAGCCGCGAGAACGGCAGCCCGGGGTCGTCCCGGCCGCCGACGTGCACGCCCACGACCCACTCGCCGGCGTAGACCGCGCGGCGCAGCCGGAGACGGGGCACGTGTTCCTCGAGGTCCTGGGCGCATGCCTCGATTTCGCGCTCCAGGGACTCCCGGATGCGCAGCGCCTCGAGGACCGGCGAGCCGACACGAGGGGCCGCCTTCCCCAAGGTGGGGGTCGGAGGGGGAGTGGACATGATCGGGGGATGCCGGGGGGGAGTGCGGCCAGTGTGCGACCGCGGGAGCGGCCGCTGCAAGCGAGACTCCGATGAAGCCTCAGCGGGCCTTGCCGGACACCGACAGGAACAGCCGCTCCTTGCGCTCGAACAGCGGCTCCCGGGCGAATCCGGCCACCTTCTCCCGGCTGCGCGCGACGTAGGTCGCCGTGGCGTCCGGGTCCTCGAGCAGGTCGGTGACGGCGTCCACGATCGCGTCGACGTCCTGGAAGTCGAAGGTGCGTCCGTTGACGCGGTCCTCGACGAGCTCCGGGTTGCCGCACACGGCCGACACCGCGGCGGGGGTGCCGAGCCACATGACCTCGAGCAGCGTGTGCGAGAGTCCCTCGTACGCGCTGTTCAACAGGAAGACGTCCGCCGCGCGGATCCACGACATGAGCCGCGCGTGCGGCACGTTGCCGAGGAAGTGCACGCGGTGCGACAGCTGGAGCTCCTCGGCGAGGCGCGTCCAGCGGTCGAGCTCGTCGCCGTCGCCCGCCACGTAGAGGTGGTGGTTCTCCGGCAGGCGGCCGAGCGCCCGGATGAGCCCGTCGACGCCCTTCCAGATCATGAGCCGGCAGATGCTCAGCAGGACGACGCGGTCCTCGGGCAGGTCGAGCTCGGTGCGGCACTCCTCCTTCGGGCGCGTGAACTCCTCCGGCCCGTGGTAGGCGTTGTGGATGAGCTCGGTGCGCGCGGGCGGGACGCCGTAGCCCTCGACGATGCCCTTGAGGAACAGGCTCGGCGCGACGATGCGCTTCATCCAGCCCCACCACAGCCGCTGCAGCCTGCGAGCGAACGCGACCTTCCAGTCGTAGGTGCGGTGCTGGTAGTCGGTGATCGTGTCGTCGTGCCAACCGAGGCGGTGGCTGATCTCCCACGTCCCGTCGACGCAGACACGGATGACCATGGGCTTGCCGCGCAGGCGACCCGCGAGCGCGACGTGGAACGCGAGGTGCTCGTTGATGTAGAGCACGTCGGCGTCCTTGGCCTCGCGCCACACGGCGAGGAAGTCCTTGAGGTACCGCAGCGGCATCCAGCAGCGCGCGATGGACACGACGCGGAACGGCCAACCCCGCGGCTCGGGGTCGCTGCAGAACGCGACGACCGTGACGTCGTGGCCGCGCTTCGCGAGGAAGGACGCGAGGCTCGGCACGTAGGTCGCGGGGCCGCCCAGGTCCGGCGGGAAGATGGGGCTCGTGATGAGGATCTTCACGGGGAGGCGGCGTGCGTCGGGGGGCGTGGCGGAGGAGCGGTGGGGCGGGCGGTCAGGCGTCGTGCGCGTCGTCGCGGCCGGCCAGGACGACGAGCTCGCGCGGGTCGTCCGCGGACCAGGCCGCTCCCTCGAAATCGGCCAGGAGCGCGCGGAGTCTGAGGCCGGATTCCTCGAGCAGCGCGATGAGCTCGTCGCGCGGGACGATCGCGAGCGTGAACTCGGCGCGGTCCGTCTCGACGCCGTCCTCGAGCCACCGGAAGCGGCCCCGCACGGCGCGGCCGTCGGGCTCGACGTGCGAGGACGCGCGGCGCTCGCGGACGACGTCGCCGTCCTCGAGCCGGTAGTCGGTGCGCTCGTCGACGTACGCGGCGGCCTTCTCCGGCGAGAAGTCGAAGAGGTCGAACGCGAGCGTGCCGTGGGGCGCGAGCACGCGGCGCAGCTCGCGGAGCGCGGCGAGCCGGTCGGCGCGCGTCTCGAGGTGCTGGAAGCACCGGAACGCCGAGTACACGAAGTCGAACGGCCCGTCGACGGGCAGCTCCGCGAAGGTCCCGCGATGCGTCGTCACGCGCTCGCGCACGGCGGGGGGCTCGTCGGCGAGCTTGCGCTCGAGCTCGGCGAGCATCGCCGTCGAGGGGTCCACGCCGGTCACGGTGAGCCCCGCGCGGGCGAGCGGCAGGAGGACGCGCCCCGTGCCGCAGCCCACCTCGAGGACGGCGCCGCCGTGCGCGCGGGCCGCCTCGCGGTAGAACGCGACGTCGGCGGCGCCGGCACGGAGGATCTCGTAGTCCTCGTCGTAGTGGTGCGCGAGGGCGTCGTCGTAGGCGGCGTGCGTGTCCCCGGGTGCGGACATGCCGCGGACTCTATCATGGGCCGCCCGCCCCCTCGCCCGGGGTGCGCGTGCCGCCCCGCGGCGCGACGCGCGCCCGGGACGCGCCGCCCCGGGGGCGGACCCCCGCCACCGGATCGCGAGCGCCGTGCCCGAACTCCCCGAGGTCGAGACCATCGTGCGGCAGCTCCGCCCGGAGCTCGAGGGACGCACCGTCGAGTCCGCGCGCGTGACCTGGGCGCGCACCGTCGCGCGGCCGTCGGCGAAGGCGTTCTGCCGCGAGGTCGCGGGCCTGCGCATCGAGCGCGTGTGGCGCCGCGCGAAGTACTTCGTGTTCGACTTCGACGACGGGCGGCACCTCGTCGGGCACCTGCGCATGTCGGGGCGGCTCTACGTCGGCGCGCTCGAGGACCGCGCCCACCTCCGCGCGAGCTTCGCGCTGGACGACGGGCGGCACCTGGCGTTCGTCGACGTGCGCAAGTTCGGGCGCCTCGCGCTCGTGGACGACGTCGAGGCCTTCCTGCCGGACATCGGGCCCGAGCCGCTCGGCCCCGCGCTCACGCCGCGCTGGCTCGCGGAGCAGCTCCGGGCGCGGCGACGGCTGCTCAAGCCGCTGCTCCTCGACCAGTCCTTCCTCGCGGGGCTCGGCAACATCTACGTCGACGAGGCGCTGCACCGCGCGGGGCTCCACCCGCTGCGCCGCTCCGACCGCGTGCCGCGTCCGCGCGCCGAGGCCCTCGCCGCCGCCATCCGCGAGGTGCTCGCGGAGGCCGTCGACGCGAAGGGCTCGAGCTTCGACACCTTCTACCGGACGCCCGAGGGCCAGCCGGGCGCCTACCAGGACGACTTCCGCGTGTACGGGCGGACGGGCAAGCCGTGCCGCGCGTGCGGCACGCCCATCACGCGGCTCGTCGTCGCGCAGCGCGGCACCCACGTGTGCCGGCGCTGCCAGCCGGCGCCCCGACCGCGACGGAAGGCGGCGCGCGGCGCATGAGCTTCCTCGACCCGTACGAGAAGAACCGCCGCGTGTCGCTGCTCACGCTCATGCGCCTCGCGGTCTGGGCGGCGCTGCTCGGCGTGGGCTGGCTGCTCTGGTGGTGGCTCGGCCCGGACGGCGGCTGACGCGCCCGCGTGGACTCGGCCGCCGCGCGCCGCCGGCGGCCTCGCGCACCCGACCGTCGCGCGCGCCCCTGGAAACGGCTCCCTCCCGCGCCGATCATGCGGGCATGCGCACCGCCCGGCTCCGCCTCGCCCCGCTCGCCGCGTGCCTCGTCGTCCTCGCGGCGCTCCCCGCCTGCGGCGCCGGCCGCTGGGACGGCTCGACGCGCCACTGGGGCACGGTGCGCGAGGTCATGCGCTTCGAGCGGCACGAGGGCCGCGTCCGCCTGCGCGAGGTCATGCGCCAGGACGTCCACGGCGTCGGCGCGATGGCCGGCCTCGAGGGCGAACTCCTCGTCGTGGACGGCGTCGCGTGGGTGTCGCGCGTGTCCGGCGACGCGCGCCCGGACGCCGAGCGCGCCGACCCCGAGTCGGAGGCGACCTTCCTCGTCGTCGCGGAGGTGCCCCGCTGGATCGAGGTGCCCGTCGAGCGCGACGTGCCCCCCGACGGCCTCGAGCAGTTCGTGCGCGAGTCCGCGAAGGCGGCGGGCCTCGACTGGAGCCGGCCGTTCCCGTTCGTCGTGCGCGGACCGGTGCGCGCCGCGGAGGTGCACGTGCTCCACGGCAAGTGCCCCGTCGCGCACCCCGACGCCGGCCCCGAGCACGCGCCCTTCCGCGCGTCCTTCGGCCTGTCGAGCGGGCTCGTCGTCGGCTTCTACGCCGAGGGCGCCGAGGCCGTCCTCATGCACCACGGGTCGCGCGTGCACGCGCACGGACTGCTCGGCGAGGAGCGGCCGGTGGTCGGCCACCTCGACGCGTTCGGGCTCGCGCGCGGCGCCGTGCTCTCGCTGCCGGCGCGCTGACGCCCGACGTCAGGCGGGCACGCGGTCCATGCGGTCCATCCACGTCGTGAGCAGCTCGGCCTCCTGGTCCAGCGTGAGGCCGGCGTTCACGGGCACGTCCCACGGGCGGCCCATGTCCCACTCGTAGGTGTCCTGGATCGTGTCGACGAGCGGCCGGCAGCGCAGGCCCTTGTCGCGCGCCGCGGTGCAGTCGAGCGTCATGAACGCCTCCTGCTCCCGGGGGATCCAGAGCGGCAGGTCCTGCAGCGGCTGGAGCCCGAACTCGAGCAGGAACGCGTCGTCGACGCACGTGAAGTACGCCGCGACGTCGAGGATGCGCTTGCACTCGCCCAGGAACTCGCCGAGCGTGAGCGGCTCGGCCGGACCCGTCGCGAGGCAGGTGCCCTCGAAGCTCTCCTCGCCGGCGCGCACGATCCAGTCGGCGATGTCGCGCACGTCGATGAATTGCACGGGCTGGTCGGGGCGGCTCACGAGCACGTCGCCGCCGAACTTGATGCGGCGCATCCAGTACGTGAAGCGGTCCGACACGTCCTCGGGCCCGACGACGAGGCCGGGCCGCACGATGAACGACGGCCCGTCGAAGGTCTCGCGCACGA
This sequence comes from bacterium, assembly GCA_030428785.1. GTDB lineage: Bacteria > Planctomycetota > B15-G4 > B15-G4 > B15-G4 > JAUIEF01. Next base: position 16,947 of record JAUIEF010000094.1, read on the forward strand.
TGCGCTCGCACTCCGACTTCACGGCCGCGTAGTTGTGGTCGGTGACCTCGACGACGCAGGTCTCGCAGGGCGGCAGCTCCTCGACGGGCGCCGTCTCGTCCGCGCCGAACGGCACGGGCTGCGAGAGCACCGATGCCGTGGACACGTACGTGTAGTGGCCGACCTTGCCCGAGAGCGCGTCGACGGTGGCGCTCACGTCGAGCGGCGTGTGCCCGCTCGTGTCGATCGCGACGTCCCAGCGGTCGCCCGCCAGCTTGTCGAGGTCGCAGGTGCGGTCCCCGATGAGCAGCGTCGCGTCGGGGAAGCGGTCCGGATCGCTCTGGCCGCGGTTGAACAGGGTCACGTCGTGCCCGCGATCCAGGGCGGCCTGGACCACGTGCTGGCCCAGGAACTTGGTCCCACCGAGAACGAGGATCTTCATGGCGACTCTTCGGGGAAACGCCCGCCTCCAAGTCCCTCTCCATCGGCTGGATCGGGGCGGGTGTTGAACGCCATTCCGGGGTGTCTCGCGCCCGGGGGCGGCCGGGGCGCGGCGGCGCGGCGGGCCGGCCGGATTCGGGGCCTCAGGGGGCCGTTCGGGGCCGATTCCGGTAGAGTGCGGCCCCGATCCCCGCGGCCGAGGCGCCCCATGCCGTCGCTCCTGCTCGTCCTCCTCGGGCTGCTCGCCCCGCCGGTCGCCGCCGGCCCGGACGTCGACGGCCGCTACGGCGCGTACCTCGAGGCGCTCGACGGCGTCGTCGAGCCGCGCGGGGCGGCCTGGACGACGGACGGCCGGCTGCTCGTCACCGGCGACCACCACGTGGCCGTGTTCGACGCGAACCTGGCCGAGGTCGCCTCCTGGGGGCGGCGCGGCACGGCGCCGGGACAGTTCCGGCGGCCGACGGGCGTGGCGGTCGCGCCGGACGGCAAGGTCTACGTCGCCGACACGGGCAACCACCGCGTGCAGATCCTCGCGCCCGACGGCGGCTGGGCCGGGCGGTTCGGTCAGCGCGGCGCGGGGCCCGGGCAGCTCGTCGAGCCGACGGGCGTGGCCGTGGGACCCGACGCGGTGTACGTCGCGGACACGGGCAACGACCGGGTCCAGGTCTTCGACCGGCTCGGGCGTCCGGTGACGCGCTGGGAAGGCGCCGGCTTCGAGCGGCCCACCGGCATCGCGCGCGACGACGCGGGGCGCGTGTTCGTCGCGGACACCGGGAACCACCGCGTCGTCGTGCTCGACGCGGGCGGCGCCGTGCTCGCGACGCTCGGCGAGCGCGGCCCGTTCCCCGGGCTCTTCGCGGAGCCGCGCGGCGTCGCGGTCGCGGCCGGTCGGCTGTACGTCGCCGACACGGAGAACCACCGCGTCCAGGTCTTCGACGTCGCGGCGGTGCTCCGCGGCGACGGCACGCCGCTCTACGAGTGGGGCAAGCACGCGCTCCGCCCGCGCGAGGGCGAGGGCCGCCTCCACTACCCGGACGCCGTGGCCGTCGCGCCGGACGGGAGCCGCGCGCTCGTGTGCGAGTCCTTCGTCGATCGCGTGCAGGTCTTCGGGCCCGCCGAGGGCGACGCCTCGCTCTACGCCGCGGACCCCACCGTGCGCCCGGGCATCGCGCCGCACGCCGGCCGCGAGGTCGCCGCGTGGAACCGCCTGCTGCTCACGCTCGAGCCGGAGAGCCAGACGCTCCAGGTCATGGACCTCCGCGGGCCGTCGCCGCTCACGGTGACGCGCTTCGGCGACTGGGGCGACGCGCCGGGGCGCTTCCGCCGGCTGCGCGGCGTCGCGTTCGGGCCGAAGGGGCGCGTCTTCGCGACGGACGCCGACGCCGGGCGGCTCCAGACGTGGCGCCTCGACCAGCTCCACGAGGCGCCGGAGGCCGCGTTCCGGCCCGGCGCCGCGCACCTCGTGCAGAGCGTGGACCTCACGGAGCTCGTGGCGCTCGCGGCGGACGACGCGGCCGCGCCGACCCGGCCGGCCTCCGCGCCGCGTCGCGTCGGGCCCGGCGCGCTCGCCGTCGACCCGCAGGGCCACTGCTTCGTGATCGACGAGTCCGCGGCGGTCGTGCTCCAGCTCGATCCCGCGTGGCGCTGGCTGCGCACGATCGGCGCGGGGCGGCTCCAGCGACCGCTCGACGTCGCCGTGCTGCCGCGCTTCGGCGCGACGCCGGACAAGCACGGCGTGCCGCGCGGCGGCGCGGGCGAGCAGCGCATCGCGGTGAGCGACGGCGACCTCGGGCAGGTGCTCGTCTTCGGTCCCGACGGCGAGCTCGACGCGATCCTCGGCGCGGGCATCCTGCGCGAGCCGGCGGGCGTCGCCGCGGACGCGCAGGGCCGCGTGCTCGTCACGGACCGCGCGCTCCACACGCTGCACGTCTTCGACGTCACGGGGCCGGAGGTCGCGCGCTGGGGCGGGCCGGGCCTCGCGGCCGGCGAGTTCTACAAGCCGTGGGGCGTCGCGGTGCTCACCGACGGACGCATCCTCGTGCTCGACCACGGCAACCACCGCGGGCAGGTGTTCCAGCCCGACGGCACGTTCGCCGGGGCGTTCGGCCGGCGCCTCTACGTCGACGCGGCCACCGCCGAGGAGGACGCCGCGCGCGCGGCCGCGGAGGAGGAGCGATGACGAGCGGGGGACGCAGGGTGCGGGGTCGGGCGGGCGGGCGGCGGGCCGGCTTCGGGCGCGAACGCACCGCTGCCGCGGCCGCGGGCGCCCTGGTGCTCGCGGCGTTCGTCGCGGCGGCGGGCTGCGGCGCGCCGGGCGCGGACCGCGCTCCCCGCGATCGGGGCGGCGCGGCCGTCCCCGCCGACGGCTGGCGCGAGGTCGTCTCCGCGGCCGGCACCTGGCGCGTCGCCTGGCGGACCGTGCCGTCGACCGTCCCGCTCAACGAGCCGTTCACGGTGGAGGTGCGCGTGGCGCGCGCGACCGCCGGCGGCCCGATCGCGGGGCTGCCCGTACGC
>JAUIEF010000313.1 GCA_030428785.1 bacterium
TCTCCCGGTCGGCGTGACGGGATCACCCCCGGGATCCGGCGCCGACCGCGCGCCGCCGGGAGCCCCGAGACGCCGGCCCCGCGGCCGGAGAAAGGACCCCCATGACCACCCTCCGCAGCTTCCTGATCGCCCCCGTCCTGGGGCTCGCGTTCGTCGCGGGCGCGCACGCCGGGACGTTCACCGTCCACCCCGTCCCCGGTGTGGGCGACTTCACCTCCCCGGGCGCCGCCTTCGCGTCCGGCGCGTTGGCGGACGGTGACACCGTGTTCGTCGAGCCGGGCACCTATTTCGGCGCGTTCGTCGTCGACAAGGAGGTGCACCTCGAGGCCGTCGCCGGGCCGGCGTTCACCGTGCTCGACGGCGCGGGTTCCGGTCCGGTGGTGGACCTCGTCGCCGCCGGGACGCTCGAGGGCTTCACGGTGACGGGCGGCAGCGGGCTCTTCGACGTGGTCGGCGGCGTGCGCGTCGCGAGCACGGCGCCGGCGCACCTGATCGGGAACGTCATCACGGGCAACCACCCGGAGGGCGACGACGGTCTGCCGTGCGGCGGCGTGACCGTCGACACGGGTGCGTCCGCCGTCCTGCGCGGCAACCTCATCACGGGCAACACGGCGCTCAGCGTGGGCGGCGTGGTCACGGCGCCGTTCAGCACGTGCGACATGGTGGGCGACCGCATCCAGGGCAACGGCGGCATGTCCGGGACGGTGGTGACGACGACCGGCGGCGCGCTGCTCGGCGGCGGTGGGCGGCTGGTGGACGTGCTCATCACGGGCAACCTCGGCTCCGGCGTGGGCGGGCTCTACCTGTCCGGCGGCCTGGGCGGCGGCCCGTCGGGCGCCGTCCTCGACGTCGTGAACACGACCATCGCGAACAACTTCGCGTCGGCGCCCTTCGGTTCGGTGGGCGGCCTGCTCATCGACGCGGGCGGTGACTACGAGATCGCCAACTCGATCCTGCACGGGAACTTCGGGAGCTTCGCGATGGACATGGAGGTGCTCCTCACGTTCGTCGAGCCGCCGGTCATCGGGAGCCTCTCGATCCACCACGGCCTGCTCGCGACGCCGCCGGCGGGCATCCCGCTCGGCCCCGGCATGCTGCCGCTGTTCGTGACGCCGGCGTTCACGGCGCCCGTCGCCGCGACGCCCTTCGGGCCGGCGCCCGGCGGCGACTTCTCGCTCACGAAGGGCTCGGCGTGCGTCGACGTCGGGCTGTCGTCCGCGTTCCCGACGGACCTGCCGAAGCTCGACATCGACGGCAAGAAGCGGTTCGTCGGGACGATCGACCTCGGCGCGCACGAGGTCCAGGCGCTCACGCCGCCGATCGAGGCGCCGGTGCTGCCGGGCTTCGGCGTGGGCGGCGGGGTCGGACCCGCCGGCGGGACGCGCGTCACGGGCGCCTCGGGTCGCGCGGCGGGCGGTCCCTGAGCGCGGGCGTCGTCCGCGGCGCCCCGCTCCGCGCGGACGGCCGGGCGACCGACGTCCCGCGGGCGAGGCGCCGGGAGGCACGGGGGATCGGGGACGAAGGACCGGGGCCGGTCGCCGCGAGGCGCCGGCCCCGGCTTCGTCCTCGGCGTCCTCGGCGTACGATGGGCGCATGCCGAACGGGGGGCCATCCGACGCCGTCGACCTCTCCACCGAGATCGTCCGGCGCATCCAGTCCGGCGACGAGAGCGCGTGGGACGCGCTCTATCGCCGCTACCGCGACCCGTTGCTCCTCTCGATCCGCTGCCGGCTCGGCGCCGCGCTGCGCAGTCGGCTCCAGAGCGAGGACGTACTCCAGAGCGTCGTGAAGGACGCGCTCACGGACCTCGCGCGCTTCGAGCCCCGCGGCGAGGGTTCGCTCGGGCACTACCTCCACGTGTGCGTCCTGAACAAGATCCGCAACAAGGCCGACCACTTCGGGGCTTCGCGTCGTCGCGGCGGCGTGGCGCTGACGGACTCGGTGGCCGGGCACCTCGCGGCGCCGGACGCCACGCCCCGCTACCTCGACGAGCCGCGCTTCGAGCGGCTCGAGCGCGCCGTGGCCCGGCTGCCGGACGCGATGCGCGAGGTCGTGCTGTTGCGCCAGGTCGAGGGGCTCTCCAACAAGGAGGCCGCGGAGGTGCTGGAGCGCAGCCCGGAGGCGACGAGCAAGCTGCACAACCGCGCGCTCGCGCGGCTCGGCGCCGTGCTCGCGCCGCCGCCCGACGGGAGCCCGGGCGCGTGACCCTCGAGGACCTCGTCGCGGACTACCTCGACGCGCGCGAGGCCTCGGACGTGAGCGCGGACGCGTGGTGCGACGGGCTTCCCGACGCGACGCTCGAGGAGGTCGGCGGGCGGGCGGCCGTCCTCGCGGCCATCGACGCGAGCCTCGAGGCGCTCGCGCTCTTCGCGCCGCTCCCGCGCGACGGCGCGCCGTCGACGGACGCCTCGGTCGGCACGCCGCGTCGGCTGGGCCGGTGGGAGCTGCTGCGGGAGCTCGGCCGCGGGGGCATGGGCGTGGTCTACGAGGCGCGCGACTCGGATCTGCCGGACGGACCGACGCGGGCGCTCAAGCTGCTCCCGCACGCGGCGCTCCTCGGGGAGCGGGCGATGACGCGGTTCACTCGCGAGGCGCGGGTGCTCGAGCGGCTCGACGACCCGCGGCTCGTCGCCGTGCACGAGGTCGGCGTCACGGACGGGACGCCGTGGTTCGTCATGGACCTCGTGCGCGGCGCGCCGCTGACGGAGCTCGCCGGGCGCGTGCCCGAGGCGGAGGCCGTCGCGCTCGTCGCCGAGCTGGCGCGCGCCGTGCACGCGGCGCACACCGCGGGGGTGCTCCACCGCGACATCAAGCCGGGCAACGTCCTCGTGCGCGACGACGGGTCCCCGGTCCTGCTCGACTTCGGCCTCACGGCGACCGACGCGGACGAGTCGCTCACGAGCACCGGCGACCTGCTCGGGACGCCGCGGTACATGGCGCCGGAGCAGGCGCGCGGCGGAGCCGCCGGGGTCACGAGCGACGTGTGGGCGTTGGGCGTCGTGCTGCACGAGCTCGTCTGCGGGTCGCCGGCGTTCCCGCAGGAGTCGCGGAGCGAGGTGCTCTCCGCCGTCGCCGACGGGCGGTGGTCGAGGTCGGCGCCGGGCCGGGTGTCGCCGCCGCTCGACCGGTTGCTGCGCGCAACGCTCGCGTGGCGGCCGTCGCGGCGCCCCCCCA
>JAUIEF010000095.1 GCA_030428785.1 bacterium
CCTTACTCTGCTCACCCTGGCCTTTCTGATCCATCTGATTGCGCCCGCACTTGTTGAGCGAAGCTTGAATCGCGTTGACGGGCACGAGGTTGAAGACCTCGTAGCAGATGGACGGCGACACGACGGCGAGCGCGTCGCGGTAGAGCCGGTCGAGCGCGTCGGCATGCACGGCGCCGAGGAAGCGCACGTGGTCGAGGCCCGCGGCCTGCGCCTCGAGCGCCGCGCGGTGGTCGCCGTCTCCGGCGATCAGCAGCCGCACCTCGCGGTAGTCGCGGAACATCCCGAGCAGGTCCTGCACGCCCTTGAGGAGCTCGAGCCGGCCCACGAAGAGCACGTACGGGCGGTCGTCGTCCCCGGTCGTCGGCGGCTCGGACGCCTGCCCCCCGGGCACGTCCCAGCCGCCCACCGGCGCGTCGGGCACGAAGTGCGGCAGCACCGTCATGGGCCGGTCGATGCCGAACTCCCGGTGCTTCTGCGCCGCGAACGAGCTCGGCATGAGGAAGCGGTCGACGTGGCGGACGCAGCGCTTGACCTTCCCGGTGTACCGCCAGAGCTGCGGCGGACGGCCCGACTCGAGCGTGCAGCGCAGGCAGGTCCGCTTCGTGCACGCCTCCCGCCCGTAGCGGAAGAGCACGTGCGTCGCGCAGAGCAGCCAGTACTCGTGCGCCGTGTAGAGCTTGGGCGCACGGCCCAGCGCGAGCACGCCGGGCCCGCCCGTGAGCGACACGTTGTGGAAGTGGATGACGTCGTGACCGCCGTCCTCGAGCAGCTCGCGCAGGCGCGCGTCGTAGGCCGCGGGCCCCCCGGTCTGGTGCGCCGTGAGCGACGCGAGCCCCGGCCGCGCGGACCGCAGCTCGTGTCGCGTCACGCCGGGCGGCGACGGGTAGTCGTGCTCCGGCTCGCCCGGGTGCGCGAGGTGGTAGGCGTCGACCGAGTGGATGACGTCCACCTCGTGCCCGCGGCTCGCGAGCGCGCCCGCCAGCCGGTACACGCACACGCCGTCGCCGCCGAAGTGGTACGGCGGGTAGAACGTCGTGACCAGGGCGAAGCGCTTGCCCACGACCTCAGGCGCCCTCGGGCTTCGCGCCGCCGCGCCCGCGCAGCCGGTCCGCGAGGTGGCACAGCACGCCCAGCCCGAACGCGACGCCGCTGTAGAGGAAGTAGAGGACGTGCATGGGGATCACGGCGAGCGTGAACGGCACGCAGCGCTCGCGCACGTAGAATGCGTACATGCGCCGGTTGAGCCACACGATGCCCGCGAGCAGCGCGGCGGACACGGCGGCCCACACGGGCGCCTCGACCGCGAAGAGCCCGAGCCCGACGACGGAGAACGCGACGAGCATCCACGACTGCGCCGGGCTCATCCCGTGCTCGAGCGTCCAGGTGTCGAGGATGAGCACCGCGAGCCACGCCGCGAACGGCAGCACGAGCAGCACCGGCGCGAACCACGCGCCGACGAGCCACGTCACGAGCAGCCCCGCCGTGAGCAGCAGCGACACGCGCTGCGCGACGCCCGTGTTGAGGTCGTCGGGCATCTCGCCCTCGCGGAGGATGAGCCGCGTCCACGGGATGCCGCGGTCGAAGACGTCCGTGCGGATCGTCCCCCAGAGCGTCCAGCGCTTGAGGTGCGTCACCTGGATGTGCTTCTTGACCGCGATGCGCTGGCCCGCCCGCACGAGCCGCGCGCCGAGCTCGATGTCCTCGATGGACGGCCGCGCGTAGAGCCCCGGGTCGAAGCCGCCGTGCCCGAGGAAGACCTCGCGCTTCATGGCGCCGCAGCCGCTCCAGAAGGTCGACGCCTCCTCGCGCCCCTGCTGGTGCACGAAGTGGTGGAACAGATTGCGGTACTGCGAGATGAAGTTGGGCTCGGTGGGCTGCGTGTCGTAGCTGCCGAAGAGCGCGTCGAGCCCCGGGTCCTCGTCGAAGGCGGCGATGACGTCCGCGACGTTCGGCGGGTGGACGCCCGTGTCCGCGTCGATGAAGTAGAGGATGTCACCGACGGCCTCCTGCGCGCCGCGGTTGCGCGCCTCCGCCGGGCCCGCGTTCCGCTCCAGCCGGATCACCCGCGCGCCGTACGACTCCGCGACCGCCGCCGTGTCGTCGGTGGACGCGTCGTCGACGACGATGAGCTCGTAGTCGTCGCTCGTCGAGGTGGCCAGCCGGTCGAGGCAGAAGCGGAGCTGGTCCGGGCAATCGTGCGCCGGGATGACCACGGACACGCGCGGCGGTCGGCCCGCCGTGCCGTCGCTGCCGTCGGGGACCGTCACGCGCGCGTCCCGCCCGGGCGCGTCAGCGCGCCTTCCGACCGCGCAGCTGCGCCACCGCGTTGTAGATGCGCACGAACATCCACGTCACGACGAAGCCGACCAGGAACGCCCAGAAGAAGCCGACGAGGCTCCCGAGGAACGTGACGCTGTAGCCGGGGAAGTAGTTGCGCAGCAGCCCGAGGTGCTTGCCGACCTGCTGGCCGCCCCGGAGCACGAGGATGTTCGTCGCGGCGAAGAGCCCGATCCCGGCGAGGATGCCGGCGGTGATGCCCCAGATCGTCGCGTCGATGCTCAGGATGCGACGCTGGTCGGGGCGCTGCGTCTCGTGCGCGGCGGATGGGCTGTCCTTCGTCGCCATGGGGGGCACTTTCGCCGCCGCGGGGGCGCGGATCAAATGTAGTCCAGCAGATCCTGGAGGAAGCCGCGCTCGGCCCGGCGCCTCACGATCGCGAAGTAGAGGAACCACACGCCGTTGCGGACCAGCGCGGCGAGCCAGCCCAGCACGAAGCCGATGAGGCAGCCGTAGACGAGCCCGATGAGGATGCCGGGCGTCGTGACCTCGTAGCCGGGGAGGTAGTTGCGGAGCAGGCCGAGCGTCGCGCCGGTGTTCGGGCCGCCCTGCGCGACGAGGATGCCGGTCATGAGCAGCAGGCTCAGGCCGCACACCGCGCCGGCCGCCGCGCCGAACGCCACGCGGTCGAGCGACTGGAGCACGTCGGAGAGCCCGACGTCCACCGGCACCTCGACGAAGCGCTTGTTGCGGCCGGGCGTCTGCTCCTCGCCCTCGACCTCCTCGTGGTACTCCTGCTCGGTGTTCACCGCCCAGAGGTCGTGCTCCTCGCCGCCGACCGCGTTGCGCACCGCGTACATCCCGGTGAGCATCGCGTGGTCCTGGTTGTTGTAGCGGTGGAGCCCGTTGCGGCCGATGGTCTGGAGGTTCTCGAGCCGGTCCACGTACTCGCGGATGACCGCGAGGTGGTCGCCGTAGTCGGCGTCGTACACGGGGTAGGACTTCGGCACGCGGAACACGCAGCCGTCGTTCACGTCCTCCTTCTTCGCGAGCCCGATCTGCGCGATCTCCTCCCGCGCGAGCGCGACGAGGTCCGCGTCGTCCATCGTCCAGAGCTCGTCACCCTCGTTGCAGAAGTACTCCATGCCGAGGCTGGTCTTGCTCGCGTCCGGCACCATGTCCGGACTCCAGTTCTTGAAGTTCTGGATGCGGCCGACGTGCACCGAGTCGTCGTGGATGTAGATCCAGTTGTCGGGGAAGAGGTCCGGCTCGTCGACGATGAGGCACACCGTGAGGAAGTCGCGGTGGCTCAGGTTGTCGGCGGCCGTCAGCACCTCGTCCGGCGCCGGCGGGTCGAGCTTCTTGACGAGCTCCGGGATGGGCATGCTCGAGATGAAGTCCGTGCCCTCGTGCCGCGTCTCGACGCCGTCCTGCGCGACCGTCACGCCGGTCACGTGCATGCCGTCGCGGTGCACCTTGACGACGTCGGCGTGCATCTCCACCGACCCGCCGTGCTCGCCGATGATGCGCGCCACGGCCTTCCACATCATGCCGGGGCCCTGGCGCGGGTAGTCGAACTGCTCGATGAGCGTCTTGATGGTGTTCTTCGGCTTGAAGAACATGCTCATGACGGCCGTGCGCAGCGAGAGGTCCTTGATGCGCTGCGCGGCCCACTCGGCCTTCAGCTCGCTGCACGAGATGCCCCACACCTTCTCGGTGTAGGTCTTGAAGAAGGTCAGGAAGAGCCGCTTGCCGAAGCGGTTCGTGACCCACTGCTCGAAGGTCTCCTCGACCTTGTACGGGAAGAGCTTCCAGCGCACGTAGCTGCACCCGATGAGGATGCTCTGCACGACGCCCAGCCCCGCGAGCGCGTTGAGCGGCTGCAGCGGGTAGTGGAAGAACTTCTTCTTGTAGAAGATGCGCGAGAGGCGCGGGCGCTGCAGGAACTCGTCCGTGAGCACCTCGTGCCACATCTCGTCGACCTCGGGCGCCTTCGTGAAGAAGCGGTGCCCGCCCATGTCGAAGTGGAAGCCCTTGTACTGCTCGGTCCTCGAGATGCCCCCCACCGTGTGGTCCTTCTCGAAGACCACCGGCGGGTGCCCCGCCTGGGCGAGCTTGTAGCCGGCGGTGAGTCCGGCCGGTCCCCCTCCCACCACCACGAATCGACGCGGTGAGCTGTCTGGAGAGGGGGTCGCCACGAGGCCTCCGGTCCGCGGGATCGAGCCCCCCGCTGCCGGACGGAGGGCGGGTCCGAGGCGCAGGCCAGACGGACCGACGGGGGAAGAATAAGACCCGATCCGCCAGCGGTCGAGGAAGAAGCCGTTCAGCAGCCGATCGCGGGGTTTGCAGATCGGGCATCCCCTGCGAAGATGGTCCCGCTGGGCAGCATCCTCCCGAAACCCCGTGAGAGAGCCGCCCCGAGGACCCCGGTGCGGGGACCGGAGGGGGCGGGCGGGGATCCGGAGCGCTCCGTCCGGCGGACCCCCCGGAAGGAGCACCCGTGACGATCACCGGACCGGCCCGAGGCCTCGTTGTCCTCCTCGCCTCCCTCGCCTGGCCCGCGGCCCTCGCGGCGCAGCTCGGCACCGGCCCCGGCCCCGACGACCTCTCGCCCGAGGTGCTCTTCAAGGAGGCACCGCGCCGCCCGAACGTCCTGCTCATCATGGCGGACGACCTCGGCTACGGCGACCTCGGCTGCTTCGGCAGCGACTACATCCTCACGCCCGAGCTCGACCAGCTCGCGGCCGAGGGCATCCGCCTCACGCAGTTCCGCACGAACAGCGCGGGCTGCACGCCGTCCCGCGTGAGCCTGCTCACCGGCACGATGACCGTCTACCACGGCTTCCAGGCGGTCGCGACGAACCAGACGCGGCGGGGCATCCCCGACGCCGTGCGCACGCTGCCCGAGGTCTTCCGCTCCGGCGGCTACACGACGGGCCACGTCGGCAAGTGGCACGTGGGCGAGGCCGAGGACGCCCCCACCGACGAGTTCCTCCCGCCGAGCGTCGGGTTCGACCGGAGCGCGCGCCTCCACATCCCCGACCAGCAGACGCACTGGAACCCGGAGATGGTCCTCGACGAGAAGACCTCCGTCGAGTACCCGGGCCTCCACTCGACGCGCGTGCTCACCGACTACGCGCTCGAGTTCATCGAGGACCAGGACGGCAAGGACAAGCCGTGGTTCCTGAACCTCTGGTACTACGCGCCGCACCTCCCGATGCAGGTGCCCGCCGCGTACCTCTCGCTCTACCCGGACTCCGAGCCGCAGCACCCGTGGACCAAGTTCGCGGCCATGGTGAGCCAGATGGACGAGGGCATCGGCGAGCTGCTCGACAAGCTCGACGAGCTCGGCATGACGGACGACACGCTCGTCCTGGTGTTCAGCGACAACGGCGGCTCGCTGAGCCCGGGGCTCCACCCGGACGGCAACGGCCCGCTCAAGGGCGGCAAGGCGCAGCACTACGAGGGCGGCATCCGCGTGCCGTTCATCGCGCGCTGGCCGGGCGTCATCGAGCCGAACACGGGCTCGCCCGAGGAGGTGTTCGCGTCGGACGTGCTGCCCACGGCGCTCGAGCTCACGGGCCGCCAGGAGTTCATCCCGCACGTCGAGGGGCGCAGCATGCTGCGGACCCTGCGCGGCTACGCCTCGCCGCCGCGCACGCAGGAGTTCTACTGGTCGGGCAAGGCGAGCGCGTCGCCGATCGCGCCGCCGCACGGCATCACCGACATCTTCGCCGTGCGGCAGGACCACACGTCGATCGGCGGCCAGGACCTCAAGCTCGTGTTCGGCGCCGGCTTCGACGTCGAGATGTACGACATGGACGCCGACCCGCTCGAGACGACGAACGTCGCGGACGTCTACCCGGGCAAGAAGTTCAAGCTCTGGAACAACTACTGGCAGAAGCGGAGCCTCGAGTCGGTCATCGACTGGACCCCGGCCTTCCACGGCGAGTCGTTCCCGACGGGCGACGGCAGCTTCGCGTTCTTCAACGGCCTCGTCGACTTCCCGTCCGACGCGTGGATGGATTTCCACAACGGGAACTTCACGGCGCAGGTCGTGGCGCGCGTCCAGCAGGTCGGCGTCGAGCAGGTCCTCATGAGCAAGGAGGGCAGCTTCGAGCTCGTCATCGCGGCCGACGACCGCGTGCGCCTCACGCTCTGGGACGACCAGGGCGGGACGGAGGTCGTCACGGCGCCGAACCCCCTCGCGCTCGGCCAGGTCGTCGACATCGCCTGGACGGTGAGCCGCTGGACGAGCACGAACTACGACAACACGGTCACGCTCTACCTGGACACCGTGGCCGTCGCGACGGGCACCGTCCCCGCGGTCGACACGAACCGCAACGACGTGCGCATCGGCAACGACGACGCGCCGCCCTTCGGGACGCGGCCGTTCCGGGGCGCGCTCTCCGGGCTCACCTTCCGCAACGTGGCCCTCCACCCGCTCGAGGTCGCGGGGAGCTGGCCGCCGGTGCCGGGTTCGGTGCCGAAGTAGGCGCGGGGCCGCCGCGGACCGGCGGCCGGTGCACGAGGAGACGTCCGCGCGCGACGCGCGCCGACCTCAGCGGGTCGAGAGCGGCGGCGTCGTGACGGCCGGCGGCGGGACGGACGTCGCCGGGGCACCCACCGGCTCGAGCGCGAGCTCGTAGGCGTAGCTCGCGCCGGCGAACGCCTCCGACGGCCCGTGGCCGTGCTGAGGCGCGTGCACGAGGACGGTCCGACCGTCCGTCGCCACGGTGTGCCCGTACCAGTCGTCGGCCGCGAGGTCCCCGCCGACGAGGAACGCCCACTCGACCCACGCGCCGTCGACCCTGCGGAAGACGTACGCGGAGCCGGTGTCGACGCCGAGCGCCGTGTCGTCGAGGCGCGACCCGGAGACGATGACGTTCCCCGACACGCCGACGTGCGTGCCGAACCGGTCCATGGTCTCGCCGTCCGACGCGAAGAGCGTCTGCTCGTGGACCCACTCCGCGCCGGTGTCGCGCAGGACGTAGGCGGCGCCCGCGTCGAAGCCGAGGGCGTCGTGCCGGTTCGCGCCCGCGACGAGCACGTCGCCGCTCATGGAGAGCCCCTTGCTGAACAGGGAGCCCGCCTGCGGCACGGGGGCGAAGACCTTCTGCGAGAAGGCCCAGTCGCCGGCGTCGTGGCGGTAGAAGTAGATCGAGCCCACGCCGTCGTCCTCGTAGGAGCCGACGGCCAGCCGGTCGCCGTCGACGTCGAGCGAGTAGGCGTAGAAGTCGCCGACCACGGCGTCGGCGCCCGTCACGGTGTCCTCCTCGACCCAGCTCGCGCCGTCGAAGCGGTAGACGTGCACCGTCCCGACGTTGCCCGCGGCGGGGCGGTAGCGCCCGACGGCGATGACGTCGCCCGAGACGGCGATGTCCGTGCCGAAGCGCCCGAAGGGCAGCGGGTTCGACGGCAGGAGCTCCTGCTCGAGGACGAAGGCGCCGGCGACGTCGCGGTAGACGTACACGGAGCCCACCTGCGTGCCGAGCTCGCCGTGCAGCGGCGCGCTCACGACGAGCACGTCCCCGTCCAGGGAGCACGAGTAGCCGTAGAGGTCGCCCGCGCCGAGGTCCGGGGGAGCGAGGACGTCGTCGAACACCCAGCCCCGCGCACCGCGCCGGTAGACGTAGGCCGCGCCGCCGTCGTCCGCCACGACGTCGGAGAACCGCGCCCCGACGACGAGCACGTCGCCCTGGACGGCCGAGCTCGACCCGAGCGCGTCACCGGACGCGATGCCCGCCGGGTAGAGCTCCGTCTCGACGAGCAGGTCGGCGGGCGGCAGCTCGGCGTCCACCTGGGCCGTCGCCGTGAGCTGACCCGGGACGTCGGACGCGAGGAGCGCGGCGAGCCCGAGCGCAGCCAGGGAGAACTGGCGCGGGGGACGGGCCCGGAGGGTCGGGGACGGCATGGAGGAGGGCTCCGGGGAGCACGGCGCGGGCCGCGGACGAGGGTTCGTCGACCGGGCGCTGCCCCCCTCGGTCGGTCGGTTCGAGACTACCACGGGTCGGCGGAACCGACCATGCGCCGCGCGCGGGTCCGCGGACCCGCTAGCGGAAGTACCCGATGGCCTCGAGCTGCTCGCGGACCTCGGGCGAGAGCTCCTCGCCCACCGCGAGCGGCGGTGCCTCGAGGTGCTGGGACTCCCAGGCCTCGACGTAGCGACGCAGCCGGTCGACGACGTCGGCGTGCTCGGCCGCCCGGTCCGTCGCCGCGCCGTTGGGCGTCCCGCCGCGCGCCTGGAGCTCGTGCTCGGGGAGCCCCTGCGACGTCCCGCGGTTGTGCACGTACTGCCAATCGGGCGCGATCGCGGAGATCTTCCGGAACTCGCGGAAGTACGTCTCCGTGACGAGGAACTCCGGCAGCGGCGCGTGCTCCCCCGTGCCGCGCAGCAGCGGCGCGAGGGACACGCCGCGCGCGAAGGGCGGCGGCTCGACGCCCGCGAGGTCGAGCAGCGTCGGCATGAGCTCGAGCAGGCGGACGTCGCGCGTCACGCGGCGCACCGCCGGCGTCCACGACGGGTTGAACACGATCCACGGCACGTGCACCTGGCTCGGGTAGAGCAGCGCGCCGTGACCCTTGCTGTGCGACACGGCCGGGTGGTCGGTGAGCCCCTCGCCGTGGTCGCTGGTGACGCAGAACCAGGTGTCCTCCCAGCCGGGGAGCGCGCGGAGCTGCGTCACGAAGGCCTCGAGGTCGTCTGTGACCTGGCGCACCGTGCGCAGGTACGGCGCCTGCGGCTCGCCCTCGAACAGGCGGCGGTACGGCGGCCGGAGCATCTCGGCGCCCTTGTGGTACTCGTGCACCTCCATGAAGTTCAGCTGGAGGTAGACGGGCGTGTCCGGGTCCTGCGCCTCGGCGAAGGCCACGGCCTTCCGGATGAGCATGCCCGCGGGGTGCAGGCGCGCGTCGCGGAAGAAGATCTCGCCCTCCTCGACCTCGTCGCGCGTCTCGCGGAACACGACGACGCTGTCGACGTACTCGTCGAAGCCCTGGTCGAACTGCGCCCGGCTGTTGATGTTCGGGTTGGCCGTCGCGCCGAAGGTCGCGTAGCCCTCCTCCTGCAGCAGCTCGGCGAGCGTCGTCGCGTGGGGCGGGAGAGCCTGGTCGCCCTCGTCGTAGAGGCCCAGCGTGCGCGGGTACTGCGACGTGAGCAGCGAGCCGATCGACGGCAGCGTCCAGCTCGTCTGCGAGATGACCGAGTCGAACTGCACGCCGTCCGCGGCCAGGCGCGTGAGCGCGGGCGAGGGGTCGGCCGGGTGCCCGTAGCTGCTGAGCATGTCCGCCCGCAGCGTGTCGATGATGACGAGCACGACGTTCGGGCGGCGGCCGGCGGGCGCGTCGTCGACGGCGGGGCCGCAGGCGGCGGCGAGCGCGGCCGCGAGGAGCACGAGCCGCGGGGCGCCGCGCCGCGCGGCGGAGGGCGTCGCCGCGCGCGGGCGCGCGCCGTCACGCGCGGGGGTCGGTCGGGTCACGAGCGGTCGTCCGGGCACGTCATCGGAAGCGCGACATGCTACCACGGGCCCCGGCCGGCCGCGCGCCGGTCCGGGGCCCGTCGGACGTCCCGCCGATCAGCCCTGCAGCGTCCGGAGCACGCCCTCGATGCGCTGCTTGTTCGCGTCGTCGGTCACCATCTCGAGCGCCTTGCCGTAGAGCTCGACGGCGCGGTCGGTCTGCCCCGCGGCGGCGCAGGCCTCGGCGAGGCTGTCGTAGGTGTTCCACGACGCCGGGTACAGCTCGACGTTCTTCTCGAACATCGCGAGCGCCCGGTCGACGGCGCCCTGCTGCATGAGCGTGTACCCGAGCGCGTTGCGCTGCGCCTCGGTGGCGAGCGGCTCGGCCTTCTCGCGCGCGCCGTTCGCGGCGGTCGTCTTGCCGAGCGCGTCCTGCACCTGCGCGACGAGCATCCAGTTGGCGAAGGACGGCGCGGCGTTCGCGGCGCGCTGCGCCCAGCCCTCCGCCTCCTCGAGGTTCACGCCGGCGCCGACGCACCAGGTCGCCGCCTGCGCGGACTGCGCCGCGCTCCAGAACCCGTAGCCCCGCAGGTAGTCGTCGCGGATGTACGCGACCATGAGGTCGTCCGTCGCGACGCCGACGCGCAGCGGCAGCTCGGTCTCGGCCCAGCGCAGCACGAGCGTCGCGCCGTCGCGCTCGAGATCCTGGAACTCGTACTCGAGCCGCTCCTGGAACGGCCCCTTCCGCGGCTCGGCGGTCACGCGCAGCACGTCCTCGGACGCCTGGTAGCTGTAGCTGCCCCACGCGGTCGTGTTCGACGAGAGCGCGACGGTCCACGGTCCGCTCGACTTCGGGAAGACGTGCACGCCGTACGAGCCGGCGGCGATCGGCTCGCCCTGCACGGTGCAGTCGTGCTCGAAGGTCACGATCGTGTTCTCGTCGGCGCCGGCGCGCCACGGCTGCGCGGCGTCGAAGGGCACGATCTGCGGGTTCGCGAACACGTCGCGGCCCTTGACGCCGGGCCGGCTGTACTCGACGGAGACGTCGGTGATGCCCACGACCTGCGAGACGGTCGCGCGCGGGCTGGACATGGGCTGCTCGAGGCGCACCTGGGCGGACACGGGGACGGCGAGGGCGCCGACGAGGAGCAGCGCGGAGCCGCGGACGAGGACGGGACGGATCATGGGAGCCTCCGAAGGCCGGGGGGACTCCGGCGCGCGTCGTGCGGCGCCGGGGCGGCTCATCGGGGAGCGCGCGGGGCCCAGACTATCGGCGGCCCGCGACGCGCCGTGCGGCGGTCCCGTGGCGCGCGGTCACACGTCGCGGGACGTGCGGCCCCCTTCCCGTGACGCGGTCTCCCGCGTCAGACCTGCATGCGGTCGGACAGCCGCTGCCAGGCGGACTCCATGCCCGCGTCGAGCCGCCGCGCCCACGGACGACGACGACCGGAGCGCTCGTACCACGCGACGAACGCGAGCAGCACGGCGAGCATCCCCGGCACGAGCCCGATGACGAGCATGGCGACGCTCCAGCGCATGGCGGGCGCGGGCCACGCGAGCCACGGCGCCGCCGGCAGGTACGCGACGTCGAACGGCCCGGTGTCCATGGCGCGCGGGTAGTGCGTCGCGCGGAAGGACACCTCCCGCGGCTCGCCGTCGGCCTCGTACGCGATGACGAGGTCCCACGCGCGGAACGTCCCGGCCGTGCGCACCTCGTCCTTCTTGACGACGGTGCCGCGCGCCGTCTCACCGAAGGCGTGCAGCAGCGCGACACGCGGGGCGTGGCTCGTCCACACGAGGTAGCCGCTCATGCCGAGCGCCAGCACCACGGCGAGCCAGGCGACGGGGCGCAGCGGGCGCGGGGCGGGCGCGTCGTGTCGGGGGGAATCCATCGGGGATCCATCGGCGGACGGCGGCCCGCGGCTTGAGGGCGGGCCGGGCCGCCGCCTCGCTCGGCCGCGGCGCGTCCCGCTTCGCCTGCCTCCCGGCCCTCGCCGCACCGCGACCCGTCCCGCCCGCCCCGCGTCACCCGTTCGCGACCCCCGCGTCGCCGGGGATAGACTTCCCGATCCATGACCGACGCCGCCCCCCGCCGCTTCCGCTGGAGCCGCCTCGCGCTCGCGCTGCTGCTCGGGCTGGCGCTGCTCGAGGTCGGCGTGCGGGTCGCCGGCGCCGCGACGGGCCGCTCGTACCGGCTGCCCGAGGCGCGCGACCCCGACGCCTCGGTCTACGTCCCCCACCCGTACATCGGGTGGACCGTCCGCCCCGACTACGCGAGCGCGCCGACGCGCATCCACCAGGCGACGAGCAACAACCTGGGGTTCCGCGGGACGCGCGACGTCGCCGTCGAGAAGCCGCCCCGCACGTTCCGCGTCGCGTGCCTCGGCGGCTCGACGACCTGGTCGACGGGCGCGTCCTCCGACGAGCACGCCTGGCCGGCCGTCCTCGAGCGGCTGCTCGACGACGCGCTCGACCCCGACGGCCCGTGGGACGACGTCGAGGTCCTCAACGCGGGCGTCTCCGGCTACTCGCTCATGGAGTCGTTCATCAACCTCAAGCAGCGCGTCCTGCCGCTGCAGCCGGACCTCGTGATCGTCTACCACGCGGTGAACGACGCGCAGCACATCCGGCGCGCGGGCTTCCGGCCCGACTACGGGCACGTGCGTCAGAGCTGGCGCGACCCGCCGGCGCCCGGCGCCGCGGACCGGCTGTTCGGCTGGAGCCACCTCTACGGGCTGCTCGTCGGGCCGCGCGACGCGACGCGGCCGGACACGATCGGCGAGCGCATCCACGTCCCCGACTACCAGGACATGCGGCTGCTGCACGGCGAGGCGCTCGCGCCCGGGCTCGACGCGTTCCGCTGGACGCTGCGCGAGACCGTCGCGCTGTGCCGGCTGCACGGCGTCGACGTCGCGCTCATGACGATGGCCTACGTCCGCGAGGGCGTCGAGCAGCACGTGACGAAGCGGACCTCGCTCATCGGGACGCTCAACCGTCTCAACCAGGTCATCCGCGAGGTCGCGACGCGGGACGGCGCGCTGCTCGTGCCGCTCTTCGAGGACGGCCCGAAGAAGCTCGAGCACTACGAGGACCTCGTGCACTTCGACGACGAGGGCAACGAGCTCGCGGCGGCGATCGTCGCGCGCACGCTCCGGGCGTCGGGTATCCTGGACCGCCCGCGCGACGCCGCACGCGACCCGTCGGTCGGCACGGCGCCGCGCTCCTCGCACGGACGCTGAGGAGAGGCGACATGCAGGCGACCCCGTGGGCGGTCGCGCTCGCGCTGCTGGCGGCGACGCCGCCGGCGCACGCGCAGGGCGCGGTGCTCGAGACGGCCAAGATCAGCGCGACGTCCGGCGGCCTCGACGGCGTGCTGGACCCCGGCGACCAGTTCGGCAAGGCGGTCGCGGCGCCCGGCGACCTCGACGGCGACGGCGTCGACGACCTGCTCGTGGGCGCCTACCGCGACGACGACGGCGGCACGGACCGCGGCGCGCTCTGGGTGCTCTTCCTCGAGGCGGACGGCGCGGTGCGCGAGGCGGCGAAGATCAGCGACCTCGCCGGCGGCTTCGGCGGCGCGCTCGACGACGGCGACGGCTTCGGCATCACGGTGAGCGTGCTCGGCGACCTGTCGGGCGACGGCACGCTCGAGGTCGCGGTGGGCGCGCCCTTCGACGACGACGGCGGCCTCGAGACCGGCGCGGTCTGGGTGCTCTCCCTCGACGCGACGGGCGCCGTGGTCGGCGAGACGAAGATCGCGCCCGGCAGCGGCGGGCTCGGCGCGACCCTCGACACCTTCGACTACTTCGGTCTGGCCGTCGAGGCGCTCGGCGACCTCGACGGCGACGGCGTGCCCGACCTCGCGGTGGGCGCCGCGCGCGACGACGACGGCGGCAACAACCAGGGCGCCGTGCACGTGCTCTTCCTCGCGCCGGACGGGACGGTCGTCGCGGAACAGAAGATCAGCGCGACGTCCGGCGGGTTCGGCGGCGCGCTCGAGAACGGCGCGGAGTTCGGGCAGTCGCTCGCGGCGCTCGGCGACCTCGACGGCGACGGCGTCACGGAGCTCGCCGTGGGCGCGCCGCGCGCGGACGGCGGCGGCACGGACCGGGGCCTCGTGTGGGTGCTCTTCCTCGCGCCCGACGGGACGGTGCGCTCCCACGCGCGCATCGGCGACGGGCTCGGCGGGCTCGCGGGTCCGCTCCAGGACGGCGACTGGTTCGGCACGGGCGTCGCGGCGCTCGGCGACCTCGACGCGGACGGCGTGCGCGACCTCGCCGTCGGCGCGGGCTTCACGGACGACGGCGGACCGGACCGGGGCGCCGTGTACGTGCTGCGCCTCGCGCCGGACGGGAGCGTCGTCGGCGAGCAGCGCGTGAGCGACACGGCGGGCGGCTTCACGGGCGCGCTCGACGACGCGGACATCTTCGGCTGGTCCGTGCGCGGGCTCGGCGACCGCGACGGCGACGGACGCCTGGAGCTCGCCGTCGGCGCGAACCGCGACGACGACGGCGGCTTCAACGCGGGCGGCGTCTGGATGCTCGGCCTCGACCGCGGGCCGTGGCTCGACCTGGGCGGCGGCACGTCCGGCGCGAACGGGCCCGTGCGGCTCGGCGGCACGGGAGCGCTCGCGGCCGGCACGCCCATCGCGCTCGCGCTCGTCGACGGACCGCCCGCCGCGCCCGTGCTCCTGTGGATCGCCGTCGCGCCCGCGCCCTTCCCGGCGCTGGGCGGCACGGTGCACGCGTTCCCGTTCGTGTCCCAGCTGTTCTTCGCGACGGACGCCGCGGGCGCGCTGTCCGGCGGGACGACCTTCCCGCCCGGCGTCGCGCCGGGCACGGCCTTCACCTTCCAGTTCCTGTGCGCGGACGGCAGCGTCCGCCACGCGCTCACGCTCTCGAACGGACTGCGCGCGACGGTCCCCTGACCGTCACCCGCGCGGTCAGTGCCCGGCGTCCGCGCCCTCGAAGAGAGGCGCGAACTCGCCGTAGCCCTGCTCGACGAGCTCGTCGGCCGGGACGAACCGCAGCGCCGCCGAGTTCATGCAGTACCGCTTGCCGGTCGGCGCAGGGCCGTCGTCGAAGACGTGCCCGAGGTGGCTGTTCGCGTAGCGGCTCCGCACCTCGTCGCGCGGGTAGCCGAGCTTGAAGTCCTGCCCGAGCCGGACGTTCTCCGGGACGAGCGGCCGCGTGAAGCTCGGCCAGCCCGTGCCCGACTCGAACTTGTCCTTGCTG
This sequence comes from bacterium, assembly GCA_030428785.1. GTDB lineage: Bacteria > Planctomycetota > B15-G4 > B15-G4 > B15-G4 > JAUIEF01. The sequence continues at coordinate 14,969 of JAUIEF010000095.1, forward strand.
CTGAAGAGCGGCTCGCCGCTCACGACGTCCACGTAGATGCCGGCCTCGTGGTTGTCCCAGTACGTGTTGTCGAAGGAGCGCTCCGTGCCGTCCTCCTGCGTGACGCGCCACTGGAGCGGCGTGAGGCGCTTCCGGAGCTCCTCGTCGGAGGGCCGCGTCCACTTCTGCGTGAGCGGCGTGACCTCGTACTCGCGCTCGTCGCCCCAGACGGTGTCGAGGAAGCGGTCGCGACCCGAGCCGTAGCGGTAGGACGCGTAGCGCTCGGGCTTCTTGGTGCAGTAGTCCTGGTGGTACTCCTCGGCCGGCCAGAACGTCCCGGCCTCGGTGACCTCCACGACGATGGGCTTCTCGAACCGGCCCGACGCCGCGAGCGCGTCCCGCGACGCCTCGGCGGCGGCGCGCTGCCGCGCGTCGTGCACGAAGATGCCGGGGCGGTACTGCGTGCCGCGGTCGACGAACTGGCCGCCCTTGTCCGTCGGGTCGACGTTGCGCCAGAAGACCTCGAGCAGGTCGTCGTAGGCGAGCACGGTCGGGTCGTAGTGCACCTGCACGGCCTCGGTGTGACCGGTCGTCCCCGTGCACACCTGCTCGTAGGTGGGGTTCTTCACGTGCCCGCCGATGTACCCGGAGATGACCGCCGAGACTCCCGGCAGGTGCTCGTACGGGCTCTCCATGCACCAGAAGCAGCCGCCCGCGAAGGTCGCGAGCGCCTCCTCGCCGGAGGGTGCGTGGCCGCCGGCGTGCGCGGCGGAGGACGAGGCCTGCGTTTCGGAGCGGCCCTCGACCTGGCAGGCGGCGAGCCCGGAGGCGAGGACGAGCAGGAGGGCGAGCGGCTTGGTCATGACGGGATCCCGTGGGGCTGCGTGCGCGAGGATACGGTGGGATGTCGGCTCACGCGCCGGAGATTCAGTCTTCGTGCGCGCGCTCGGCGGCGGATGCGTCGGCGGCGGCCGCGCGCGCCGCCTGGATCTCCGCGAAGGACGGCCGCGGGAGGTCGAGCCGCGACCTCAGGAACCAGAGCTCGGAGCGCTCCACGACGGAGAGCGACTCCCAAAACGCGAGCACCTCCGTCATGTCGGTGTCCGGCGCGCGCCGGTGGAGCAGCTCGTGGTGCACGAGGCGGCTCGCGGGGTCCTCCGCGCGGGCGAGCCGCTCGACCGCCGCCGCGTCGAGGCGCGTGCCGCGCTGGAACTGCAGGTACATCGCGGCCTGGTGGCGCGCCATGGGCTCGGCGAGCAGGTCCACGACGACCCGATCCGTCTCCGGCCCGTGAACCGACGCGAGCCACGCCGCGGGGCCGTGGTGGTTGAGCCGCTCCATGGCGGCGGCGCGTCGGCGCGGGTCGGCGTCGGCGAGACCGGCCGCGACCTCGGCGGCCGGGTCGAGCCCGTCGAGCCACGCGCGGAAGCGCGCCTCGTCGGCGGGGAGCGTCGCGACGTCCAGGCCCGCCACGTGCTCGACGGCCGCCCGCGCGGTCGGCGCGCCGCGCTCGCGCACGATCCACGCGACGAGCGCCATGGACGCGAGGTAGCGCTCGGCGTCGGCCTCCGGGTCGTCGGGCAGGTCGCGCAGCGGCGGCCACGCGAGGACGTCGTCGAGCGGACGGTCGCGCCACAGCTCGGCGGCGGGCAGGAGCCCGAGCGGCATGAGCCGCGCGTCGTAGGGCAGGCCGCGGTCGTCCTCGGGGAGGTGCTCGAGCCAGGTCGCGACGCCCTCGACGCGCCAGCGGTCGGGAAGCTCGACGCCCGCGAGCCCGACGAGCGCGTGCGCGAGCTCGTGCCGGATGGTGCCCGACGCCTGCGTGACCGCCATGAGCGCGACGGACTCCTCGGCCGGCAGGTAGATCACCGCGGTGCGCTCGCCGTCCCGCTCCGTCGCGAAGCCGCCGAGCGCGTTGCGTCGGACCGTGACGATCTCCATCTGCGCCGCCGCGGCCTCGACGTCCAGCTCCTCGTCGACGGGGACCGGCACGCAGCGCACGGCGAGCGACGCGTCGGTGCGCACGTCGAGCAGCGCCGCGAGGTCCGCGAGGGAGTCGGACACGACGCCCTCGAGGTAGCCCGTGAGCATGGGACCGTAGGGCGAGTGGAGCACGTGCGTCTCCGTCTCGAGCACCATGGCGCCCTCGTAGGCGCCGTCCGTCGCGAGCTGCTCGCCGAGCTCCGACGTGCACGCGCCGAGGGACGCCGCGACCGTCACGAGCCCCGCGAGGACGCGTCGACGCGCGCCCGACGCGACCGTGCCTCCGCTCCGCTGCCGCACGCCGGCTCCTCCTCGCACCCGGTCCGCCGCGCCGCGTCGGGCGGCGCGCGCGTCGTCGCCATCCTACGGGTCCGGCGGGTGCGACGACGACCTCCCGCGCGACCGGGCCACCGGGGCGCGACCGGGGTCCGCCGACGTCGCGACGGGTCCCGCCCGGGACGCCCCGGGGTTGGACCGGGCCCGCGCCTCGGGCACACTCACGGCCCGTGAACGGCCGCATCCTCGAGCTCGACGCGATCCGCGGCTTCGCCGCCCTCGCCATCGTCCTGGCGCACGGCAAGATCGTGAGCGGCAGCCCGTGGGTGCTCTCGGCCGTCGACCTCTTCTTCGTGCTGAGCAGCTACCTCATCACGACGATGGTGCTGCGCTACCGGCGCGAGAAGCACTTCCTGCGCACGTTCTACTACCGGCGCTTCCTGCGCATCTGGCCGCCGTACTACCTGGCGCTCGGCGCGGCGCTCGTGCTCAACCAGTTCCTGCTCTACGACTACCGCGCCGACGCCTGGGCCTGGTACGCGACCTTCACGCAGAACCTGCCGCTCTACTGGGGCGTGCCGTGGACGCAGCTCCCGGACATGCCGCGGACGTTCTGGCACACGTGGACGCTCGCCATCGAGGAGCAGTTCTACGTCCTCTGGCCGTTCCTGCTCATCACCGCGCGGCGCTGGCGCGTCCTCGCGACGGCGACGGTCTTCATCCTGCTGCCGCCGCTCCTGCGCGCGCCGCCGCCGTCCTTCGAGGGCATGAAGCCCATCATGCAGTACGTGCTCGCCACGCGCTCGGACGGCCTCGGGATGGGCGCGATCCTCGCGGTGCTGCTCTTCGACGACGAGCGCGTGAAGCGGCACGTCGTCGCGTACCGCATCGCGTTCCTCGCGATCGCCGCCTGGGCGATCTGGTGGACCACCGGCTCGTCCGTCGTGCGCGGCATCGCGCAGCCGTTGTTCTACACGCGCGTGAACATGATCTACTTCGCGCTCGTGGGGCTCCTCGTCACCGCGCGCGGCCGGCCGTGGCTCGCGCCGCTCCGGTGGCCCGCGCTCACGTACGTCGGGACGATCAGCTACGCGCTCTACCTCTACCACCCCATCGTGTTCGCGGCGCTCGACCGGCCGTGGCGACGGGTGTTCGGCGGCGCGGCGGACGGCTCGCCCGACCCCGTGCGCGAGTGGGCGCTCGTCGTCGCGTGCTTCCTCGTCGCCGAGGCGTCGCGCCGCTGGTTCGAGGGGCCGATCCTCGCGTTCAAGGACAAGCTCTCGTACCGCGCGCCGCGCAAGGCGCCGGCGCTCGCGACGGCGACGGGCACCGGGAGCACGGAGGGCGTTGGAGACGCGACGGGCGAGGCGCGCCCGGACTGACCTCAGCCCTCGTCGGCGGGCGCCAGCCGCACGACGAGCGGGTCGCCGCCGTGACGCACGTCGAGCGTCGCCGGGCCGGCCGGGGCACGCCCGTCGGCCCGCACCTCGAGCACGTGCGCGCCGGGCAGCAGGCGGTCGATCGCGAAGCGCCCGGCGTCGTCCGTGACGGCGCGCCGCACGAACGGGAGCCCGGGGCCGCGGACGGACTCCCAGGCGGGCGCGTGCGTCGCGTCGCGCAGCTCGACCTCGGCGCCGGGCCGCGGCCGGCCGGTCTCCTCGTCGAGCACGACGCCCTCGACGGTCGCGTCGCCGAAGGAGAGGTCGAGGAACGTCGTCGCGTCCCAGGCGGGCGCGCACGAGCGGGGCGCGGACCACGCGCCGTCGTGCACCGCGGCGACGGTGTAGCGGCCCGGCTCGGGCCGGCCCTCGAAGCGGCCGCGGCCGTCGGTGCGGAGCTCGCGCACGAGCATGGACTCGCCGAGCAGCTCGCCGTCCTCGCCGGTGCCGACGACGCGCACCTCGGCGCCGACGACCGGCCCGCGCGCGTCCGTGACGACGCCCGTCATGCGCGGGCGCTCCCGGAGCACGAGCCGCACCTCGCGGTCCTCCCCGTCGACCAGAGCGAGCTCGAGCGGCTCGCCCGGCGAGACACGGAGCGTGACGTCGCCCGCGCCGAGCCCCGTGAAGGCGAAGCGCCCCTCGGCGTCCGTCGCGGCGTGGTCGGAGCCCACGCTTCCGGGGTGGAAGCTCGCGCCGCCCGCGGCGGTCCGCACGGTGCGGTCCGGCGTCGGGCCCGAGCCCGCTCCCCGCAGGGAGACGCGGTGCCCCGCGACGGGCGCGCCCGCGCCGTCGACGAGCACGCCGCGCACGCGCGCCGACGTGCCGAGCACGGGAGCTGCGGTCCGCTCCTCGACGCCGCGCACCTCGAAGGACTCCGGCGTCGACGCGAGGTCGCGTGCCTCGTCCCGGGCGACGAGCATCCAGCGGCCCGGCGCGAGGCCGTCGAGGCGGAAGGCGCCGTCTTCGTCCGACGTCGCGGACGCGGCGTCCGGGTCGGGCATCACGCCGAAGGGGTCGTCGGGGAGCTCGGGGCCGCCGGCGGACTCGAGCCGCCGCGCCCCCACCCAGACGCCGGACGCGTGGGCGCCGTCGACGTCACGCACGACGCCCCGCACGACCGCGCCGCGCGCGAGCCCCACGACGTGCTCGCCGCGCCCGGACGGCGGCACGCCC
>JAUIEF010000001.1 GCA_030428785.1 bacterium
CTCGCGGCCTCGACGACCGTCGCCCCCCGTCACGTACGCGCGCGCCGCCTTCATGCGATAGTTCTCGGCGGTCGCGGCGTCGTCGCCGCTTCGCTCCGCCGCCGACAGATACGCCTCGGCGAGCTCGCCCGGACGGAGCGTCGCGGTCACGGCGGACGCCTCGCGCACCGAGGCGAGCGCGTACGCGCCGGGCGGCAGGTCGCGGAACGCGAACGCGCCGTCGCCGTCGGTGCGCGTCGTGCGCTCGACCGGCGCGGCGTCGTCGGGGGCGGCGCCGTCGCGGCTCGGCGCGCCGTGCGGCGTCGGCTCGGGGAGCGCCGTGCGCACGAGGCGGACCTCGACGCCGTCCTCGGGCGCGTCCGTACCGTCGACGACGCGCCCGGTGACGACCGCGCCCGCGAGCAGCGGCAGCGCGCCGAGGTCGCGGACCTCGCCGGGCGCGAGCCCGAGCGTGAACGGCCCGCCCCCGGCGTCGACGAGCGGCGCGGCGCCGGCGACCTCGGCGACGAGGCGCCAGCGGCCCGGCGCGAGCGCGTCGAGCACGAAGGCCCCGTCCGCGCCGGCGGTCGTCGTGGTCGGGACGCCGACGGGTCGCGCGTCCGCGTCGCCGTCCGGGGACGCGCGGTCCGCCGCCGAGACTCCGTCGACCGCCGGCCCGTCGCCGTCGCTGTCGTCGAGCGGCTCGAGCGTCACGGCGACATCCGCGCGCGGCGCGCCCGCCGCGTCGACGAACGCGCCGCGCACGACGGCCGCCGGCTCCAGCGCGACGACGACCTCGAGCACGTCGCCCGGATCGACGCCGGACACGACGCGCGTCGCCGTCCCGCGTCCCGGCGCGCGCGCCTCGATCCGGTTCTCCGCCGGGCCGGCGCCCGTCGCGACGAAGACGCCGTCGTCGCCGCGCGTCACCGCGAGCGCCGGCTCCTCGAAGAAGGCCACGCGCACGGCGTCGAGCGACGCGCCCGGCAGGTCGGCGCCGGTCGTCGCGTCGATGACGCGCACCGCGAGCCGCGCGGCCGGCCGGAGCACGACAGTCACCGCGCGGTCGTCGGGCGCGAGGCCGGCGGCCTTCCCGGGCTCGAAGCCGTCCGCCTCCGCGTACACGGCGAGGCTCCCGCCCGTGAGGCCGGACAGTGCGAACGAGCCGTCGTCCGCGGTGACACCGTGCGCCGCGCCGTCGTCGTCGCTCGCCGCGCCGAGCTCCCAGGGCATGGAGTCGCCCGGGTCGAAGCCGATGAACGCCGTCGCGTTGTCGCGGTCGAGGGCGTGCACGCGGGCCCCGGCGACGCCCGCGCCCGCCTCGTCGACGACGACGCCCGCGAGCGTCGCGCCGCGCTCGAGCACGATGTCGCCGACGTCCAGCGCGAGGTCCGGCTCCATGCGCAAGCCTGCCTCCCACACCGGCACGCGATCCGGCACGACGAGGGAGAACCCCACCCGCCCCGGCCACACACCGCGCGACGTGAAGCGACCGTCCGGCCCCGTGACCGCGCGCAGGAAGGACTCGAGCACGCCGCGGTAGTGCGGCAGGACGTGGCGCGGCTCCGGCCCGCGCGCGAAGACCTCGACGGTCACGTCGGGTCGCGGCCGGCCGTCGACGTCGACGACGCGCCCGGAGAGCGTGCCGCCCGGTTCGAGCACGACGTCGCCGAGGTCGAGCCCGGCCTCGGACAGCCCGGTGCACGGCAGCGCGCGCACGGCGTGACCGTCCGCGTCGAGCACGAGGTCCGGCGCGGTGTTCCAGCGCTCGCCGGCGGGCTCACCGCGCCAGCGCGTGTCGAGCGCGAAGCGGCCGTCGGCGCCCGTGACGACGGTCGGCAGGTCGTCGAGCACGACGTCGGGCGTGCCGGCGCGCGGCCAGCGGTCGGCCTGACCGAGGGGCGGCGCGTACGTCACGCGCGTCCCGGCGAGCGGCCGGCCGTCGGGGTCCGTGACGCGGCCGCGCACCGTCGCGGGCGGCGCGTCGTCGACGGGCGACGGCGGCGCGTCGTCGACGCGTGCTCCCGTCGCGTTCGCGGTCGCGCCGTCCGGGGCGAGCGCCGACGGCTCCTCCGCGCCCGACGCGCGCGGCAGGGGGAGGCCGTCCTCGTCCGGGCCGCCGGCGTCGGCGGCGTCGCCCGCGCGCAGCGCGCCGTCGCGCGGCACGTCCCCCGCCCCGTCGGCGAGCGCCCACCACGCGACGCCCAGCACGACGACCACGAGCAGCGCGACGAGCGACGAGAGGACGGGGCGGCGCACCCGCGCATCCTATGTCCGCGGCGGGCCGACGGTCGCGGCGTGTCGACGACGCCGCGCCCGCGCTCCGCGCGCCGGGCGCCCGCGGCGGGCACGCGCGGAGACCGCCGCGCCGCCCACGCGGTCCAAGCGGTCCAAGCGGTCCACGCGGTCCACGCCGTCCGCGCCGTCCGCGCCGCCCGCGCCGCCCCCGCTCAGCGCACGTCCGGCAGGAGCTCCTCGAGCGACGCCACGCAGCGGTCCGCGAGCGCCGCCCACGGGTGCGCGCCGCTCGGGTCGACGGAGACCGTCGCCGTCCCCGCCGCGCGCCCCGCCTCGAGGTCGAAGCGGAAGTCGCCCACCATGACCGCGCCGGCGGGCGCCGCCCCCCACCGCGCGAGCAGGCGGAGGACGCCGTCCGGGTCGGGCTTGGGCCGCGCCTCGTCGCGCCCGAGGACGTCCGCCGCGTCGACGAAGCCGTCGAGCCCGCAGTGGGCGAGCGTCGCACGCGCGTTCGCGAGGCTGTTGCGCGTGAGGATCCCGACCCGCGCGCCGCGGTCCGCGAGCGCCGTCAGCAACGCCGTCGCCCCGGGCGCCGCCCGGGTCCGCGCGACGAGCTCCGCCTCGAGCACGTCGAGCCGCGCGCGCAACGCCGCCGCCTCGTCCGGTGGCCGCTCCGCGACGGCCTCGAGGATCGGCCGACCGAGCGGCAGCCCGAGCTCGCGCCGCAGCGCGTCGAAGTCGTGGACCGCGAGCGTGAGCGTCCCGTCGAGGTCGAAGACCCAGTGCCGGAGACGGGCGAGGTCCGTCACCCGATGATGACGACCCCGAACGGCAGCTTCGACGGGTCGACGCTCTTGGCCTTGACCTTCGCGCCGCCGTAGAGGTCCTCGCCCTCGGACGAGCCGCCGGGGATCACGGCGCCGTAGCTCGTGAAGCTCACGCTCTTCACGGCGCCCTCCTTGTCGCGCTTCACCTTGGCCTTCGCGGTGAAGCCGACGCGCAGCGCCTCGGACGCGCCGCCCTCGATCTCGGGCTCCTCGAGCGGGATCTCGATCTCGATGACGCTCGAGCCGAGCAGCGGACCGGTGAGCAGCGTCTCGTCCGCGCCGACCGAGAGGAAGAACACGCCGACCTCGGAGGGCGTCCAGTTGTCGGGCGAGGTCTCGCCGTAGACCGTCGCGCGGTAGGGCACCACGGACGCGCCGCCCTCGGGCTCGAGCTCGTCGAGCTGCACGAACATGTACGCGACGACCTTGCCCTTGATCTTGCCGACGTCGCCGGAGACCTGGTCGACGCCGGCGCCCTTGGCGGCGACGGTCATCTTGAACCACAGGCCGTCGAGGGCCTGCGCGGCGGACGCGGGCGCGAGCAGGAGGAGGGCGAGCAGGGCGACGGACGGCAGGGCGATGCGGCGGGCCATGGCGGGCTCCCGGGGAGGGTCTGCGGACGCGCGCGTTTGTATCACGCGCGTCGGCCCGGTTCCCGCGGCGCGTCAGGGATCGAGCGCGTCGAGCACCGCCGCGAGCTCGAGGAACGCCGCCTCCTGCGCGGGCGAGTACGGCAGCGGGACGACCGACTCGCCGCCGTCGCCGTCGAAGCGCCAGAGCTGCAGGAAGCCGTCCTCGTTGCGCAGCTTGAACGACGCGTCGAGCGCCGCGGACGACTCGTCGTCCCAGGGGCCCGTCCCGTTCGGGCGGCGCACCGCGACGTACACCTGCTCGCGCGCGCCGGCCGGCGTGCCGCGGACGAGCGGCGCGAAGCTCACGGAGTCCGTGTCGTGCGCGGCGGGCGCGCCGGCGAGCTCGAGGATCGTCGCGTGGAGGTCGACGGCGTGCACGAGGTCGGGCACGGTGCCCGGTCGCACGCCCGCGTGCCACGCGAGCAGCGGGACGTGGACGCCGCCCTCCGCGACGGTCCCCTTCTTGGGCGGCACGAGCGGGGAGTCGAAGGCCGACTTGGGCGTGCCGTTGTCCCCGAGGATGAGCACGATCGTGCGCTGCAGCACGGCGGGCCGCAGGCTGCCGAGCAGCCGTCCGATCTCCGTGTCCGCCGCCTCGAGCACCGCGTCGTACTCGCGCTCCGGCGAGGTCACCGTCGCGAGGTCGACGCTCACGAGCTCCTGCGGCGGCAGGTCCCACGGCCGGTGCGGCGCCGTGAGCGCGAGCCAGCAGAACCACGGGCGGTCCGCCTGGCGGCCGATCCAGGTCAGCGCGTCGTCCACCTGCTGCGTCGTCGCGTAGACGCTCGCGCGCGTCTGCGTCGCGCCGTGCACGGTCGCCTCGTTGAGGTCGTAGTCGTCGTACGCGTCGCCCTGCCCGGGCACGAGGTTCGTGATGGGCCCCTTGTGGAGGTCGAAGCCGAAGTCCACCGGGTGCATGTACGGGTCGGGCAGCCAGAAGGGCGTCGTGAGGTGCCACTTGCCGATGGCGGCGGTGGCGTAGCCCGCGGCGCCGAGCAGCTCGGGCAGCGTGTCGACCGTGGCGGGGTCGAGGAGGTGGTCGTCGGGCGTCGCGTTGAACCAGGGCATCCCGGTCGAGACGCCGGTGCGCACGCCGAGGCGGCCGGTGAGCGCGGCGGCGCGCGTCGGGCTGCAGACGGGGTCGGTGTAGGCGCGCTCGAAGCGCAGGCCGACGCTCGCGACGAAGTCGAGGACGGGCGTGCGGGAGGTCGACGGCGCGTAGGCGTCGAAGCGGTCGACGCCCCAGTCGTCGAGCATCACGACGAGCACGTTGGGGCGGTCGGGGGACACGCTCGTCGCCGGAGCGGCGGGCCGGCCGGCGGGTCGGTGCGCCGCGGCGCCGGGGTCCGGCGGCAGCGCGAGCGCGAGGAGGAGCAGGCCGGGGAGCGCGCCGGACATGGCGGGGTGGGGTCGGGATTCCGGGGAGGAGAGCCTGTCAATCCTATCACCGGACGCGCGGGCCGGTCGGCGGAGCAGGGCCCGTGTCCGGAGCCCCCCTCCCCGGATCGCGCAGAGTTCTTTAAACTCTGCACGCGCCTCCCGGATCCGAGCGCAACCGGGACCCCGGAGCCCGGTTCGGGCGGCCTTCTCGCCGACCCCGCGTCACGGTCCGGCCTCCCGTGCGTCGTCTCCCGCGACCCGGAGCCCGCGCCCGACCGGCCGCGGACGACTGTTCTTGCCGACAGCCCACAAGACGCCCCCTTGCCCGGGGCCGACCTCTCCCATGCCCTCCCCGCCCCTGCCGCGCACGCTCCGTCGTGCCCTGCTCGCTCTCCTGTTCCTCGTGCCCGCCGCCTCCGCGCAGTTCGTGGAGGGCACCGTCGTCGACGCCAAGGGCCTGCCCGTCGCCGGCGTCGACATCGACGCCTTCGACCTGCTCGCGGGCGGCGTCGAGGTCCCGCTCTCGGGCGACGTCACGGACATCCACGGCGCGTTCCTCACGACGCTGCCCGCCGCCGGGCTCTACGAGTTCAGCTTCACGGCGCCCGTCCCCAAGAAGCTCCTGCCCCGCACGCTCTCGAACGTCGCGGTGGCCGTCACGACGGACCTCGGCGACGTCGCGCTCGAGCAGGGCGCGACGCTCAGCGGGCGCCTCGTGTCGCCGGGTCTCGCGCCCGTCGGGAACGTCTCGGTGGACGTCGTCGACGCGCTGACCGGCCTCGACGCGGCCCTGCTGTCGACGAACGCGCAGGGCATCTTTTCCGTGCTGCTGCCGATCGGCGTCTACGAGGTGGAGATCGACCCGGACGGCTCCGACTTCCTCGGGACGCTCGCGCCGGAGGCGTTCACCGTCGAGCTCGCGACGAGCAAGAACGTCGGGAGCCTCGTGATGCGCGACGGCTACGTGCTGAGTACGCGCGTCGTGAGCGCGGCGGGCACGCCGGTACAGGGCGTCGACCTGGACGTCACGGACCGGTTCACGGGCGACGACCTGTTCACGCCGAACGACAACTCGGGCCCGACGGGCGTGCTGTCGGTCGTCGTGCCCGCCGGCCGCTACGACCTCGAGCTCTGCCCGCTGCCGGGCTCCGGGCTCGTGACGCTCGGCGTGACGGGGCTGCACGTCTCGTCCGACCTCGCGTTCGGCGACATCACGATCTCCGCGGGCATGCCGCTCGGCGGGCTCGTGCTCGACATGTTCGGCGACGCGGTGCCCGGCGCGGACCTCGACCTGCTGGACCCCGTGACCGGGAACGAGATCGCGCTCTGCCGCGACGACGCGAACGCGTCGGGCGTGTACAGCGTGTTCGTGCCGCTCGGCACCTACGACGCGGTGTTCTCCGCGCCGGGGAACAGCCTGCTCGGGCAGGTCGTCATGCCCGGCGTCGTCGTGTCGGGACCGACGATCCTCAACGCCGTGCTCACACCGGACCTCGCGAACGCCACGCCCGGCGGTCCCGCCAAGCCCGCGGGCGGCGCGCCCGGCTCCGCGCCCGGATCGATGGGCGCGGGCGCGGGCGGCGGCGCGCAGCCCACGCAGGGCACCGGGCCCCTCGCGCCGTCCGCCAAGCTCGACTGACGCCCACCGCTCAGAGGATCGACCGGAGCTCCGCCAGGGCGACGCTGTCGCTCATGTGGTTCTCGTGGCCGAGGACGCGCGTCTGGAACGGCAGCTCCGAGCGCGCGCCGAGCAGGCCGAGCGCGACGCACGCGAAGGCCCGCGAGAGCATCGGCGCGCGCTCCGAGCGCGCGAGCTCCTCGAGCGGCGCGACGGCGCCCCCGTCGCCCAGCAGGCCGAGCGCGCGGGAGAGCCCCGCGACGACGGCGAGCGGCGGGTCGTCGCGCAGCGCGTCCACGAGCACCGGCACGGATCCGCGGTCGCCGAGCAGGCCGAGCCCGACGGCGGCGTCGATGCGCAGGTCGGGCGGCGTCGCGCGGTCGGTGCAGAGCGCGCGCAGCCGGGGCGCGACGTCGGCGTGCTCGAGCATGCCGAGCGCCACGGCGACGTGGCCGCGGAAGCGGTCGTCGCGCACGGTCGCGAGGTCCTCGGCGAGCGCGGGCGCGGAGCCGACGTCGCGGAGCAGGCCGAGCGCCACGGCGTAGGCGCCCTTGAAGCGCGGGTCCTTCTCGTCGGCGTAGGCGGCGCGCAGGTGCTCGAGCACGCGCGGCTGCGCGTCGGGCGCGCCGCGTCCGAGGAGCGCGGCGCCGAGCGCGCCCCAGCTCCGGTCGGCGCGCGACCCGCCGCGACCGTCGGCCGCGCGCAGGAGCGCGTCGAGCACGGCCTCCGCGCGGTCGGCGGTGTCGCCGCGCGTCGCGCGGGCGTCACGCGCGGCGCCGTCCGCGGCCGAGCCGTCCCGGCTGTCGCTCGCGTCGCGTGCGTCACGTGCCCCGCGGACGCCGCGCGCGCCGATCTCGCCCAGCGCGACGAGCGCGAAGTGGCGCGTCATGACGTCGCGGCCGCGGTCGACGCGGTCGAGCAACGCCTCGACGACCGGCGCGTCGTCCAGCGTGGCGAGCCGCCCCATCGCGATCGCGATCGACTGCTCGACGCGCGCGTCGACGTCGCGGTCGAGGAACGCCTCGAGCAGGTCGGGCAGCACGGCGGGGTCGTCGGAGCGCGCGAGCGCGGTCGGCACGTGGCGGCGCACGGCCGGGTCGAGCCGCCGGTCGGCGAGCAGCGCGAGCAGGTGCACGTGCACGCCGGTGCTCACGGACGCGTCGGCGCCGAGCAGCCCCAGCGCGACGACCGAGCAGATCTTCACGTCGCGCTCGCTGTCGGGCGTGCGGCGGACGATGTCGGCGAGCAGGATCGCGTCGCTCGCGCGACCGGACAGCCCGAGCGACAGCGCGGCGAAGGAGCGCGTGAGGTCGGGCACCTTGCCGCCGGCCAGGCGGCGCCCCTCCGAGTCGTCGCGGACGAGCGCCTTGAGGGCGTCGCGGCCGCCCTCGTGGTCGAGCGCGCCGAGCGCGAGCGCCGCCGCCGACTGCACGGAGAGGTGGCGGCTGCCGAGCTGCGCCCGGAGCGCGGCGAGCACGCGGTCGTCGTGGAGCCCGCGCGTCGAGCGCGCGGCGGCGAGCACCGCGGAGTCGAGCACGTCGGCGTCGTCGGAGTCCGCGATGAGCTCGAGCAGCGCCGGCACGACGCGGCCGTCGACGACGCCGTCGCCCGGACGGTAGGAGCGCGCGGGCGTGCGGCGACCGCGCCCCGTGAGCGCGCCGACCGAGCCGCTCACGGTCGAGCGTCCGACGAGGTGGCTGCGCAGGCCGAGGTAGGCGTCGCGGTTGGCGGCCCACCAGGGCTCCCAGCCGGAGGCGTCGGGCGCGGCCGACGTGCCGGCGAGGCCGGCGCCCGTGCGCGTCCCGCCGCGCGTCCCGCCGGCGACGGAGCTCGCGCCGACGGACGTGCGAGCGGCGCGCGCGGCGCGTGACGACGACGGGCGTGCGCCCGCGCCCTGCGACGTGGCCGGCGCGCCGGCCGCCGTGGGCGCGGCGGCGGGCTTCACGACGACGCCGCCCTTCTTGGGTCCCGCGGGCAACGGCACGACCCCGCCGTGCGCGGCGACCTCGGACACGAGGACGATCAGGGACAGGACGACGAACGCGCTGCTGCGGACGTGCGACATGGCGGCCTCCTCTCCGTCTGCGACGCGGCGGACGCCCGGGCCGAGACCCGATCCGACCCGCGGGAGGCGACCCGCCGAGCGCGTCGTCCGACGCCCGTCACGCGACGCGTCGGACACCCCGCGCGAGGAAAGCCGCGAGCGCCGGCGGGACGACCGTCGTCGCGCGCCTCGCGTCGAGCGCGTCGCACATGTCCGCACGCGGACGACGCGCGCGATCCGCCGGGAACGCGACCGGCCCCGACGGTCGTCCCGCCGGGGCCGGTGCGTGAGGCCGCGCGCGTCGCGACGCGCGTCGACCGGTGTCCTGCCTGCGCGTCGCTAGACCAAATGGTTGGACCAGCACTCCTGGTAGTCCGCGGGTTGCGGCACCGTGGATCGCATTGGAGTGCAAGATCCCCGCGGCCGCCGAGCCGCAACAGGAGGCTGGTCCATGCGCGAGTCTACTCACTACGTCGGCCTGGATGTCCACAAGGACTCGATCACGATCGCGGTGGCGGAGGCCGGTCGGGAGCCTGCGAGGGTCCTGGCGACCATCGCTCACGATCTCCCGACGCTGCGTCGCCGACTGCGCCGCCTCGGCGACGCGGAGGACGTCGCGGTCTGCTACGAGGCCGGGCCGACGGGCTACGGTCTGTATCGCCGGCTGCGTGCCTGGGTTCATGACGTCCGCGTCGTGACGGCGAGCAAGACGCCGCGTCCGGCGGGCGGGCGTCGGGTGAAGACCGATCACCGGGACGCGCTCGACCTGGCGCACTTCCTTCGCTCGGGAGACCTCACGTCGATCCACGTCCCGAGCGAGGACACCGAGGCGCTGCGCGATCTCGTGCGTGCGCGCGACGACGCCAAGCGCGCCGAGAAGACGGCGAAGCACCACCTGAGCAAGTTTCTCCTGCGCCACGGACGCCGTTTCCACAGGCCGACGGCGTGGTCCGGCCTGCATATGAAGTGGATCGCGGAGCAACGCTTCGAGCACGAGGCGCAGCAGTGCACGCTCGACGATTACCTCGCACGTGTGCACGAGGCGACGGCGCGGGTCGAGCGCCTCACCTGCAAGATCGAGGAACTCATCGCGCGGAGCGAGCTCGCGCCGCTCGTCACCGCGCTGCAGGCGCTCCGCGGCGTGCGCCTCGTGACCGCGGCGACGCTCGCCTGCGAGCTCGGGGACCTGCGTAGTTTCCGGTGCGCCCGCGACCTCATGGGCTTCCTGGGACTCGTGCCGTCCGAGCACAGCAGCGGGGAGCACCGCTCACGCGGAAGGATCACCAAGCAGGGCAACACGCACGTGAGACGCGTGCTCGTCGAGAGCGCGTGGTGCTACCGTTTCCCGCCGCGATACAACCACGACATCGCGAAGCGACTCGAGCCCGTGAGCCCGCAGGTACGACGCATCGCAATGCAGGCGCAGAACAGGCTCCACCACCGACACAAGACGCTCGCCGCTCGCGGCAAGACGGCGCAGAAGCTCGTCGTCGCAGTGGCCCGCGAACTCGCCGGCTTCGTCTGGGCCATCGGTCAGCAGCCGAAGCTCCTGGCGTGATCACCGAAACCGTCGTGCGAACAGTCTGAGATCACTGCACGGAGGGAGGGCGACAGGGCAACGGTCCGGAGCATCCTCGAGACGCCGTATGGCGCAGCTCCTCGCGAGGAGACGACGCCCGCTCCTAGGGAGAGGGCTCCGTGACGGACAGAAGGAACTGCGGTAATCAACCCGCGAATATCAGGCTGATCGACCGTCGCGACTCGCCCTGTCGCCCCACTCTCTCAACGCCTATGAACTGAGTCCGAAGACGTACCCTTGACAGGGTCCAACCATATCACGGCGTCGTGCCGCGCACCGCGTTCGTCATGGCGATGCCCCAGATCGTGCCCGGGTCGTCCACGAAGAACTGGAACGTGACCTCGGTGCCCGTCGGGATGCCCGGCGGCCACGAGGCGGCGGCGGTGAAGAAGCCGGCCGCGTTCGAGAAGAAGAAGAGCTGGCTGTTGTACGGGAACGCGTGCACCGTGCCGCCGAGCGCGGCGAAGGGCGACGGCGCGAGCGCGATCCAGGACACCATGAGCGAGCTCGGGTTCGCGTTCGTCACGGTGATCGGGTTGAACGTCCCGACCGTGAGCGGGCCGCTTCCCGTGAGGTTCACGGGCCCGAACGAGCCGACGTTCCCGCCGCCCAGGTCCTCCCAGGTGCCGGCGTCCGTCGTGCAGGCGCGCACGGCCCAGTTGCCGCTGTAGAACGTCGGGCAGATCGTCTGGCCGAGCGTCCACATCCAGTCGGCGGGGTCGACCCAGCCGGCGTTGCGCTCGTCGAGCAGGCTCTTGCCCGGGCTGCACTGGCCGGTGCCGTCGGTGAGCACGTTCGCGGGCACGCCGGGCACGGCCGACGCGCAGCCGGGGAACGAGACGTTCGAGATGTTGCGGAACGCGACGACGAAGTCGTCCTCGACGACGATGTTGTACTGCTGGAGGTCGAAGGCGTTCATGCCGTCCGTGAAGCCGGTGAACGTGACGCCTTCGTCGGCGACGCTGTCCCAGATCTTCGTGCCCATGGTCACGCCGAAGCCGGGGTTGAAGCCCACCGAGCCCTCGTAGACCTCGATGCCGAGGATGAACTGGTGGGTCGTCTCGCCGAGCGTGTGGCCGAGGCCGATGGACGCCTGCTTGATGTACTGCGGGCCGGCGCCGTTGAGCGGGAAGTAGCTGCCGGCGGCCTCGCCCTCGCAGAGCGCGACGATGACCTGGGAGGTGAGCGGGACGCCGACCGGGTCGTCGGGCAGGGTGTCGACCTTCCAGAAGGTGTCGGTGCCGGACGGGCAGGTCTGCGCCGCGGTGTCGGGCGCGGCGAGCGCGGCCACGGCGGCGACGGGGAGCAGGCCGCGGAGGAGGCGGGAGCGCATGGGTGGACTCCGGAGAGCGAGGGTTGCGGACGGTGCGCGCGGCCGCGAGGGGAGGCCTCCCCCCACGGGCGGCTCGGGAGGACCAGCGTACCAGCGTTCGCGGATCCCGACCCGTGACGTGTAGACGGGCGTCGCGCGGCGGTGACGCGCGAGGTGTCACGGGAGAACGAGTCCGGGGACGCGGCGGTCGGGACCGCGGGCTCGCGTGCGGGCCGCGACCGTGCCGCCGGGCCGCGTCGGACGGCGGCGCGCGGCCCGACACCCGACCGGCGGGTCCGGCTGTACGCGCGCCGGGCGGGGCGCTACGGTCCTCGGCGATGACCGCACGCCGTGATCCCCGATCCGCCGCCGCGCGCCGCGACCGGCGCGCGTTCCTGCGCGGGGTCGCGTCCGCCGCGGCGACCGCGTTCGTGGGCGGCTGCGCCGGGCCGGCGCCGGTCGCGAGGCCCGCGCGACGTCGCGTCGGCGACCGGCTGCGCACGGCGCACGTCGGCGTGGGCGGCATGGGCGGCGCGGACCTCTCGAGCATCGCGTCGCACCCGCGGGTGGAGGTCGCGGCGCTCTGCGACGTCGACGCGCGGCACCTCGCGTCGGCCTCCGCGCAGCATCCGGGCGCGCGCGGGTTCGCCGACTGGCGCGTGCTGCTCGACGGCTTCGCGCGCGAGGTCGACGCCGTCGTCGTGTCGACGCCCGACCACGTGCACGCGCCGGTCGCGATGGCGGCGCTCGAGCGCGGTCTGCCGGTCTACTGCCAGAAGCCGCTCACGCACACGGTCGCCGAGGCGCGCGCGCTGCGCCTCGCGGCGGCGGCCCGCGGGCTGCCGACCCAGATGGGCATCCAGATCCAGTCGACGGCGACGTACCGGCGCGCGGTCGCGACGATCCGCGCCGGCACGATCGGCCGCGTGAGCCACGTCCACGCGTGGTCCGCGAAGAACTGGGGCCGCGACGGGACGTCGCTCGGCGATCCTGCGCCCGTTCCCGACCACCTCGCGTGGGACGCGTGGCTCGGCCCGGCCGCCGAACGCCCGTACGTCCCGGACGTCTACCACCCCGGCAACTGGCGGCGGCTCGTCGACTTCGGGACGGGCACGCTCGGCGACATGGGCGTGCACATCCTCGACACGCCGTACGGCGCGCTCGCGCTCGGCGCGCCGCTCGACGTGACGACGACCTGCCGCGAGCCCACCGGGCTCGGCCACCCGGAGCGCGTGCGCGTCGACTCCACCTTCCCCGGCACGGCGTACACGACGGACGTGCTGCGCTGGACGTGGACCGACGGCACCGACGCGCCGCCGGACGGCGCGGACGTCGACCCGCGCGGCGAGCTGCCGGAGGACTTCACGCTGCCCGGGCAGGGCTCGCTCTTCGTCGGCGAGCGCGGGCTCATGCTGCTGCCGCACATCGACGAGCTGCAGCTCTTCCCGCGCGACGCGTTCGAGGACTTCACCCCGCCCGAGGTCGAGGACGGGAACCACTGGCACGCCTGGGTCGACGCCTGCCTCGGCGGCGGCGCGACGACCGCGGGCTTCGACTACGCCGGCCCGCTCACGGAGGCGCTGCTGCTCGGCGTCGTCGCGGCGCGCACGCCGGGGGAGACGCTGCGCTGGGACGCGGAGCGCCTGCGCATCCCCGACGCGCCCGAGGCCGAGGCCCTGCTCACGAAGCGCTACCGCGCGGGGTTCGGGCTGTCGCGCTGAGTGTCAGCCCTCGTCGTCGCCGAGCGGGCGGTTGCCCTCGAGCGCGACGGTGACGCGGACCTCGTCGCCCGCGACGCCCGGGATGCCGTAGGTCATGCCGAACTCGCTGCGGCGGATCGTGAACGTCGTCTCGTAGCCGACCTTGTAGACGCCCTTGCCGAAGCGCCCCTCGCCGGTCTTCTCGGCGATGAACGTCAGCGGGCGCGTCGTGCCGAGCAGCGTGAGCTCGCCCGTGACCTCGAGGCGCTCGACGCCCGGCGCGCGCTCCTCCTTCGCGAGCGGCCGCACCGACGTGCTCCGGAACGTGAGCCCCGGGTGCTCGTCCGCGTCGAAGAAGTCGGCGGTCTGCAGGTAGTCGTCGCGCGCGCGGTTGCCCGTGTCGATGCTCGACACGTCGACGGCGAACACGATCGAGCACGCGGTCGGGTCGTCCGCGTCGACGACGAGCTTGCCCGCGAACCCGCGGAACAGTCCCCACTGCGCGCCGACCTCCATGTGCATCACCCGGAAGAGCACGGCGGAGTGCGTCGTGTCGACCTCGTACTCCCGGCGGCCGCCGCCGAAGCGCGCGGCGTCGTCGAGGACGCGCAGCCCGGCGGGCGGCAGGACCTCGTCGACGACGTGGAGCACGCCGTTCGACGCGGGGACGTCGCGCTCGAGCAGCGTCCCGGCGTCGACGGTCCACGCGTCGTCGCCCGTCATGCGGAGCGCGAGGTCCTGTCCGTGGAGCGAGGCGACGCGCACGCGCGTCGCGAACCGCTGATGCGTCCACCGCCCGTCGACGAGGTGGTGGCGGAGCAGCGCGCGGAGGTCGTCGCGGCACTCTGGCTCCCGGATGTCCTCGAGGTCGCTCGCCGACGCGCGGCCGAAGGCGTCGTCGTCCGGCGCGAAGAGCGTGCGCTCCGCGTCGCCGGTGAGCTCGTCGGCGAGGCCCGCGAGCTCGAAGAGCCCGAGCAGCACGGTGAAGTCGCCGCGCTCGACGAGGAGGTCGTGGAGGGTCGGGTCGTCGGCGGGACGCGGCGCGAAGACGGGCGTCGCCGCGGGGGTCGACGCCGCGAGCCCCGACAGGGCCAGCACGACGGTGAGCAGCGGACGCATGACGGGCTCCGGCGGATGTCGGGCTCCCGACCCGCTCGGCCGAGACCCCCGGTCCGGCCGGGGTCGGGGGTTCCCGGCGCCCCGGCTCCCCGACCGGCCGGGGCGCCCGCCCGTTCGACGAGCGGCCCGACGCGGATTCAGTGCGGGCGCGCGGCGGTCCGGCCGCGCCCGTCGCCGTGAGGGACAGCGCGCCGCGGGAGGCCCGTTCGCGCGCGGTCCCGCTCCGACTCTGCGACCTCGGGTCGACGCGGGTCCGCGCCGCGCGATCCGCCCCCCATCCCAGGAGAAGGAGCCCCATGACGTCCACCCCGTGCCCGCGCGTCGGCCTCGCCCTGCGCGCCCTCGCCCTGCTCGCGCTCGCCGCCGCCCCCCTGTCCGCCGGCCAGATCCTCGTCCCCACCGACTTCGCCGACCTGCAGGCCGCGATCGACGCGGCGTCGCCCGGCGACGTCATCGTCATCGACGGCGGCACGCACGGCCCGGTGACCGTCGACAAGGCGATCACGCTCGCCGGCGTCGCGGGGAACCGACCGTTCATCCGCACGCCCGACCCCGGCGACCCGCAGCTCGGCGCCGCGATCCTGCTCGCCGGCCCGGGCTCCGGCACGGCCGTCATCTCGACGCTCGACATCGACGGCGAGATCGCCGGCAACATCTTCGGCTCGCCGAACGACGGCATCGCGGGCGGCGGCTTCGACCTCGTGATCGTCGAGCGCTGCGACGTCGCGGCGCCCGAGTGGGTGTTCCCGACGGGCATCGGCGACGGCGGTCACGGCATCGACGTCGGCGGGCTGCTCGCCGTGCACGAGTCGACGGTGACGGGCGGCTCCGGCGTCGACGACTTCTCGGGGCTGTTCGGGCTCTTCTCGCCGAAGGCCGGCGCGGGAATCGTCGGAAACGATGTCCATCTCGTGAATTCGACCGTGACGGGCGGCGCCGGTCTGGTCGAGCAGTACGGCGACACGTTGCTGTGCTCGATCCCGAACCTCTGCGACCAGCTGTCCGGCGGCGAGGGCGGCACGGGCATCGTGGCCGACACGCTCTACCGGCAGGGCTCGCTCGTCATGGGCGGCGCCGGCTCGCTCTACACCTGCTCGCTCACGGGCGCGGCCTGCGCGCTCCCCGACGGCGAGGACGTCGACGTCGGCAGCGTGACGACGACGCCCTTCTCCTTCCTGTCCGCGCCGTCGCCGCTCGTCGTCGGCGGGAGCTGGAACCTCACCTTCTTCGCGTCGGCGCTGTCGCCCACGTACCCGCTCGTCATCTCGCCGCAGCCGCGCGCGCCGGTGACGCTCTTCGAGGGTCAGCTCTGGATGAACCCCGCCGCGTTCCTCGTGAAGTTCATCCCGGAGACGTTCACCGGCGGCTTTACCGTGAACTTCGCCATCCCGAACGACACGAGCCTCGCGGGCATCACGATCGTGGCGCAGGTGCTCGACCCGGGCTCGGAGCTCACGAACCCGGTGTTCGCGACGGCCGTGCTGCCGTGAGGTGAGCCGGGCGCGGGCGACGCGACGCACCGACGCCGGGACGGCGGGCGGGTCGACCCTGAGGCTCCCGTCTCGCATGGGGCCGGGCGGCGCGACCCGACGCCCGCTCGCTCCTGCCGCGCTGAGTGGTTCCCCGGCGAGGACTCGAACCTCGAATCTCAGAACCAAAATCTGATGTGTTGCCGATTACACCACCGGGGATCCCGCGGGGGCCGGCGACGGACGGGGGTTTCGCATCCGCCGTGCGCGGGGCGGTGACGGCGCGCGACAGGACGTCCGCCGCCACCGTTCCGAGCCCGCCGGCCCGAGCGCGGGATCCTAGCGAATCGCGCGGGCCGACCGGAGCCCAGGCATCGCGCCCGCCTCGACCACGTCGCGGTGTCCTCGACGATCCCGCGAGGCTCTCCTCGGCGTGCGCGTCACAAGCGTCGTGGAGTGCCGCGGGGTCGCAGGCTCCCGACTCCGGCTCTCGGACTCTCTCCACGTCGCCCGCGGCTCGCGCCTCGTCGAGAGCCGTGAGAGCCGCCTCGCGCGCTGCTGGACGGCGTGCCGTTCACTCGGCGCCCGGGCCTCGTCGCCGGACGTCGAGCGCCCGCCACAGGAGCCCCGGATGGCGCCCGATCCGGTCACGCAGCTCCTCGTCGTCCGTCAGCACCTCCGGGCGGATCGTTCCCTCCTCATGGACCGCCGAGAGGAACGCCTGCTCCGACTCCTCCAACGGGAGCACGACGGTCAGCGCCTCCCGCGTCTCCGCCACGAGCCGGTCGATCCAGGCGTCGACGTCCCGCACCCCGGGCACGTGGGTCCGGCGGAGCAGTGGCAACAACCGTGCGCGCAGCTCCCGGGGGTCGGCGTGCACGTCGTCCGGCACGCGTCGCCGCCAGTCGCGCGTGGAGAGCGCTGCCGCGACGACGAACGCGAGCCTCAGGCGACGGCGGTCGAGGTCGAGTCCCGTGAGGAGCGCGTGCACGTCGTAGAGGTCCCGTCCCGCAGCCCGGTCGAGCAGTGCGGCGAGCTTGCCCGCCACGAGTTCGTGCCGGTCCCTCACGACCGTCGGCCGGCGGCTGAACACCGGGAGGCGCGCCGGCAGCGGCGCGGGATCCCAGAGCGGCACGCGGTGCATGACGTTGAGGTCGACCTCCAGCTCGCCGCCCTGCCCGAACACGCTCGCGTAGCGCATGCTCCACTTGCCGCCTGCGTGCGCGTCCGGTCGCCGGCGGACGCGCAGGTCCTGGCTGGCGAACGCCGCCTCCAGCGCGCGCTCGATGCGCGGCCGCAGCGCGTCGAGGTCGTCGCGCGTCGGCGCCCCGACGAGATCCAGGTCCACGTCGACGGACAGCTGCGGCACGTCCATCAGGAAGAGGTTCAGGGCCGTGCCGCCCTTGAGCGCGACATGACGGCGGAGCAGCGGGACGCCGGCCAGCGCGTCGAGGAGTTCGAGGAGCCGCGCGACCTTCTCGAGGATGTGCGGCTCGACGTCCAGCTCGCCCGCCGTGGCCACGATCTGCTCTGCAGACGTCCTCAACGGAGCTCCTCCCACGTCGGGTCGAAGAGCGGCGCCGGGACGGCGAGCCGCCAGCGCGGCACCGTCCGGAACGGCCCGGCGTGTCGGCGCTCGACGCGGTGCACGGCGCGCGGCAGGGCGTCGGCCAGGTCCGCGAGCACCTCGTCCTCCACGAGAAGCTCGTCGCGGTGCGCGTCGAGGAGGAGCCCGAGCTTGGCGGCCGTCGCCGCCCGTCCCAGGCGAAGCGCGTAGGCGGCCGCGGCCGGTGCGTCGAGGACGCGCACGTGCTCTAGGGAGCGCATGACCTCCTCCCATCCGCCGGAGACCTCGAGCCGGTCGAGCACGTCCACCACCGTGCGCTCGAGGTCCGTGACGCGCACGTCGAGCCCCTGTCGATTCACGGTCGTGACGTGGACCTCCGTTCCTTCGCGGTCGCCCGATGCTCGGGGCGGTCGGACGCCGGCGTAGACAACCCCCTGGAACGCCACCTCCCGCACGTCGTTCCGCGTGCAGACCGTGAACCGACGGAGCGCGGACTGGGCGAGCCCGTGGAGCTGGAGCGCGGTGTGGTAGGCGAGGACGGCGTCGGGCGCGAAACGTGACGCGACGAGGAACGCGTCGGCCCGGAAGCCGGCCGGCGAACGGCCGCGCCCCACGACCGCGTAGAGCCCCCGCTTCACGCGCACGAGTCGGCCCGTCGACTCATGGTAGGCGAGCGCCTTCTCCACCGCGCGCCCCGAGCGGCCCTGCTCGGAGTTCGCCGCCGCGGGATGGGCGGCCGCGAACTCCGAGCGAGTGAACACCGGATGGGTGTCGAAGAACGCCGCCGGGCTCCAGGTGCTCATGATGGTCAAAATACCCCAATGATTGGGGTCTTTCGACGGATTCGTGCAGCAACTCGAGGGTGGGGCGACCTTGGCTGAACAAGCTCGGGCTGGCGGCTTCGGGCGTCGCTCGACCGCACTCAGGGATCGCGGCCGGGACCCTCGCGCTCCGAGACGTCCACGACCCGCCCGTCGACGACGACCCACACGGGGAACCGGTGCTTCCTCAGCCAGGCGACCTCCCGGCGGATCGCCTCGGTGGCTCCCTCCTGGATCTGACGGAGCCGACGGTCGAGGAACTGCTCGCGGGTCTCCATGTCGTCAGCCGTCGTCCATCGCCGTGCTCGGCCGCCGGGTCAGTTCTTCGGGTCGCCGCGGTCGCCCCACGGCGTCGCCGTGCTCGGCGCCGGGCCGGGTGCGCAGCCACGCCACGACGGCGGCCTCGATCTCGTCCTCGGTCGCCGAGGGGCGCTCCCGGCGAAGCCGCTGCCGCACGAGGGCGACTCCGCTCTCGAAGAGGTCGAGTGCCAGTCGGAGCCGCGCCACGGGCGAGAGCGTGTCCGCAGGGTCCATGCGGCCAGTGTACCTCGACGGTGCGCTCTCCCCGGCATCCGGAGGGCTCCCTGGCCGGGTTGGCCGACCGGTCCTGACTGGACATCGGTCACCACTCTTCGCGAACCGAGAGCCTTCCTCCACACCGCCCCACTGGTTCCCGGCGAGGACCCGGTCGCGAACAGAGAGCCAGTTCGCACAACCGGATGACCGGGGAACCACTCAGCGCGGCGGGAGCGAGGGTGACGGCGCAGTCGGGGGCCGGGTCGAGGACTGCCAGACGCTCAGGGAATGAACTCGTCGGCTCCCATGTCCGCGACGATCGTCTCCTCCGGATCTCCGTCCCCATCGACGCGTCGGCGGTCGCCTTGGATGTCCCGCTCGAAATGGGCCGTGTCCGGCCCCGCAACACTGTTCTCACCTCGATCGATACAGCAGGAGCCGCTCGTCAAGAGGTAGTTGCCTGATGCCGGGTCGAAGAAGAGAGGGTCGATGGAGACGTTGAACGAGGTCGCGGCATTCGGAGTGCACCCCGTGCTGACGCAGGCGAGCACGTCTTGCCAGTCGTTGTTCACGAAGCCATCCGTACCGTACGGTCCCGAGCAGGGGTTCCAGCCGGAAGCGCCACCGATGGAGTTGCCCCAGACGATGTTGTTGTTCACGTATCCCACGTACGAAGCCCAGGACCCACTGTCCACCTCGATCCCGTACCCCGCATTGGATGCGATGGTGCAGTTGAGGACGTCGAGGTTCCCCTGCTGGCTCGCGTCGATGTTCTTGGCGAGAACACCGCTCGAGGCATTGTCGACGATCGCGTTTCCGCGCAGCGCCAGACGGATGTACGGCGGCAGCTCGAGAAGATCACCACCATCGACGACGATTCCGGGGCCCAGGTTTTCCGACACGAGGTTGTTGTCGGTCCGCCACGACTGGATGTTCGCCGTCGAGTGCTCGTCCTGGTCGGCGAAGAAGAGGATCCCCGCGTCGTTGCAACCGTGGATCGAGTTGTATCGCACGAGCGTGTTCGTGTGACTCATCGTGACATCGCCACCGTGCCGCGCATCCCCGCCCAACCGAAGCCCGGTCGCGAATCCCGCCGATGGTCCGCTCGCAGCACTGGAGTCGATCGTGTTGTAGGTGATGCTGCAGATGGCATCGGCGTGCAACCCGGATGAGGTCACGGGATCGTATGCGTCCAGCAGGAGGTCGATCGCCGACAACGCGCCATCGCCGTTCTGAAGAGTGAAGGAACTGTCCTGGACTCTCAGGTCGATCGCCGCGCGGGCGGCGCCGCCGATACAGTCGGTCCCGATGTCGACGACGACACCGCCCGGCTCGTTCGGCTCGATCGTGCAACCGATGACGATCAGCTTCAGGCTCGGTGGGTTGAAGTCGGCCGTCCCGACGGGCACGGGTCCGCCGATCCCGCGGATCGAAGGGTGACCGCCGGTTCCACTCGCATTCATCTCCGAGCGCTCGATGGTGCAGTTGTCGACCGTGACCGTGCTGATGGCGCCGTCTCGCGTCTCGACCAACAATGCTCCGGGAGCATCGGTCGATGGAGTGTCCTCACCCGCGAAGTCGAGGTTCCGGAACGTCGCATCGAGGCGGCCGCTGCCCGTCGATCGCACCTCGAACAACGCCTCCACGGCCGATGAGGCGATGTCGCCACCGATCCGTGGATTCGCCGCCCCCCCGGCCTCGAACGTCAGCGGCTCGGAATCGACGACGATCGGGAATCCCGTCCCGAGGCCCGAAGACTCGTGGGCGAGGTCGTAGTCGCCCGGATTGATGCGGATCGTGCCGCCGTCGTTCGCCGAAGCCACGACCGCCGCATGGCTGATCGTCAGGAACGGGAACGACGGGCTCGTTCCCGGGAACGAGTCGTTGCCCGTGAGAGCATCGACGTAGTAGGTCGTCTGAGCTCCCGCAGAGAGACCCAAGACAAGGACGACTGATACCGCTAGAACGGATTTCAACATCACTCCCCCCATCCCCGCTGCACGGGCTGTCACTCAAGGTCTTGAGAAGACCGTTATCTCACCTGAATTCGGGACACCCCCCGCATCCGACGTGTCGTCGCCGACGACGAGTTCCGCGATCCCGTCGCCGTCGAGATCCGCGACCGCCACGTCCCAGCCGAATTCATCCATGCAGTTCGGCGTCAGCTCGAACAGGACGTGGTGCGTCGCGAAGTAGGGTCCCATCGCGACGAAGACCGCTCCGCCGGAAGTCCCGGTGCAGGCAGAGCCGGTAGGGCCGCTGAACGGATCCCCGACGGCGATGTCGACCCAGCCGTCGCCGTTCACGTCGCCGACATCGACGGAGTAGCCATACGACACGCTGTCCTCGCCCTCCGCGAGGACCGATGGCGGGCGATGGATGGCCGTACTCTGCCCGAAGCCGGGAGACCAGAAGATGAAGGTGTGGTCGCGCATGTCGGTCGCGACGAGGTCGACTCCTCCGTCCCCGTCGAGATCCGCGGCGGCGAGCGCGTTGCCGAACCGGCTGTTCGTCCCGTCCGGGAGCGGACTCTCGAGGATCTGCGGCGAATCGAGGCCGGGTCCCGGGAAGACGTAGACCCGACCGATTCCATAGGTCCCCCCGACCGTCTCGTGCGGCACACCGAGCACGAGGTCCTCCACCCCGTCTCCCGTCACGTCTTCGGCGAGCAGGCACGTCGCGAAGTAGGCGCTCGCGTCGGGGGTCGGCGCAGTGAGGGTCGTGACCGTTCCGAGGTCGGGGCCCCAGTGCACGTCGATTCGACCGGAGGCCGGCAGCCCGCCCGTGGCAGCGAGGACCACCGACACGGCCACGTCAGCGAAACCGTCGTCGTCGAAGTCGCCCGCGGTCATGAACCGCCCGAAGCCCTCGTACTCGGGTCCGCTGCCTGCGCTCTGGACGACGACCGCGGGTGTAGCCACGAAGCCTGCAGTGCCTCCCGCGAAGACGAAGACGTGTGCGAATGAACCTGCTGGCACCGGAAAGGGACCGGGACCCTGCGCCAGCACCAGGTCATCCCGACCGTCACCGGTGACGTCGGCGATGCCGAACGCCTGTCCGAAGAGCCCCGACTCGACAGGAAGCGGAGTGGAGATCGGCACTGCCGATGTGAAGTCGGGGCCCTGGAACATGTACACGCGTCCGGCGTCCGGCACACCTCCCACGTTCTCGAACCATGACCCGGCGATGATGTCGGCATGACCGTCGCCGTCGAGGTCCGACACCGCGACCCTGTCGGCAAAGAGCGAGGCCTGTTGCGGGTCGGGTGAGAGCAGGGTGAGAGCGTCGTCGAACGCGAAGTACGCCTCGACCAGCGGAACCGTGGCGGGATTGCTCAAGCGATCGCTGACATAGCCGTGCGCGATGAGCTGCAGACCCAACGCCGCCGGATTGACGGGGCCGACGTTGAACGAGACGTCGAGTCGGCCATCGGGTGGGAGGGGGCCCGCTGGAAGGACCTGCAAGAGGTTGCCGATGGCCCACGGCCCGATGGCCGTCGGCTGCAACGCGAGGATCGGAGCGGGGTTGGCGCCGAGTGCAACCCACGCGAACTCACCCGCTGACTGCGGCTCCTCGAGGGTGAGCGTCATGTCACCCTGGAAGTGGGGATCACCTTGCAACGACAGCCGGGGCTCGACCTGAGCCGGGAGGTCAGGAGCGCCTGACAGCACCATGAATGCGGCCGCCGCGATAACGCCGCTCGCACTCTTGAACCAATTCATGCCAACCCCCATTCCAACATCAGCCCCGACACTCCCACGGTGCGGGATTCCCGAGCGCCCGGGCCGAAGATACCACGGAAGCCGCCGACTCGGGACTCGGATCGTTCGAGGTTGGGACGGCTCTGTGGATGCGTCGCAGTTGTGGACCAGCCCACGCGGACGGCCCGGCCCGCACCGAGTCTCATCGGCGGGCGACCAGGGAGCCACTCCGCGCGGACGGACACCGCCGACGGCCGCACGGGAGCGACGGGAGCGACGGGACTGAACGTCGCGAGATCGGAGCACCACCAGACAGAGAGTCCCATCTGCGGCGGCTCCGCCGGGAGCGGCCCACGGCGACCGACGCCGAGATCGAGGCCGCCGTCGTCGCGTGGCTACGCACCCGGCGCGGTCGCCCCACGGCGTCGCCGTGCTCGGGCCCGACCGCAGGCCCGCGGACTCAACCGACCTCGTCCACCCGTCGCCAGCGCGCGGCGGGGCCCCGCCCCTCGGACACGAGCACGCCCTCGTCGCGGAGGCTCCGCAGCACCTTGCGGATCGTGTCGCGCCCGACGCCGGGGCAGTCCCGCTCGAGATCCGCGGTGCGGAACGGCAACCGTCGCCGATCGATCGCCGCGCGCACCTGCGCCGACTTGCGCCCGCGTCCGCCGTCCACGGCGCCGACGCGCTCCTCGAACTCCTTGTAGGCCGCGATGAGCACGCCCCAGAAGAGGTCGAGCCACGGGTGCGGATCGTGGCGGCCCCCGTGCCAGCCCTGCGAGCTCGCCTCGAGCGTCGCGTAGTAGCGATCCTTCACCTCCTCGAAGAGTCGTTCCAGACTGATGTAACGCGCGACCTCGTAGCCCGACCGGTACAGCAGCTGGAGCGTGACGAGGCGCGCCGTGCGCCCGTTGCCGTCGGTGAACGGGTGGACGCACAGCAGGTCGAGGACGGCCAGCGGCACGAGCACCAACGGGTCGTGACGGCCGGCGGTCAGCGCCGCGTGATAGGCGCGCGTGAGGTCCGTCATCGCCTGCGGGGTCGCCACGGCGGACACCGGTTTGAAGCGCACGCGCACCGTGCGGCCGCGGGTGTCCTTGTCGACGATCTCGTTGTCGGCGGACTTCCAGAGCCCGCCCTCCGCCGGCTGATAGCGGGAGAGCATCCCGTGGAGCTGCAGGACGACGTTGGGCGTGAACGGCATCTCCCCGGCCGCCTCGTGCAGGAGCTGCAGCGCGTCACGGTAGCCGGCGATCTCCTGCTCCGAGCGATCGCGCGGCGTCGCGTCGTGCCGCACGAGGCCCTCGATGCGCGCGTGCGTCGCGGTGATGCCCTCGAGCCGGTTGGACGACTCCACGGACTCGACCGACGCGACCTGCCTCAGCACCTCGAGGACCTCCGGCCGCTGGCGGGTGTGGAGCGCCTGCCGGCCCCGGAACTCCCCGAGCCGCCGCAGCGTCGCGACCTGGTCCGGCCGGAAGGTCAGCGCCCCGAGGAACGCCGGATCGAGTGAGTGCATGGCGAGCCGCCAGAGGGGGTATTCCAGGCCCCAAAATACCCCTTCTCGGGCGCCTCACCCCCTCTTCTTCCGGGGGTTCCGGGTGCCGATCCCCGGGAGCGTGGCGCCGACGCGTGGTCGGGGGCGGCGTCCGTGCGCTCCGGGCGCCGCAGCCGGACGACGACCCGGACCGCCTGCCCCGCCCGCTACTCGGCGAGCTGCGGCAGGATCGTCAGGTCGACGTAGCGCTCGGGATCCTCCTCGAAGCGGCGCACGGCGGTCTTGTTGAACAGGTAGATCTTCCGGCCGCGGTACATCACGAAGGGGTCGTTCTCGGACACGACGCGCGTGGGGTAGACGGGGCAGTAGACCTGCTCGAGCGTGCGCTCCGGGAGCTCCAGGTCGGCGAGCTGCGGCAGGACCGCCGCCGAGAGGTAGGCCTCGCGGTCCGCCTCCCACTTGCGGGCGCACTTGCTGCAGCACAGCAGGACCTCGCGACCCTGGTACTCCACGGCGATGGCCTCGTCGTCGCCGAGGACCTCGGTGTTCGTCATGACCGGGCAGAAGACCTGCCGGCCGTCCGCCGCCGCGACGCGCTCCGACGCGACGTCGGCGACGATGTCGGGGACGCGGACGTCCGCCACGCGGCGCACCCCTCCGTCGGACGGCCGGTGCGCCCCCGTCGGGCGACCCGTCGACCGGCCCTCGGAGCGCCCGCCGACGTGCATGTCGCCCGGCGCCAGGACCTCGACGAGGTCGGAGTTCGCGCCGCCGTCCGCGCCGCCCGTCACGAGGATGCGGCCCTGCCACGGGACGAGGCGGTGCACGATGCGCGGCGTGTGGCTGCCCACGAGTTCCCACGCGCTCCCGTCGTCCGTGAGGCGCTGGACCTCGCCGCCGGCCACGCTCGCGTAGAGCCGGCCGTCGAGCACGCAGGCGGCCGACGCGAATCCCGCGACGACGTGATCGCCGAGCAGCTCGGGCCCGCGCGACCACTCCTGCGTCGCGGGATCGAAGATGTCGACGCGGCGCGACACCTCGTCCTCGTCGTCCATGCCGCCCATGACGTGGAGGCGCCCCTCGTGCGCCGCGACGATGAGCGCCCGCCGCGCGAAGGGCTGGGGGATGCGCTTCCACGCCGCCCGCGGGTCGGTGAGGTCGAGCGACAGCATGTCCTCGGGCCACTCGTTGCCGCGCTCCCGACCGAGCATGTTCCAGCCGCCGACGACGTAGAGCGTGTCGTCCAGCACGACGACGTCGTGGGACGAGCGGCCCTCGGGCAGCGGCGGCAGCCACTCCCACTGCATGCTCGCGGGGTCGAAGCGCGCGCAGTCCGCCACCGAGTGGTTGTCGGCCTTGGTCCCGCGCGGATTGCGCGGCTGCATGCCACCGACGCGGTAGACCTTGCCGTCGTGAGCCGCGAGGTTCATGCCCTGCAGGCGCGGCCCGGGCGGCAGCGACTCCCAGACGGGCGGGCCGTCGATCCGCAGCCGCGAGAAGCGGCCGCTCACCGCCTCGGTGTCGTAGTCGTGGGTGTTTGCGATGTGGCCGCCGTAGACGTAGAGCCAGCCGTCGCTCCCCACCGCGCCGAAGCTCGACGTCGGCTGGGGCAGCCGCGGGAACGCGCGCGCCGTCGGCGCCGCGACGCGTGCGGTCGGTCGGCGGTCCTCGCCGACCTGCGCGACGAGCGTCGCGTAGGCGCGCGCCTCGGCGTAGTCCACGCCCTCGTGGGTCCCCGGCCCGCCCACCGTGGCCCTCGACCACGCGCCGAAGCGACCGGTCTGCGGGAAGCTCTCCGTGAGCCCCTCGGCGTCGGTGACGACCTCGCGTCCGCCGCCGTCCGGCAGCAACACGGTGACCTCGGCGCCCTCGACGGGCCGGCCGTACGAGAGGAGGCGGAAGCGCAGCTCGCCGACGCGCCCCACGGGCACGAGCTCGACGGGGTGCTCGTCACCCAGGCGCAGCGCCGGGTCGAACGCATCGCCGAGGATCGCCTTGGGGTGGTAGCTGATGAGGTTCGCGGGTGCGTCGCCCGGCTGGTGCAGGCCGAGCTGGAGAGCGCCGTGGATCAGCCGCGCCGACTCCGCGTCGTAGTCGACACGGAAGGCGTGCTCCTCCATCGTCTTGTCCAGCGGCGCGTCGACGCCGGCCCGGTCGCGCACCTGGAGCTCGAGCCCGCTCAGCATGCCGGGCCCGACCTCGTCGTCCGGATCGAGGTCCTCGCTCAGGAAGACGTAGGCCACACCGCCGCCGGGTTCGGGGACGACGAAGACGAAGTGCGCGTGGGCCGCGACCGGCAGGACGGCGGTCGCGAGGACGGCGAGGAGAAGGCGGAGCATCGTGGGGCACCCGGGGGTGTTGAGGACACGGCTTGGGGATCGGCTCGAGCGCTCGTCCGTCATCGCCGTGTCCGCTCGCGGGATGGCCGGCCGCGAAGCGGGCCGGCGCGGGCGTGACCGGGAGGAGCGGTGCGCTCGGTGAGGCCGAGGACCCCGTTTTTGCAACTGCGTCTCAATTACAACAAATCGAGCATGGCCGTCAAGCGATCCCCGCCGGCGGGCGGAGCGCGAGTGTCCCCCGGACGACGGCGGGGCCGCCTCGACAGCGAGCTCCACCCGGCGGCGCACTCGGCCTCGCCGTCAGATCGCCTGCCGCTCGCCGTCCATGGCCGCCGACGCGCCGGGCGCCGCGATTCCGGGCGCGACGCGTCGAGAGCTCACCGCGGATCACCGCGGTGGTCGGGCGACTCACCGAGCGAGGAGGTCGAGAGCATGCAGCACAGTCCCTGGAACGGGTCCGTCCCGACCCGGCGCGCGAGCGCGACGTCGACGCTCCTCCTGACGGCGGCGCTCCTGGCGCCCGCGGCGGACGCGACGCCCGCGCCGACGGCACCGACGCCTGCCTCGCCCTCGCTCGCGGCTCCTTCCGACGGGCTCACCTCGCTGCAGACGCTCGCGCTCCCCGACCGCCTCGACGACGAGCTCCTCGTGGACCTCTCGCTCGGCGGCGAGCCCGTCGCGGTGCTCCTGCGACCGCACGACGTCCGCGCGGACGACTTCCGGATGTTCGTCGTCGGTGCCGACGGCGCGTGGGTGCCGGTGCAGCCGGCCCCGCCGCTCACCGTACGCGGCGAGGTGCTCGGCGCGACCGGCAGCGTCGTCTCGGGCGAGCTGCGTGACGGCCGGCTCACGGCCCTCGTCCGCCTGTCGCCCGGCGAGCCGGTCTGGACCGTGATACCCGCGGCGTCGGACGCGACCGCCGCGAGCGGCGCGGCGCCCGGTGCGACGATCCCCGCGGCCCCGGCAGGCGACGCGACCGGACGCACGCACCTCGTGCAGCCGTCCTTGACGTCGGCGCTGCCCGCACAGTGCGGCACGGACGCCGCGCCGACGCCCACGCCGGACGGCGACGGCTCGGGCCCGGCGCTCCCGCTCACCTACGTCTCCGCCTACCCCATGCTCGAGGTCGACCTCGGCGTCGACGTCGACGTCGACGCCGTCCAGCGCCTGGGCTCGGTGGACGACGCCGCGGCCTACGCGGAGTCCGTGATCCACGACACGAGCCTCGTCTTCGAGCAGCAGCTCGGGCTGACGTACCTCATCGACACGCTCGTCGTCCGCATCGACGCGCCCGGGCCGTATGCGACGGGTCCCTACACCGACGTGCTCGACACCGTCGACGACATCTGGAGCAACGCGCCGTCGGGCGTCGACGTGGACGTCGCGCAGCTCTTCACGGGACGCAAGTTCGCGGCCATCGGCGGCGTCGCCAACCTGGCCGGCACGTGCAGCGCCGCCCGCCCCGGCAGCCTCGTGGAGATCTTCCCGAACGTGACCCCGGAGCTCCGGATGCGCCTCTCCGCGCACGAGCTCGGCCACACGATGGGCGCCGACCACTGCAGTCAGGGCTGCGGCATCATGAGCATCGGCTACAGCGGGCCGCCGACGTTCGACGACGCGTCGCTGGCGCGCATGGCCATCCACAAGTTCGGCGTGAGCTGCCTGGACTTCGCGCAGCCCCCGTCGGCGCCCGAGGTCTACACGACCTCACCGCACGTCGTGCACAACCTGCTCACGGAGTGGGTCACCGTCGAGGGCCGCGGCTTCACCAAGACGGAGGTCGTCGAGGTGGACGGCGAACCGATCGATCCGTTCTACGTGAACGTCTTCGGCGACGGCCAGCTCGCGTTCTACCCGCCGGTGAAGGACGGCCTCGGCCCCATGGAGGTGCGGATCGTCGCGCCCGGCGGTCCGACGCGCCCGTTCACCGTGACCATGGTGGGCCAGGACCCGCCGGTCCTGCTCACGAACAGCGTCACGCTCCCGGGCTTCCCGCTCACCTACCGCTGGGCCGGACCGCTCGGCGACCTCGCGGCGCTGCTCCTCTCGACGAGCTCCGACACGGTGCAGATCGGAGCCCACGAGCAGCTCGCGGACGTGCAGCGCTGGGTCGTCGCGCCGCTCGACGCGAAGGGCCTCGGCACGATCACCGTCCCCGAGGTGCCGGCCGCGGCCGCGGGCCTGGACATCCACGCCCAGGTCGTGACCTCCGACGGCACGCACGTCACCGGCTTCTCGGAGGTGGCGACGACGCAGGTCTTCGGGCTGCCGTAGGGCGACGGCCCCCGCCACCAGCTCGACCCCGGTCCGTCAGCCGTCCGGCCGCGAACGCCCGCGCCGGATCTCCTGCACCATGGCGTCGAGACGCTGGAGGAACGTCGAGCGATCGCGGTCCCGCATGGGCGGCGGCCCGCCGGAGGCCAGGCCCATCTCCCGCGCGAAGGCCTGCGCCTCGCGCTCCGCGAGCGCCTCGCCGATGGACTCGTCCCGATAGACGCGACCGCGGGGGCCCAGCACCCGCGCGCCCCGTTCGAGGCAACGCGCCGCGAGGAGGATGTCGGCGGTGATGACGATGTCCTGCTCGCCCACGCGCTCCGCGATCCAGTCGTCCGCCTCGTCGAAGCGGTCGCCGACGAGCACGAGCCGGAAGCGGTCGTCGTCCGGGACGCGGACGGACTGGTTCGCGACGACGTGCACCGTGAGCGCGTACCGGTACGCGACCCGGTACACCTCGTCCTTCACGGGACAGCTGTCGGCGTCGACGTAGACCTCGAGCACGCGGAGACCTCCGGGGGCCCGACCAGCATGCAGGCAGGGCCGTCCGGACGGAACCGCCGCGTCGACGCGAGTGCCGGCCGTGCGCGCGCGGTGCCGCCCGCCGTCCACTCCGCACTCAGCCCGCGCCCAGCTCCTCCCGGATCCGCGCCGCCACCTCGTCCGGCGTCGGGACGACGCCTCCCGCGGTGCCCATGAACGCGATCTCGCGCGAGCCCGCGGCAGCCAGCTTCACGTCGGTGATCAGCTGCCCCATGCTCATCTCGACGTCGAGCACCTTGCCGTCACGCGGCAGCGCGTCCATCGCGTCGCGGCAGGCCGCGTACGGGAACGGATTGAGCGTGATCGGCCGGAAGAGCGCGACGCGCAGCCCCTCGTCGGTGAGCTCGTCGATGGCCGACTTGACGATGCGCGCCATCGTGCCGAAGGACACGACGAGCAGGTCGTATCCCTCGGTCGCGCCGTAGAGCTCCCAGCGCGGCTCGTCGCGCGCGGCGCGGTCGTACTTCTCCTTGAGCGCGAGGTTGTGCGCGTGGAGCTCCTCGGGCGCCAGATAGAGCGAGTTCACGATGCGCCGCTCGCGCCCCTCGCAGCCCGTGAGCGCCCAGTCGTTGTCGGCCATGGGCGGCCCCGCGCCCTCGGCGTGGAAGACGACCGGCTCCATCATCTGCCCGATCATGCCGTCGGCGCAGACCATGACGGGGTTCCTGTACTTCTCCGCGAGCTCGAACGCGAGCAGCATGAGGTCCGCCGCCTCCTGCACCGACGACGGCGCGAGCACGAGCACCTGGTAGTCGCCGTGCCCGTGGCCGCGCGTCGCCTGGTGGTAGTCGCTCTGCGCCGGGAGGATGCCGCCCAGCCCCGGCCCCGCGCGCATGATGTTGATGAACACGCACGGCAACTCGCAGGCCGCGATGTAGCTCATGCCCTCGGCCATGAGGCTGATGCCCGGGCTGCTGCTCGACGTGAGGCACTTCACGCCCACGCCCGCCGCGCCGAACACCATGTTCACCGCGGCGACCTCGCTCTCCGCCTGCACGAACACGCCGCCCACCTCGGGCAGCCGCTTGACGAGGTACTCGGGCACCTCCGTCTGGGGCGTGATCGGGTAGCCGAAGAAGTGCAGGCAGCCGGCCCGGATCGCGGCCTCGGCCAGCGCCTCGTTGCCTTTCATGAGCAGCTTGGGCGGCGCGCCCGTGCTCGCTTCGCTCGTCGTCGGTGCCGTCGTCGTCGTCATGGCGTGACCTCCACCGTGCGGCCCAGGGCGAGCCCCGCGCGGAAGGTCGCCCGGTTCGTCGCCGCGTGCTTCGCCTTGTCGCCGGTGAACTCGGCGTCGATCGCGGCCTCGATCGCCTCGGGCGGGACGGCCTCCGTGGCCCCCACCCACGCGCCGAGCATCGCGAGGTTCGCCGCGCGCTCGTTCCCGGCCTCCCGCGCGACGGCCCGCGAGTCGACGTCGATCACCGTGCAGTCGTCGCGCCCCACGTCGACGTCGATCATCGTGCGGTTCACGACGATCACGCCGCCGGGCCGCACCTTCGGCCCGAACTTCTCGAGCGACGGACGGTTCATGACGATCAGCGAGCGCGGGTGCCGGATGAGCGGCGACCCGATGGGCTCGTCGCCCAGGCACACGATGACGTTGGCCGTGCCGCCGCGCATCTCGGGGCCGTACGACGGCAGCCAGCTCACCTCGCGCCCCTCCGCCATGGCGGCCTGCGCCAGCAGCTTGCCGGCGAGCAGCATCCCCTGGCCGCCGAAGCCGGCCATGAGCACCTCGGTCGAGCTCACGTCTCACCTCCCTCCGACGGCGGCTCCTTGAGCACGCCGACCGGGTAGCAGGGCTTCATCGACTCCTCCACCCAGCGCGTCGCCTCGTTCGGCGACAGCCCCCAGTTCGTCGGGCACGTGCTGAGCACCTCGACGAACGAGAAGCAGGTGCCGTCGCGCTGGTACTCGAACGCGCGCTTGATGTACTGCTTGAGCTTGATTGCGCTCTTGCTGTCGTGGGCGGCGCCGCGCGCGATGAACGCCGGCGTGCCCAGCGAGGCGAGCAGCTCGGACACCCGCAGCGGCCGGCCCGTGTCCGCGACGTCGCGGCCGAACGGCGAGGTCGTCGTGACCTGGCCCGGCAGCGTCGTCGGCGCCATCTGGCCGCCGGTCATGCCGTAGACCGCGTTGTTGATGAAGATCACCGTGATCTTCTCGCCGCGGTTCGCGGCGTGCAGGATCTCGTTGCCGCCGATCGACGCGAGGTCGCCGTCGCCCTGGTACGCGAAGACGATGCACTCGGGCCGCGCGCGCTTGGCGCCCGTCGCGACGGCCGGCGCGCGGCCGTGCGCCGCCTCGAACATGTCGAAGGCGAAGTACTCGTAGGCGAGCACCGAGCAGCCCACCGGCGCGATGCCCACCGCGCGGCCGAGCAGCCCCAGCTCCTCGAGCACCTCCGCGGTGATGCGGTGCACGACGCCGTGCGTGCAGCCCGGGCAGTAGTGCGTCATGCGCTCCGTGAGGCCCGTCGTCGTGACGAACGTCTGCGCGTCCGGCCGGCGCCAGACCTCGATGCCCTCGTCCGGGCAGGCGATCGCGCACAACGCGCAGCCGGAGCAGTCCTCGGGCTCGCCCTTGAAGACCACGTACTGGTACCCGCGCTCGTTGAGCTCGTTCGAGTACCCGATGAGGTCCCTCGGGCACTCCACGATGCAGCGTCCGCAGCCCTTGCAGCGGACATCGTCGATGGCAACGCTACCCATGACGGTCTCCCGTGGCGGGCCGCCGCCAGGGCGGCAGCATGTGTCGGTCCATGCGCAGCAGCGGCGCGTCGAGGACGTCGAGCTCGGGGCTCCCGGCCAGCGCGTC
This sequence comes from bacterium, assembly GCA_030428785.1. Classification (GTDB taxonomy): domain Bacteria; phylum Planctomycetota; class B15-G4; order B15-G4; family B15-G4; genus JAUIEF01. Next base: position 31,974 of record JAUIEF010000001.1, read on the forward strand.
CATGACCGCGACGAAGCGCAGTGGCAGGTCCATGTCGTCGGCCGCGCGCCGCGCGTGCCGCCAGCCGTCGACGATCACGTCGGGCGTCGTCTCGTCCGCGAGGTGCGCGTTCGCGACGACGCCGGTGGCGGTGAGCCGCGACGAACCCTCGATCGCGGCGCGCAGCTCACGGCACGCCGCGACCGTCGCGTCGGCCGGCCGCCGCGCGTTGAGCACGAGCCACAGCTCGTACCGGTCGAGCAGCGGCTGCAGCGAGGCGAGCACCCGCGCCCCCACGTCGTCGCCGCCCACGTCGAAGAGCGTGACCGTGCCCTCCGGCGGGTCGAGCATGCCCGCGATCTCGGGCAGGACGATCGGGAGGTCGGCCCAGTGCTTGCTCCCGCCGGGCGACACGACGCGCACGCCGTGCGCCTCCATGAGCGCGCGCGCCTCGCGACACCGGAAGTACGGGTTGACCAGGTCGAGGTCGGCGATCTGCACGCGCCGCCCGGCGCGCGCGAGGAGCAGCGCGAGGTTCACCGCGACCTCGGTCTTGCCCGAACCGTAGCCGCCCGCGAGCGCGATCACGCGCGCGGCGGCGGGATCCACGATCTCGGCGGCGGACCGGCGGAGCTCCCGCGGCTCCACCGCGACGGGTCCCGGTCCGGCCGTACCCTGTGTGGTCGTCATCGTCCTCGATGACAGGCTCCCAGGGAGCCCGCTCCGGTGCGATGGCACGCATTCCGTAGGGCCGCGGGGCGAAGGGCGTAGCCGGGACGGCCGGCCGCCTACGGCACGTCCGCGCGCACGCCGTTCGAGAGCGTGATGCCGCCCGGCACGCTCGCGTCGGCCACCGCGCACTGCACGGTGAGCGAGGTGCCCGACGGCACGCCGGTCGGCCAGGGCGTCGCGGCGGTGAACGCGCCGTCGCCGTCCGCGACGAACGCGAGCTGGTTCACGGCCGGCCACGCGTGCACCGTGCCGCCCAGCGCGGCGAAGGGCGTCGGCGCGACGGCGATCCACGCGACGAGCGGCGCGGCGGGCGGCGCGTTGCCGAGCGCGAGCGTCGTCGTCGTGCCGGCGACGAGCGGCCCGGCGCCCGCGAGCGTCACCGGTCCGTGCGCGCCGGTCGTCCCGCCGCCGAGGTCCGTCCAGCCGAGCCCCCGCACGAACTCCGCGAGGTGCCGCCCGAACTCGAGCGCGCCCTTCGTGCCGAGCGTCGGCGACCCCGCGGGGTACGGCAGCGCGTCCGTGTCGACGAACCACGCGCGCGGGTCGTCGTCCGCGAACGCCTGGCAGGCCGCGTCGATCGCGTCGAGGTCGGCCTTCTTCCACACGAGGCGGTCGCCGAGCTCCGCGACGATCCAGCGCAGGTCCGGCGCGCCGAGGTCCGCGCGCAACGCGTCGGCGAGCGTCGCGAGCTCCGTCGCGTAGCCGGGGTGGAACGGGTCGTGCCAGGCATCGTGCTCGCCGGGCAGCCAGACGACGGCCTCGAGGCGCGGCTCCAGCCCGCGGGCGACGAGGTCGTCGAGCGCGTCCCGCACGAACGCGACCGCGGCGTCGTACTGCGGCAGGCTCGCGTCGTCCGGCGTCGGCATCCAGTCCTCGAGCACGGCGCCGCTGTGCGTCACCTTGACGATCGCGACCGGGTCGGCCGAGCCGTCGGCGAGCGTCCGCCCGAAGCTCAGCTCCGGCCCGAAGTTCCCGAGGTGGTCGGCGGGACCGAGCGGCGCCCAGTCCGTCGAGACGTGCGTGTCGCCGAGCCGGTAGCGGAACGCGACGTCGTGCTGCGGCGCGCGGAGCGCCTTCCACTCCGGGTGCGCGTTGATCTGCTTCGCGTGCGCGCCCTCGCCCTCCATGCTGCGCTGCCCCGCGAGCACGAAGACGCGCACCGTCGCGCCGGGCGCCGCGGGGAAGCCGGCGGCGAACGGCTTCGACACGTGCGCGACGTCGACGCCCAGCGACGCGAGGTAGGCGTCGGCGTAGGCCTCGCCGAGCTGGAGCTGCCCCTCCGTGCCGAAGTGGATGCCGGGCGCGGCCGGCGCGTCGTTCACGAGGAAGGCGAGGTGGCTCGTCGGCACGACGTGCACGTCCGGGTCGGCGGCGGCCACGGCGAGCTGCGCGGCGCGCAGGTCGCGCATCGCCTCGCGACGGTTGACGCCCCACACGGACTTGTCGCTCGTCGTGCCGAGGAACCACGGCAGCGACGGCTCGCCGAGGTCCGCGCGCAGACGCGCGATGAACGCGGCGAGGTTCGCGTCGTACGCGGCGAGGTGCGCGTCGACGAGCATGTCGCTCTCGCCCTGCTGCCAGAGCACGCCGCCGAACCGCCAGTCGACACCCTGCGCCGTGAGGTCGCCGAGCGCGGACTGCAGGAGCGCGAGCGTGCGGGCGTGGAGGCCGAAGCCGTCCGTGGCGCCCGGCGCCCAGTCCTCGGCGAGGCTCGAGCCGCCGCGCGTCGACTTGATGATCGCGATCGGCCCGGGCAGCACGCCCTTCACGCGGCGCGCGAAGGTGAGCTCGGGGCCGAAGACCTGCCGGTCGGGCTCGGGCTGCAGCGGGATCCAGCCGCCCGACGTGTGCGAGCCGTCGCCGGTCTCGTACCAATAGAGGACGTCCGGCTGCGGGTCCGCCGCGCCGGCCCGGCCCGGGAGCGCGTCCACCTCGGCGGCGGACGTCTCCTCGCCCTCGGCGTTCGACTGCCCCGCGACGAGGAACACGCGGGTCGGCGCCTGCGCCGCGGCGGTCCCGGCCGCCGCGCACGCGCACGCGAGTAGCAACGCGCGGACGAGGGGACGGATCCGGTGCATGACGGGGGACGGGCGGAGGGCGGGACGGGTCCCTCAAGAGTGCCCCATGATCGGGGGCGGGGCGAATCCGGGAGCGGGCCCGACTCCACGCGGCCCCGGGCGCGCCCCCGCGCTCCGACCGCTCGCGGCGCGCTGTGCGCGGACGGCGCTACCGCCTCCGGCGTATCGCCCGCGGGGCGCACCGGAGCGACACTGGGGACCGACGACGCGAGGAGGCGCGACGATGCCAGGCAAGGACACCGACGCCGGGCCGGCGTGGGGCTGCGCGGCCCGATGAGGTTCCGCGACCGACTCGACGCCGGCCGGCGGCTCGCCGCGGCGCTCGGCGCGCTCGACCTGCCGGACGCGCTCGTCGTCGCGCTGCCGCGGGGCGGCGTGCCCGTCGGCGACGTCGTGGCGGAGGCGCTCGACGCACCGCTCGACGTGCTCGTCGTGCGCAAGATCGGCGTGCCGTGGCAGCCGGAGCTCGGGCTGGGCGCCGTCGCCGAGGGCGGCCGCACCGTGCTCGAGGAGGACGTCGCGCGGCGGCTCGGCCTCGGCGACGAGGACATCGCGGCCGCGCGGGCCCGCGCGCGTCGCGGGTGCACCGGTTCCGCGTCGACACGCCGCGCCTCGACGTCGCGGACCGCACGGTCGTGCTCATCGACGACGGCGTCGCGACGGGCGGCACCGTGCGCGCCGCGCTCCGCACGCTGCGCACGGAGTCGCCGCGCGAGCTCGTGCTCGCCGTGCCTGTCGCCGCGCCCGACGTCGTGCGGGCCCTCGCCCGCGAGGCGGACCGCGTCGTCGTGCTCGCTCAGCCGCCCGACTTCGCGTGCGTCGGCGAGTGGTACGACGACTTCACGCAGGTCGACGACGCCGAGGTCGTCCGGATGTTGCGGGCGTCCCGGGCGCGCGGGGGCGGGACGGCGCGCCGCGAGGACGGATGACGGCGCCCGACGACCGGCGCGTCTCGTCCGACGCCGCCGTGCGGACGACGGGCCGTCCGGACCGCGGAGCCCCCCCGCTGGACGCGCGGCCGCCCCGCTCCCTACAGTCCGGGGCTCGCGAACGACCCGCTCCCCCGTCTCCCGGGATCCCGTCCATGCCGACCCGCTCCGCGCACCGCAGCCTCGCCGCGCTCGCCCTCGCGCTCCTCGCCCTCGCGCCCGCCGTCCCCGCCCAGGACGACGGCGACATGCCCGCCAAGGGCGACGGCGGCACGAAGGACGACGCCACGATCGAGATCCCGCGCGACGAGGCCGTCACCACCGAGGACACGGTGACGATCGGCGGCGTCGAGGTGCCCTACCGCGTGACCGTCGGCACGCAACCGGTGTGGGACGCCGACAACGAGCCCGTCGCGTCGATGTTCTACACGTACTACGAGCGCAGCGACGTCGAGGACCGCGCCACGCGCCCGCTCACCGTGAGCTTCAACGGCGGACCCGGCTCGGCGTCGCTCTGGATGCACATCGCGTACACCGGGCCGCGCCTGCTCGAGATCGACGACGAGGGCTACCCCGTGCAGCCCTACGGCATCCGCGACAACCCGCACTCCATCCTCGACGTCACGGACATCCTCTACGTCGACCCGGTGAATACGGGCTTCTCGCGCATCCTCGACGACGCGGACCGCTCGCAGTTCTTCGGCGTCAACGAGGACGTCGACTACCTGGCGCGCTGGCTCGACACCTTCGTGACGCGGCAGGGCCGCTGGACGAGCCCCAAGTTCCTCATCGGCGAGTCGTACGGGACGACGCGCGTGTCCGGCCTCGCGCACCGCCTGCAGAACTCGCAGTGGATGTTCCTCAACGGCGTCGTGCTCGTCTCGCCCACCGGGCTGGGCATCGACCGCGACGGGCCCGTCGGCGACGCGCTGCCGCTCCCTTATTACACGGCGACGGCGTGGTACCACGAGCGCCTCGCGCCCGACCTCCAGTCGCGCGACCTCGACGACCTGCTCCCCGAGGCCGAGGCCTTCACCGTCGACGAGCTCATCCCCGCGCTCGCGCAGGGCGGCGCGCTGTCCGCCGAGCGCCGCGAGGAGGTCGAGCTGGCCTACGCGCGCTGGTCGGGCCTGCGCCTGCCCGTCGTGCAGCAGTACGACATGGCCGTGCCGACGCAGTTCTTCTGGAAGGAGCTGCTCCGCGACGAGGGCCTCACCGTCGGCCGCCTCGACTCGCGCTACCGCGGCTTCGACCGCAGCGACTCGGGGACGTCGCCCGACTTCGACCCCGCGCTCTCGAGCTGGAACCACGCGTTCGCGCCGGCGATCAACCACTACCTGCGCGACGTGCTCGGCTACGAGACGGACCTCCAGTACTGGGTCTTCGGCCCGGTGCACCCGTGGAACCGCGACGGCGACCGCACGGGCCGGCAACTCCAGCAGGCGATGGGCGAGAACCCGTACCTCCACGTCCTGGTGCAGTCCGGGTACTACGACGGCGGCACGGACTACTTCAACGCGAAGTACACCATGTGGAACATGGACCCCGCGGGCCGCTTCCAGGACCGCATGTCGTTCAAGGGCTACCGCTCCGGCCACATGATGTACCTGCGCGCCGAGGACCTCGCCGCCGCGAACGACGACATCCGCGCGTTCATCGGCGAAGCGATCCCCGCGCCGGGGACGCCGGCGCGGCGATAGCCGCGGGGCTTCGAGCGAGGCGAGAGGCGCGGGGCTCGCGGCGGCGGGCATCGTCACGAGCCGACGCGAGCGGGATCCCGCGGCCCACGGTACGCTCGGGGCCCCTCCCTGCGCGCTCCTCCCCGTCGTGACCCCGCTGCTCTCCCTGCTGCTCTGCGTCTCGTTGTCCGGCGCGCTCGTCCACGACGGGCTCGACGAGCGGCTTCACGACATCGCGCACCGGCTCGAGGAGTCCGGCCCGCGCGCCGACCTCTACCTGCGGCGCGCCGACGTGCTCCGACGGCTCGGCCGCCACGAGGAGGCGTTCGCCGACCTGCTGCGTGCCGGGGAGCTCGATCCGGACGTCCCCGGCCTCGGGCTCGCGCGCGGCCGCCTGTGCGTCGACGTCGGCTGGTGGGGCGCCGCCGAGGGCGCGCTCGAGACGCACCGCGCGCGCGAGGGCGACGGACACGAGGTCTCGTCGCTGCTCGCCGACGCGGCGCTCGGCGCCGGGCGTCGCGCGGACGCCGTCGCGCACCGACGCCGGGCGCTCGCCCTGCACGACGCGCCGCCGCCGGACCTCTTCGTACAGCTCGCGCGGGAGGTGCGCGCGGCCGCCGCGGACGCGGAGACGGGGCGCGCCGAGGCCCTCGCCGTGCTCGAGGAGGGCCTCGCGCGGCTCGGCGCGCTCGCGTCGCTCGTCCTCCCCGCCGTCGAGCTCGACCGCGAGGCGGGCCGCTGGGACGACGCGCTCGAGCGGCTGCGGGCGCTCGTCGACGCCTCGCCGCGCGCCGAGCGCTGGCTCGCGCTGCGCGGCGACGTCCTCGCCGAGGCGGGTCGGCCCGACGAGGCGCGCGTGGCCTGGCTCGCGGCGCGCGACGCCCTCGATACGCTGCCCGCGCATCGCCGCTCGACCCCGCTGCTGCGCGAGCTCGATGCGCACCTCGTCCGCGCGCTGGCGGCATCGCCCGTGGACACCGAGGGCACCCCGACCGACGACCCGTCCCCCGCCGAGCCCCCCGAGGAGCAGCCGTGACCCACGGACCCACCGCGCGCCGCGCCATGACACGCCGCGTCACCGCCGCCGTCTCCCTGCTCGCCGTCGTCGCGTGGCTGCCGCCCGCGGCCGCCGCGACGGACGTCCTCGTCCCGCGCGGCTCGACCTGGCGCTACCTCGACGACGGCAGCGCCCCCGTCGGCTGGCAGCTCCCCGGCTTCGACGACTCCACCTGGGCGTCCGGACCCGCGCAGCTCGGCTACGGCGACGGGGACGAGGCGACCATCCTCTCCTACGGCCCGGATCCCGACGACAAGCACATCACGGCGTACTTCCGGCACGAGTTCACGGTCGTCGACCCGGCGGCGTGGACGAAGCTCCGGCTGCGCGTGCTGCGCGACGACGGCGCCGTGGTCTCCGTGAACGGCGTCGAGGTCCTGCGCACGAACATGCCGGCGGGCGCGATCACGTCGACCACCCTCGCGACCGCCGCCCAGAGCGGGTCGGAGGAGGACCTCTTCCGGCTCCTGAACCTGTCGCCGACGGCGCTCGTGCCGGGGACGAACCTCGTCGCCGTGGAGGTGCACCAGAGCAGCGGCACGAGCTCCGACACGAGCTTCGACCTCGAGCTCCACGCGACGGACACGGAGTTCGTGGTCCGCGGCCCGTACCTCCAGCTGGGCACGTCGGACAGCGTGACGATCCGCTGGAACACCGACGCCGCGACCGACTCGGTGGTGCGCTACGGGACGTCGCCGGGCGCGCTCACGAGCGTCGCCTCCGACCCGGCGACCGGCCTCAGCCACACGCTCCAGCTCACGAACCTGACGCCCGACACGCAGTACTGGTACGCCGTCGGCACGTCGTCGTACGACCTCTCCGGACCGGACGCCTCCCACACCTTCCGGACCGCGCCCCTGGTCGGGACGTCGCAGCCCGTGCGCATCTGGGCCATCGGCGACTCCGGCACCGCCGACTCGTTGGCCGTCGCCGTGCGCGACGCGTACGAGGCGTTCACCGCCGGCACGCCCACGGACGTCTGGCTCATGCTGGGCGACAACGCGTACACCGACGGCACCGTCGCCGAGTACGTCGCGGCGGTGTACGACACCTACCCGGAGATGCTGCGCCGCACGGTCGTCTGGCCGACGCGCGGCAACCACGACACGACGGGCGCGTACACGGGGCTGTTCAACCTGCCGTCCGGCGGCGAGGCGGGCGGCCTCCCGTCGGGCACGGAGCTCTACTACTCGTTCGACCACGCCAACGTGCACTTCGTGTGCCTGGACTCGGAGAGCTCGCCGCTCGGCGTCGGCGGCGCCATGTGGACGTGGCTCGAGGCGGACCTCGCGTCGACGGCGCAGGACTGGATCATCGCCTACTGGCACCACCCGCCGTACACGAAGGGCTCGCACGACTCCGACACGGAGTCGAAGCTCGTGAGCATGCGGCAGGCGTTCCTCCCGCTGCTCGAGGCGGGCGGCGTGGACCTCGTGCTCAACGGCCACAGCCACAGCTACGAGCGCACGTTCCTCCTCGACGGGCACTACCAGTCGTCGACGACGTTCTTGGACAGCATGAAGAAGGACCCCGGCGACGGCGCACCCGCGGGCGACGGCGCGTACGCGAAGGCGTTCGGCGCGAACAACGGCGCGGTGTACGCCGTCGCGGGGAGCTCGGGCAAGCTCTCGGACGGGCCGCTCGACCACCCGGCGATGGCGCTCTCGACGATGACGCTCGGCTCGCTCGTGATCGACGTCGACGGCCTGCAGCTCCGCGCGCGGTTCCTCGACGACACAGGCGGGGTGCTCGACGACTTCACGCTCGTGAAGGGCGACTTCGCCGAGTGGGACGTGCTCGGCGGAGGGACGCCCGGCGTGCAGGGCGTGCCGCAGCTCGTCGGGGTCGGCACGCAGGTCGCCGGCTCGCCGCTCACCGTGCACCTCACGCGTGCGGCGCCGGGCGCGCTCGCGTACGTGTTCCTCTCCGGCACGTCGACGCCCACGCCGTTCCTCGGCGGCACGCTCCACGCGTTCCCGTTCCTGAACTCCTTCGCGTTCGTCACGGACGGGAGCGGGTCCTACGCCGCCTCGGCGACCTGGCCGGCGGGCGTCCCGAGCGGGCTCCAGGCCTGGCTGCAGGCGGGCGTCGTGGACGCGAGCGTGCCCGTCTTCGGCGCCTCGCTGTCGAACGCGGTCCGGAGCACGGCGCCCTGACCGGACCGACCCGGGTTCGTCAGGTCTCCCCCCGCTCGAGCCGCGCGAGGAGCCGCCGCAGGATCCGTTCGAGCGCGTCACGATCGCGCGCGGGCAGGTCGGACACGGCGTCCTCCGCTTCCTCGAACCGCACCTCGACGGCCCGGTCGACGAGCGCGAGCCCCTCGTCCGTGAGCTCCACGCGCACGCCGCGGCGGTCGCGCGGCTCGGCCTCGCGCCGGACGTAGCCGCTCGACGCGAGCCGGTCGATGCGGTTCGTCATCGCGCCGGGCGTGAGGAGCGTGGCGCGGCTGAGCTCCGTCGGCGTCAGCCGATGGGGCGGCCCCTGCCGGCGGAGGGTCGCGAGCACGTCGAAGGCCCAGAGCGGCAGATCGAGCGCGCCGAGGACGCGGGACACGCGCCGCTCGAGGAGCTTCCCGGCGAGGAGCAGGCGTCCGACGAGCGCAAAGCCCCGGGTGTCGAGGTCCGCGCGCTCGCGAGCCCACTGCTCCCGGATCCGGTCGATGAGGTCCTCGTCGGTCATGCCGGGAGGATAGCCGCCGGAATTTTCACGCCCAATATCTTGACGTCAAACTATTGGCTGTTACTTTGACGTTGAACTAACGGTCCGCACGGAGCTCCCCATGTCCCTCGCATCGATCCGGCCTATCGGCCTCCTCGCCGCCCTCCTCGCCGCCGTGCTCCCGGCCGGCTGCCGCCTCGCCCCCGTCGCGCACGGCGGCGTCGTCCACGACCTGCCGTCCGCCGCCCGTCCGGAGGTCGAGGGACCCGTCGTCGGCCGCAGCCCCTGGGGGCCCGACGACGAGCTCGGCGCCCTGAATCGCATGACGGACGCCTCGCGCGCCGCGGTGCTCGCGCGCATCGACGGCGGGCGCGTGTACGACCTGGGTGTCGAGTACTTCGTCGGCATGCCGAGCTGGCACGTGCTCGGCGACCCGCGCTTCCAGTACTGGCTCACCCACACGCCGCGCGGCACGGCGGTCGACGACCCGGCGGGCGTCGGCGACCGGCAGAACGCGCTCGTCTCGTACACCGGCGACGCCGTGTCGTTCTACACCCACATGGGGACGCACATCGACGCGCTGAACCACTTCGGGTTGCGCGGCGAGATCTACAACGGCTTCCGCGCGGACGAGCACCTCGGCGACCGCGGTTGGCGCCGGGCCGGCGCGGAGACGATCCCGCCGATCGTGGCGCGCGGCGTGCTCGTCGACGTCGCAGGCGCCAAGGGTGTCGACGTGCTGCCCGACTCGTACGCCATCACCGCCGACGACCTCCGCGAGGCCCTGGCTCTCCAGCACGTCGAGCTGCAACCCGGCGACGTCGTGCTCGTGCGCGGCGGGCGCATGCGCACCTGGCCCGACGACGAGGCCTACGTCCGCGACCAGCCGGGGCTCGGCATGGACGCGGCCCGCTGGCTCGCCGAGGAGCAGCAGGTGCTCGCCGTCGGAGGCGACAATCTGAGCCTCGAGCACTTCCCCGTGTCGGGCGACGCCGGGACCTGGGTCCCCGTGCACACGTACCTCCTCGCGCAACAGGGCGTCCCGATCATCGAGGTCCTCGACCTCGAGGCGCTCGCCGCCGACGGCGTCCACGAGTTCGCGTTCGTCGCGGCGTCGCTGGAGTTCCGCGGCGCGTCGGCCGCGCCGTTCCGTCCGCTCGCGTTCCCGCTGCGCTGACCTCCCCCCTCGAACCCGGAGACCTCTCATGACCCCCTACCTCTGCATGACCTGCGGCACCCAGTACGCCCCCTCGGACGTGCCCCCCGCCCGCTGCGCGGTCTGTGAGGACGACCGCCAGTACGTCGGCTGGGACGGCCAGCGCTGGACGACCCTCGACGCCCTCGCGCGCGAGCACGAGATCCGCATCGAGGAGGTCGCCGGCCTCGTCGCGCTCGGCGCCTCCCCGGCGTTCGGCATCGACCACCGCTCGTTCCTGCTGCCGACGGACGCCGGCAACCTGCTCTGGGAGAGCCAGAGCGTGCTCACGGACGACGCCGTCGCGCAGCTCCGCTCCCTCGGCGGCGTCGACCGCATCCTCGTCTCGCACCCGCACTTCCACGGCGCCATGGCCGCGTGGAGCGACGCGCTCGGCGGCGTCCCGATCCTCGTCCACGAGGCCGATCGCGCGTGGGTCCAGCACCCCCACCCCGCGCTCGAGACCTGGTCGGGCGACGTGCTCCGCCTGTCCGACGACGTCACGCTCGTGCGCGCCGGCGGTCACTTCCCCGGGAGCACCGTGCTCCACTGGGCGCGCGGACCGCGCGAGGGCGGCGCCCTCTTCTCGGGCGACGCGCTCCAGGTGTCGAATGACCGTCGTGGGGTCTCGTTCATGTACAGCTACCCGAACCTCGTCCCGATGCGCACGAGCGACGTCGTCGCCATGCGCGACCGGCTCGATCCCTACACGTACCGCGACGTCTTCGGATACACGTGGGGTCGCGACATCCTGGGCGATGCGCCGGGCGGCGGGCGGGCGGCGGTCGACCGCTCCTTCACGCGGTACCTCGCGGCGGTCCGCGGATAGGCGAGCCGTGCCGCCCGAGCGGACCGCTACCGCTCCGGGAGCACGTAGCGGAGCTCCCGTTCCTCGCCGCGGTCGAGCACCGTGAGCGCGACCTCGTCACCGGGCTCGTGGCGCATGCGGAACCACGCGAGGAACGGACGTCCCGCCAGCGGGGGACGCTCGCCGTCGACGGCGACGATGCGGTGGTGTCCGCGCAGCCCCGCCTCGACCGCGGGCCACACGTGGCCGGGCGGCCCGCCGAGGAAGGGCTCGACGCACATCGCGTCCGCCGGGACGTCCGGGTGCCGCGCCGGGAGCGGCCAGCCGAAGCCGGGGTGCGCGCCGACGTTCCCCTGCGTGACGGACATGCGCCAGTCGAGCACCGTGTCGCGCCAGCCGTCGGACAACGCGAGCACGCCCTCGTGCACCGCGCCGTCCCGCGTCCAGACGAGCGGGACCGCGCCCGACGGGTCCGCAGAGCGGTGCAGCACGCCGCGCAGGTCGGCCTGGCCGAAGAGCAGCCGCCCGTCGGCCGCGCGCACGACGTCGCCGGCGCGCACGCCCGCCTCCGCCGCCGGGGAGCCCTCGCGCACCGACGTCACGAGCAACCCGTCGTCGCGGTCGACGACGAGCCCGACGTTCTCCGGGAGCGGCCACACGTCGAGGTCGCGCGCCTTGTCGAACGTGCCCGCGTCGAGCGCCGGCTGCCGCAGGACCTCGGCGACCTGGTGGCAGTGCAGGCAGCTCGCGTCCTTCTCGACGGTCGGGCCGGCCGCCCAGCTCGCGTAGCCGGGCAGCGACGCGGGCGGGCGGGTGTCGGCGCCCGCGCGGGCCGGACCGTCGAGGCTCCAGCCCGCGCGCCGCGGGTCGTGGTGGTGGTCCAGCACCCGCGCGAGCGTCGCGGCGAGCGCCGCCTCGCTGATGCGCGTCGCGTCCGACACCTCGTCCCGTCCGCCGAACACGCCGTAGGTCTCCCCCGCCGGCGAGAGGAACCACCCCCACCACGAGAGGTCGAGGTCCTGGAAGCCCTCCGAGGGCAGCAGGCCGAGGTCGAGCTGCCGAGCGTCCGTGAGCCGCACGGTCACGAAGCGACGCAGCAGCGGCGAGAGGAGCGGCCCGCCCTCGAGCACGTCGCGGTCGAAGTCGGCGCACTGCGCGCACGGCAGGCAGCGCAGCGTCACGAAGAGCGGACGGTCGGTGAGCTGCGCCTCGGCGAGCGCGGCGCGGAGATCGTCGCGCCACAGGAGCTCGTCCTGCGGCGCGGCCCACCGACCGCGCGGAGGGCCCAGCACCTCGGCCCAGTCGACGTCGGGCTCCCCGCCGCGGAGAGCGGCGGGGAGCAGCGACAGGAGGACGACGATCAGCGGCGTCGTGGGCATGCGACGACTCCTCGGGAGATCACGATCCTACCCGCGCAGGAGCGCGCCCAACGCGTCGAGGCGCTCGCCCCAGAACCGCTTGGCGCGCTCCACGTCGGCGGGCCCGCCGAGCCGTGCGTGCTGCACGCTCAGCGTGCTCTTGCCGGCGCCCTTCGACACGAGGAAGAACCGGACGCGCGTGCCATCCTCGCCGTCGAAGCGGATGGACGTGTCGACGGTCGCGGTGCGCACGCGCGTCACGCCCGTCGGAAGCCACTTGCGACGGTGCCGCACGTCGCGACACGCGCGGTAGAGCTCCGACACGCCGACGGGGAACGTGCGGCTCTTGTTCGCGTCGTACGAGCCGTCCGGGCGCTGCCCGACCGCGCGCAGCCCGCGGATGCGCTCGTAGCCGACGGTCACGGTCTGCGACCACCACGCGCCGAGGCCGTGCGCGTCGACGAGCCGGCGCGCGATGTCGCGGTGCGACAGCTCCCACGCGCGGTCCCGGTCGAGCGCCGCGACCCAGCCCGACCAGTCGCGACCCGTCTTCTCGCGGACCGCGTCGTCGCGCATGCCGGCGAGCGCCGCCCACTCCGCGCGCGGCGCCGCGTCCCGTCGCGGCGTGCCGGGGCCGCGGCGCGGGGCGCCCGCCGCCGTGCCGGTGCCGACCGGCGTCGACGCACCGTCGTCGTCGCCGCTCCTCGATCCGCGCGTCCCCCGCGCGAGCACCACCGCGCGGGCCGCCGTGTACGACTCGCCCGTCTTGGCCATCCGGGCGCGCACGAGGCGCTTGAGGTCCTTGTCCTGGGTCATGCCGATTCCTCCGTGTCGCCGCGACGGACGCACTCCCCGGCAGTGGGCCCGCGCAGCGCGCGAAGGCTCGGGACCGCGATCCGGAGGTGTGCCCTCCTTTGCCCCGCGAGGGCCGGCGCCGGGGGCCGGCCGAGGGGTTGGGCGAGGATCGTCGCCGACACGGAGGGTCGCCGAGCAGGCGCGGAGCGTCAAGCGCGAACCGGCGGCACGCGCGCGCTCCCGGCGAGCGCGCCGAGAACGCTGGTAGACTCGGGGAGGCGGGAGAAGGCCGCGGCGGCCGGGCCGCTCCCGTGCGCGGGTCTCCGGACCCGACGGCCGCGCAGGACGCAGGAGGAGCCCATCGTGAAGACCCCGACGTCCCGACGCGGCTGCCGCGTCCTCCCCGGGCTGCTCGCGCTGCTCGTCGCCGTCGCGCTCCCAGCGTGGGCCCACGCCTCGACCAAGGTCTGGCAGGTCGGCGCTCCCGGCTCGACCCTCTCGCTGCTCGACACGTGCCTCATGGCGGCCGACGGCGACGTGATACTCGTCTACCCGGACGCCGGCGCGAACGCCGACGTCCTGTACGTCCTCGGCAAGAGCCTCACCGTCATCGGCAACCCGGAGGACGCCGGCAACCCGGACACGCTCGTCACCGTGCCCGTGCTCCAGGTGCGCGACCTGCTCCCCGGACAGCAGGCGTTCGTCATGGGCTTCGTCGGAGCCGGCGGCGCCAAGCTCTTCGACAACGAGGGCGTCGCGTGGCTGCACACCGTCCGGCGCAGCTCGAAGGTGGCGCTCGTGGTCGAGGAGAGCGACGCCGTCATGATCTCGAAGTGCGGGTTCTTCGGCGCGTACCAGCAGCCGCTGACCGGCGCCGAGCTGACGAACTCCCGCGTGCACATGTACGCGTCGCAGATCGCCGGCGGATACGACAACGTCCTCGCACCTGACGGGAGCGGCCCCGTGGGCGGCACCGCGATCGTCCAGCACGGCGGCCGCACGGACATGAACGGCTGCCTGATCCAGGCCGGGAGCGCGTTCATCCCCTCGACGTTCAACAAGAAGTGCAGTGCCGGCTGGGCGGCGGACCTGACGACGCCCGCGACGCTCCTCTTCTCGTACAACTCGACGGCGGAGCACACGCAGTCCAACTGCCACCTCTGCTACTCGGCGTTCGGCCCGCCCCCCGGGTGCGGGGTCCTCACGTTCGCCCCGACGATCGGCGGCCCGGGGATCGCCGACGGGCTCGACGGCCCGGCGCGCACGCTCAAGGTGCCGCTCGTTCTCGAGACGTCGGACGCGTACACGGCGACGCTGTCGGGTGCCGCCGGCGAGCTGTTCCTGCTCGCGGCGGGCACCCAACTCGCTCCGACCGACTCCTGGACGTACTACAACACCTGGGCCCTCGGCGCCGGCTTCCAGTCGATCCTGTTCGGCGCGCTCCCGCCGAGCGGCACGCTCGAGCTGTCGGGCGTGGTCCCGCCGTCGATCCTCGGGTCGACGGGGGACGAGGCGCTGACGCTCGTCTTCCAGGCCATGGTGCAGACCAGCGCCGGCGACCTCGTCATGACGGACCCCACCTGGACGACGATCCTCGTCCCCCAGGTGCCGCCGAGCTAGCGACGCGCGTCAGAGCGTCTCGAACTCGACCTCCGCGATCGTGCGGTTGCCGCTCTCCTCCTGGACGATGATCTCGAGCTTGTACTCGGTGTCCGGCTCGAGGAACTGCGGCGGCACCGTGAGCTCGGGGTCCGCGTCGCCCGGCAGGATCATCGAGAGCACCTGCAGGATCTCGCCCTCCGTCTCGAGCACGATCTCGTAGAGCTCGACCTCGAGCGGGTTGCCCAGGTAGTCGGTCGTGACCGGGTCGCAGCCGACGAGCAGCGGCCTGTCGTGCGGGACGGCCACGTCGTCGGGGAAGAGCCCGTCGGGCGCCGCGGGCAGCACGTGCGTGAATTCGGTCTCGCCCTCGATCTCGTCGCCGTCGAGCGTGCGGCCCTCGAACTCCCAGGTGCCCTCGGGGAAGCGGTCGAAGAACTCCTCCATGGAGAGCTCGTCCGGCGAGGGCTCGACGCTCTCGAAGAAGCCCTCGGTGAGCCCCTGCTGCTTGACGTTCTTCTTGGTCTTGAGCGCGAGGACCGTCTTGCCGTCGCTGTTCTCGAGGCGCATGGACTTCCAGCCCTCGCCGTCCCAGAAGAACTGGATGCCGAAGTCGCCGTCGGTGGTGTTCCACTCGATGAAGACCTCGGCCTCGTCGAGCTCGAGCTCCTCCTTGCCCTTGCCGTCGTCGTCATCGTCGTCGTGACCGCCGTGGAAGGGCGCGGCGGCCGGCGTGGCGACCAGCGCGAGGAGGCCGAGACCCAGGGCGAGGCCGCGGAGCGTGGTGGTTGAGGTGGACATGGTGTCTCTCCCGTGCGTGGGGTGGTGGTCGCGGCGAGGCTCGTCGCCCCGCGCACGACCGACGCTAGGCGACGTCGCGCGACGCCGCGTGACGCGCAGGTGATGGCGGGGCCGGCGTAACCTCCGCGTCATGTCGGGCTCGCGCGGGAGCGTCGACGCCGCCCCGGAGGCGTGACGGGACGACGTCGGACGCGGATCCCCGGCCGTGACACCTTGCCGGACGACTTGATTTCGTGTAATTCCTCGAGTCGTGGCACGCCGATCCGTCTACCGCCTCGTCGACCCCGGGCAGCTCCGGGTCATGGCCTCGCCGCCGCGCCAGCGGCTCGTCGCGGCCTTCGAGGCGCTGGGAACCGCCTCCGTCCGGGAGCTCGCGGAGCACGTCGGCCGCAGCCCCGAGAGCCTCTACTTCCACGTGCGCAAGCTCGTGGACGCGGGGCTCGTGGAGGAGGCCGGCGAGCGGGCGCTCGAGCGCCACACCGAGCGGCTCTACCGGCTCGTCGCGACGCGCCTCCGGCTCGACGGCGACCTCGCCGCGCCCGGCTACCGCGAGGCGCTCGCCGGCACCTGCCGGTCGATCACGCGCGCCACGCAGCGCGACTGGTGCCGCGCGCTCGAGACGGACGGCGCGCGCCTGCAGGGCCCCGGCCGCAACCTCGCGCTGCACCACTACCACGTCCACCTGAAGCCCGCCGACCGCCGACGGCTCGTCGGCCTGCTCGAGGAGCTCACGACCTTCGTCCTCGAGCACAACGACCCCGCGCGCGGCGAGCTGCACTCGTTCACCTCGGCGCTCGCGCCGGTCGCCGACACCTCCGGGAGCCCGTGATGTCGCGTCTCCGCCCCTCACGACACCGTCCGCTCGTCCTCGTGCTCGTCGCGCTCGCGGTGCAGGGCGCCGCGACCGCGCAGGACGCCCGCCCCTGCGGGCCGCCCGCGACGGAGACGCCCCGGGACGCCGCCGCGGCGGAGTCCGCCGACCGCGAGTCCGCGCCCGACGACGCACCGTGGGAGGCGACCCTCCGCGAGGCGCAGCGCCTCATGACGACGGGCGCGATCGGCGACGCGACGGCCCTCGCGCAGGACGCCCTCGCGGAGGCCGAGGCGCACCTCGACGCGACGGACACGGAGCTCGTCGCGCCGCTCATGTTCGTCTCGACCATGCACCTCATGCGGCGCGACCTCGACGCCGCGGCACCTCTCGCCGACCGCGCGCACGACATCGCGGAGCAGGCGCTCGTCGAGGCGTGCGCCCGCGTCGCCACGACGCTCAAGGCCGTCGGCGCGATCCACATGCAGCGCGGCGAGCTCGACGCGGGCCTCGCCGCCTACGAGCGCGCGGTCGAGCTCTCGGAGGGCGCGCTCGGCGCGGACCACGTCGAGACCGCGAAGCACGTGGGCAACCTCGGCGCGATGATGCTCCAGCTCGGTCGCCACGAGGAGGCGGAGGCGCTGCTCCTGCGCGCGCTCGGCACGTGGCGCGCGCAGGACAGCGCGCACCCGGTCTACGCGGCCGGCGACCTCACGAACCTCGCCGCGCTGCGCATCCGCCAGGCGCGCCCGCACGACGCGATCGCGCTCTACGCGGAGGCCGTCGCGCTCCAGGAGGCGGCGTTCGAGCCCGTCGACCCGCGGCTCCTTGGCACGCTGCGCGGGTACGCGTCGCTGCTCCGGGAGCACGGACGCGAGGACGAGGCGGCCGCCGTCGAGGCGCGCCTCGGCGGACCACGCGATGCGGAGGGCGCCGAGCGCTGAGCGCGGTCAGCCGCCGCGCGTCGGCTTCGCGATCGCCTGCGACACGCGCGCGAGCTGCTCGCGCACGTCGACGAGCGACGCGAGCCACTGCTCCGGCAGCTCGACGGTCCCCGCGAGCCGCAGGCGCTCGGCCGGGAAGAACATCTCGCGGCTGTGCGCCCCGCCGGCGCGCGTGCCGACGATGCCGGACCGGTACCACGCGCGCTGGTGCAGCGCGACGCCCACGGGCGCGGCGAGCGCCGGCAGCACGGGACGCCCCGTGTGTCGCGCCACGCCGGCCGCCGTGACGAGCTGGCAGGTCGCCGCGATCGCCCCGAGCCACTGGAGCGCCGGGATGCTCCAGCTCAGCAGCGCGATCCAGGGCGCGAGCTCGAGCGCGCCGAAGAGCGCGCCCGCCGCCAGCAGCCGCGAGAGCCGGAAGCCCATGAGCGCGTACGCCTTGCGCTCCGTCTCCTCGGCCACGGCGCGGACGTCCGGGTGTCCCGGTACGGAGACGAGCCCCGTCCCCATCGCGAGCGAGCTCCGCGCGCCGGCCTCGCGCAGCGCCTTGCCGAGCGCGAGGTCCGCCGCGAAGTCGAGGTTCACGTACTCGAGCCCGCCGCACTTGCCCAGCGTCTCGCGGCGGATCATGTGGAACGCGCTCACGCCGGCGTACGCGCCGCGCGACGACTCGCCGACCGCCCACACGCGCAGCCCGAGGAACGCCATGCGCGTCGCGACCGCCTCCATCGCCGTCGCGAGGAAGCCCTTCGTGCGCGTGTCCGGGTAGAGCGTCACCTGGTCGAGGCCCTGCTGGCTGATCCAGCGCATCGTCTGACGCAGCGCGCCGTTCTCGAAGCGCACGCCGGCCTCCGTGAGCAGCACCCACTCGCCGCGCGCCTGGCTCGTGCCGACGTGCAGCGCGTGGTTGCGGCCGAGCCATCCCTGCGGCAGCGTCGAGAGGTGCAGGCAGCGCATGCGCGGGTCGCGCTCGGCGAGCTGGTCGACGAGCTTGCGCGTGTCCGTGCGCGAGCGGTCGTCGACGAGGATGATCTCGAGGCCCTCGTACTCGAGGTCGAGCAGGCTCTCGCAGGTCGCGTAGAGCGCGCGCGCGTCGTCGCGCACGGCGAGCACGACGGAGACCGTCGGCCAGCGACCGACCGCGGGCAGGATGCGGTCGACGAGGCGCGGGAGGCGCTGCCGCGCGCGGAACGACAACGGCAGCACGGCGAGCCACGCGAGACAGAGGAGGGCGAGGGCGAGGGTGACCAGCACCTGGATCGCGATCATGGGAGGAACGGCGAGGGGGTCGGGGAGGAGCCGGAGGTCGGCGGGGCCGGGACGGGGTCGCGCGTCCCACGGCCGTTCTTCTCGCTCGCGATGTATCGGCCCCGGACCGAGCCGCCCACCGCCGGACCCGCGATTTCCGGGTCCGGCGGGGGTGCGCGGGCGAAGTCTCCGTCCTCAAGTGGTGAGCCGTGGTCGGGGCGGGAGCCGCGACGACCGGCCGCCGAGCTCGTCAAGTCGCGCGACGAGGCGGCCGATGCCCTCCGAGTTGCCGCGACTCCGATCGCAACGATCCCGCCAGGTGACTCGACCACCTGCATGAGCGTTCTGGAACCGCGCCCACCTTGACAGACCCGGCATCGCCCCTTTGAATGGTTTCAGTTGCGGCGGGAGCATCAATCCTTCCGTCGTGTTCAACCGGATCACAACCAAGAATGCAGCAGAGGGGGAAATCGATGAAGGGGTTACGTACCCTCGGCGCCGTGGCGCTGGGTATCAGCATCTCGTCGTCCGGCGCCCATGCCCAACCCCAGCCACCGAACTTCGGGCTCGCGGGGTACTACATGAACGTCATGTCGACGAGCTTCGCGCAGCGGCTCTCCGCGACCGTGGACAACGTGAACAGCACGTTCGGCACGGACTTCTCGATGACCGTGAGTCCTCCGACGCTGGAAGGGCACCCGCTGTTCGAGTTCGACTCCTGGGCGAACCCGGAGCTGCAGGGTTTCTTCGCGCTGACGTCGACCGACGAGATCCCTGCGATCGCGATCAACGCAGGCGAGCTGGACTTCTCGTCCGAGTCCCTGTCGAACCAGGTGAACACGCTCAAGACGCTCCTCCACGAGCTCGGACACGTCGTCTGGTCCGACAACTTCTGGAGTCTGTTCTGGACCGACCCGCTCTACTACGCGGAGCTGGCGAACTGCCACTCGACGGGAGACGCGGAGTTCGGCCCCTGCGACGAGGCCTACTCCTCGGCCACGGAGGCCGCGGGCCTCTGTGCCACGATCTGCGAGAAGACGACGGGCGACGGCGCGCTCCCGCCGACCCACCCCGTGATCAAGAAGTTGAAGGACGCGTACAAGGAAGCCGCGAAGGACTGCGTGGAGGAGTCGGCGGACTGCGACGCGAAGAACGGCGAGTGCGGGGACATGCCGATGCCGGGAGACTGGAACGGATGTCCGGGGACCACGTGCAACTGTTGAAGGGAGGGGATCGATGAAATCACCGGGCATCGTCGTCGCCGCGTTGTGTCTCGCGGCGGCGCCACTGGGGACCCTCCTCCCGGAGGAGTTCCACAGCCGTTTCCACCATGGGGTGGCGGACCGCATGTATCTCACACCCGCGGGTTCCGCCGACGTCGCATGGGTCGACCTCACGTTCAGGAACACGTCGACGAAGGAGGTCAAGCTGCGATGGCTCTACAAGGCCGCAGGCGCGCTCGTGGACGAGAGCCAGACCATCGAGACCGTCGGGTTCAGCCCCACCGCCGTGTGCCATCGGTCGGGTCACGGGTTCAAGATCTACGTGGCCGGCTGGGCCGAACGCACCTCCACGTGCATCGTCGAGGAGTGGGAGTTCGAGACCCCCATCGCGATCGGCTCCATGGCCTCGATGGGAGGAGGCGATCCGGTCTCCGTCCTCGACGTCCCCACCATCACGAAGACGCAGATCTTCTCGTCGACTACCTCGGGACCGATCCACGACATCGCGTGCAACGTCTACGGCGACACGCTCTGGATGCTGGAGGGTGACGGCCCGCGGCGGATCCTGTCCCTCGACATCGACTCGTCCACCGTGACGGAGGCCTACTCGTCGGCGACCCTCCCGCAGCTGGCGGACGATGCGTCGCTCAACACGGGCCGGAACCTCGACGCGGGCTTCATGGTCTGGTCGCAGCCCAAGCGGAGCTGGCAGAGCATGGCCGAGTTCGAGGAACCGTACGCGATGCTCGTGTTCGTGGACTCGGACATGAACGGGATCATCGACGTCGTGGACGAGGTCAGCGCAGGGCAGTTCGTGAGCGACTACGCCTCGCACGGCTGGGATCTCCAGTACGCCGAACCCGGTCCCTGACGCCGAGCGCGGCGCGGGCCCGAGGCAGCGGACTGGTCCGACGGCTCGTGCCGTGACCTCGGCGGCCGTGCCGGTCATGATGACGGTCCTCGTCGTCACGACCGATCGATGCACGCCCCACCGCTCCGCACCGCCCACGCCCCGTTCCGGCCCGGCGCCTTCCACCTGGGCTGCGCGGTCTGGGGCCACCCGGGCTGGGTCGGCCCCGTCTTCCCGGCCGGCACGGCGCAGCGCCGACACCTCGAGGAGTACGTGAAGCGGTTCGCCGCCGTCGAGGGCAACAGCGTGTTCCACGGGATGCCCGTGCGCGCGACGCTCGAGCGCTGGCGCGACACGATGCCCGCGGGCTTCGTCATGACGCCCAAGCTCCCGCGCGAGGTCACGCACGCCGGTCCGCTCGCGCCGCGCGCCGCCGACCGCGACGCCGCGCTCGCGCACCTCGCGCTGCTCGGCCCGCACCTCGGACCGATCCTGCTCCAGCTCCCGCCGCGCTACGCGCCCGTCGCGTTCGAGGACCTGCTCGCGTTCCTCGACGGCTGGCCCGACGACGCGCCTGCGCCGCTCGTCGAGTTCCGGCACCTCGGCTGGTTCTCGAAGGACGTCGCGCCGCGCCTGCATGCCGCGCTCGTCGAGCGGGGCGTCGGCCGCGTCATCCTCGACACGCGGCCGGTGTATGCGTTCGGTGACGACCCGCAGCGCGACAACCCGCGCAAGAAGCCGCGCCTGCCCGTGCCCGTCGAACCGCCGGCCGCGCGCGTGCTCCTGCGCTTCATCGGTCACCCGGACCGCGCGCACAACGACCGCTGGCTCCCGCGCTGGGCGGAGCTCGTCGACGGCTGGCTGCGCGAGGGCCGCGAGGTCTTCGCGTTCTGCCACTGCCCGGATGAGGACCACTCGCCGTGGATCGCGCGCCGCCTCCAGGAGCTGCTCGAGGGGCGCGGCGCGCCCGTGCCGCCGCTGCCGTGGGACGCGCTGCGCGAGCCGCCGCGGCAGACGCGGTTGTTCTAGGAGCCGGGCACCCGGACGGTCGTTCCGGAGCGAAGCCTGCCGATCCGGGAAACGATCGTCGTTCACCACCTGGGCAGATCCCGGGAACCGCGCTACGCTGCGGTCCGCTCGTGGAGAGGCGGGCGCGCCGGGAATATTCGGGACCCGGTGGGGAGGTCGTCACCGCGGGGTGCGACGCGACGAGTCGGTGCATCGCGCGGCTTTCGAAGGACACAACAGGAGGAGAGCAGCATGTCAGCATGGAAGAGATCCGTCGCGACCACACTGGCCGGACTGAGCCTCGCGGCGTACGCCGCGGCGGGCGGTTCGAACGAGGCGCAGGAGAGCCTCCTCGCCGCGCGGGCCGCGGCGGCCCCCGACGCGTTCCAGGAGACGGTCGACGTCCCGTCCTCGGGACCGGTGCTCGTGAACACGGGCGAGGTGAAGTCGTGGACCTTCGAGGGCCACGTCCTCACCGTCGGCGCCCAGGAGGGCGGCGGCGGAGGCATCCTCTACGCTCCGTCCGAGGCGGACGACCCGGCCTACCGCGCGGCGATCTCCGCCGCGGCGGGCGGCGCGACGGTCGACTACTTCGACGCGCGCGCGTCGACGCCGAGCGTCGCGACGATGCTCCAGTACGACGCCGTCTACAGCTGGACGAACTTCGCCTACGCGGACAGCGTGACGTTCGGCGACAACCTCGCCGCGTACAACGACGCGGGCGGCACGGTGGTGCTCGGCGTGTTCTGCACGTTCACGAGCGGCAACTCCATGAGCGGGACGATCATGACGGCCGGCTACTGCCCGGTCGTGTCCCCGCTCGGCAGCAACCACTTCACGACGTCGACGTACAACGGCGGCGGCCAGACGTGCATCTACGGCGGCGTCGCGAGCCTCTCCAGCGGCTTCCGTGACATCCTCACCGTGCAGGGCACGGGCATCGAGGACGGCTTCTACGCCGACGGCGAGATCTGCCACGCGTACCGCGGCGGGACCGGCGGCTCGCAGGGCGACGTCGTCTACAGCAACGGCTCGGGCGCCGTCCAGCTCACGTCGGCCGGTCCGTGGGGCACGGCGGTCGGCAACGCCGCGACCTGCGGCATCGACGTCTCGAGCGCGTGGGCCGACATCGGCAGCTCGCTGCCGGGCGCCGGCGGCGATCCGGTGCTCGCGGGCGTCGGGACGCTCGCGGCGGACACGACGAACTTCCTCGTCCTGTCGAACGCCGCGCCGTCCGCGCTCACGGCCGTGTTCGCGTCGACGTCCATGTCGCCGCAGCCGGTCGCGGGCGGCACGCTCGTGCCGGGGCCGACGCTCGTCGTGCGGCTCTTCACGACGTCCGCCGG
Source organism: bacterium (assembly GCA_030428785.1). Taxonomy (GTDB): domain Bacteria; phylum Planctomycetota; class B15-G4; order B15-G4; family B15-G4; genus JAUIEF01. The sequence continues at coordinate 55,072 of JAUIEF010000001.1, forward strand.
CGGGACGCTCAACCTGACGTTCCGGCCGCCGGCGGGTCTCACCGGCAACCTGTACGCGCAGATGGCCGTCGACGACGCGGGCGCCGTGCAGGGCATCGCGTTCTCGAACGCGATCGAGGGCACCATCCCCTGATCGTCGCCCGTCGGACCGGTCCGTCGGACGCCCCGCGGCGTCCGGCGGGCCGCTCCCGGCACACCCCGCGCCCCCGGGCGGACCCCGCGGTCCTCCGGGGGCGCTCCGCGTTCGTCACGACGCGCGCGGCCTCCGCGCGCCGCCCCCGGGCACGCGTCACCGAGGGTGCGCACGGCCTCCACCGGCTCGCGCGGCGCGAGCCGGACCCGGGGGGAGTGTGTGCGCCGGTGACGCCGCGTCAGGCGGCTTGGCGGGATCGCGCGCGCCAGAGGAGCAGCAGCCCGCCGGCGGCGGCCACGGAGGACACGCTGAGCACGAGCATCCCGCCGTTGCGGGTGGGGAGCTCGGACCGGGAGAGCCAGATCACGCCGGCGACGCCGATGACGAGCACCGCGGCCATGAGCAGGACACACAGGAACAGGATCGAGATCTTCATGGCGTCAGTCTACGCGCGGGGTCGGTGGCCGTGGGACCCCGAGCTCGTCGACACTCCGGCGGAGTCGGCCTGAGGGCCTCGCTCGCCGACGGGCGGCGGCGGCCCCCGTGACCGGGGAGCTCGCGTAGACTCGGGTCCTCCCGGAGGAGTGGTCCCGATGCCGCACGTCGACGCGTCCCGCACGTCCCGTCCGTCCGCCCCGTGGCCGCTCGCGGCGGCGCTCGTCGTCGCGCTGCTCGCGTCCGACGCGTCCGCGCAGCGCTCGCCGCACCGCGCGCTCCCCGCGCCGCGCCTCGACGTGACGACGACGGTCGCCCCCGAGGCGCGCGTCGTCCGTCGCGACGACCTGCGCGCCGGCGCCGGCTCGCGCCCGGTCGTCATGCTCACCGGCTACTGGCCGCCGTCGAACGAGATGATCCGGCACTTCGCGACGGACCCGTTCCAGAACCCCGGCGGCTGGGCCGGCGAGGACTGGGAGGGCCGCGGCTACGACATCAAGGCGTTCTTCCCGGAGTTCGTTCCGGGCTGCCTCACGTGTCTCCAGGGCATGGGCAAGCTCGAGGTCGACTATCAGGACACGTCGGACGACTTCTGGGCCATCGCCGACTTCGAGCGCCCCGTCGCGATCATCACGTTCAGCCGCGGCCTGAACGACATGAGCTGGGAGGTCGAGCTCAACCAGTACAACAAGGACCAGTGGGGTCCGGACTACTCCGTGCCGAAGCTCCCGACGCCCAACCCTCCCGACGCGTCCGTGCCGGTCGACTTCCTGCGCCCGTCGAACCTGCCCATGCAGGGCATCGTGGACGCCGTCGACGCGCTGGGCTTCAACCTCGACCCGTACATCTGCATCAGCGGCGACGGCGGCGGCTTCCTCTCCGAGTTCATCGCGTACCACGGCACGTGGTACCGCGACCTGCACGACCAGCCGTCGGACCCGGCGTGGACGATCGCCGCGGGGCACGTGCACGTCGGCGGCAAGATCCTCGTGGGCCGCGCGCGGCTCGCTGCGGAGGCGACGCTCCGCGCGGTGCTCGACCACCTCGACACGGTCATCCCGCCGGTGACCTGCCAGGCGGACCTCGGCTTCGGCGGGCCGGGCGCGAGCGCGCTCTCGCTGTGCGGCGAGCCGCTCGCGACGGGCGGCACGGCCGACCTCGTGCTCACGGGCGCGCCGCCGTCGACCACGGCCTTCCTCGTCGCGGGACTCGACGGGACGCCGACGCCCTTCGCGGGCGGGCAGCTCGTCCCGCTGCCGGCGCTCAAGGTGCTCGCGTTCCCGACGGACGCGACGGGCTCGCTCACCGTCCCGGCGATCGGCGGCGGCGGCGGTCCGGTCGCGTTCTACCTCCAGGCGGTCGTCGCCGACGGCGGCCAGCCGTTCGGCTTCGGCCTCTCGAACGCGCTCCAGGTGCAGCTCCTGCCGTAGGGCCGGACTCGCGGACTCCCGGCTCGACGCACCCGCGGGAGCCGGGCCGGCCGTCGCGCGCACCCGCGGCGACCGGCCCGGCGACGTGAGGACTACTGCACCACGAGCGTCCCCGCGTTGGACATGGTCGGAGCGAAGGCCGCGATCCTCCACTGCGCGTGGAAGGCCGAGCCCACGATCGCGGCCGGCGTCGTCGGCAGCAGGAGCGTGCCCGCGCCCGCCGCGTTCACCGTGACCGCCGGCTGCGGCGTCGCCGTCGCGAAGTCGATCCACGTCGTGGGACCGCCGGCCGTGAGCGGCGACGTGAAGAGCACCGCGTTGGCGCCCGCCGGCGCGTTGACCACGCCGATCTTGAGCTCGCCCGTGTTGATGAGCGGCGAGTTCACGACGATGTCCGGATTCGGCAGCGCGGGCGAGGTGCCCGTGCCGTGCTCGTTCGTCGCGAAGGGCACGCGGTCCGCGTAGAGGTCCGGGTGGTCGAAGGGCGGCTTGCCGACCTCGAGCCGCGGGTCCGTGAGCGCGCGCAGGAACGCACGGACGTCACGCAGCTGCGTCGCCGGGAGCGGCGCGCCCGCGAAGGGGAAGGCCGGCGCGCCGATCTGCGTGTTGTCGAACGCGAGCAGGTCGGGCAGCGTCTTGAGCGAGCCGTTGTGCAGGAAGTGCGTGCGCAGCGCCACGTTGCGGAGCGTCGGCGTCTTGACGTTCGTCGTCCCCGTCCCCACCGGCGGCGGCACGTTGATCGAGTGGTTGATGCCGTCGGAGAAGAGGTTGTCGAACGGGTTCGTCAGCCCGCCGCCGGCCACCTGCGTGGGGTTGCCGGTCACGGAGTGGCACCCGAAGCAACCGCTGCCCTGCATGATCGCCATGCCGTTCGCCTCGGAGGCCGTGAGCGTCCGCGTGTCGATGGGCGCCTGGTCCGGGATGAGCGTGCGCTCGTAGGTCGCGACGGAGAGCGCGAACCGCTCGCGCGTGAGGCCGATCGCGCCGCCGAACAACGGGTGCCCCGCGAACGCGATGTCCGCGAGGGAGTTGTAGTCCGGCGCGAGCCCGATGAAGCCGGCGACCGGCGCCGGGATCGTGCCGGGCGTCGCGAGCGCGAGCGGGCGCGCGGGACCGAGCCGCGCCTGGATGAGCCCCGACGGCCACGTGAGCCCGGCGTGCGACATCTCGACGCTGTTCACCGGCGGCCCGACGGCCTGCGACTCGAGCCCCGAGAACGCGGGGAACTGGTCGATGCCGCCGAGCAGGAACGGGTTGCCGAACGCGTCCGTGAAGTTCGGACCGGCCGACTGGTTCCACAGCACCTGCGCGAAGAACGCGGCGGCGATGTTCGTCGGCACCGCGATCGGCGTGACCTGCCGGCCCATCGTCAGGCCGGGGAAGTCGGTGTACTGGTTGCCCGCGTCCTGCGGGACCATGCCGAGGCTGCCGCGCTTGCCGCCCGTCGTCGACGGGTAGGCGCCGCGCGGGTCGACACCGCCGACGGCCGGGATGTGGCACGTGCCGCACGACATCGTGCGGTCGCTCGACACCTGCTCGTCCCAGAACAGCGCCTTGCCGAGGAGCGCCTGGCGCTCCGTGGCGCTGCCGGGAAGCGGGACGAACGGCTGGCCGGCCGCGTTGACGAACGGGTTGCCGGGCGGCGTCTGGAGGCTCGGCCAGTTCTGGCCGGCGACGGCCGTGCCGATGATCTGCGCGGAGGCCGCCGGGAGCAGCGCGCACGCGAGGAGCGCGGTTGCGAGTGAACGGATGGGAACGGGGTTCTTCATCGAGGGTCTCGTCTCGGGGAACACGGAACGAGACCGCGGGGCGTGCGCCCGTCCGGAGCGACACGCGTCGACCGGGGGACCGGCGCGGGACGGACCGCTCCCAGGAGCGGCCAGGTGGTTCACCTCGTCCCGACACGAGGTCCTCTGTCGCCGACCGCACGACGGCCGGCTCCACGCGTTCCATGATCCGGCGGGGCGCCGGATCACGGTGTGTGATCCGACGGGATCCCGTCGGGCTGCCCCACGGTCCACTGTCGAGGCGAGCGCGTGGAACGCCGTGCCGGGGACAGCTGAATCGGGTTCCGCGCGAGAACCTCGTTCCGCACCCGTGACGTCGCGCGCGGGCGGCGCGCGGGAACGACGGTTCAGCCGTCGCCGACGGTGACCGCGAACTCCGGGACCGCGCCCGACGCGACGGGGACGCGCGCGTCCGCGGGATCATCGGACGCGGCCTGCTCCGCCTCCGAGCGCGCGAGGCGCTCCGCCATGCGCTTGAGGTTGCCGAGCCCCGCGGTGACCGCGTGGCGCTGCGCGAACTCGAAGTCCGGCAGCCCCGCCATGTCGAAGCCGAGGCTGCGCACGACGACCGTCGCGACGAACGCACCGTCCGAGTCGCGCACCGGCAGGAACACGTCGCGCCCCTCGAACCAGTGGACGTCCTCGCCCACGGCGTACACGTCCGTGACGAGGTGGCCGTGCGCGTCGAGCCGGCTCAGGCTGTGGACGCGCGCGCCGACCGTGCCGAACGGCCACGGCACGTCCATCACGAACGTGAACTGCAGGCCGACGAACGGGCCGATGCCGTCGTCCTCGCCGCGCAGGAAGCTGCCGGGCACGAGGTCGACGCGCTCGTAGACGACGCCGATCATGCGCGTCGCCTCGCGGTGGTCGTTCTCCGCGCGCTTGATCGTCCCGAGGTCGGCGCGGATCAGGCCCGCCGCCTGGAACACCTCGCGCTCGGGACGCCCCACGCCCGACGACTCCAGCGCGCGTTCGGGGCCCTGCGCGATCGCATCGCGCGCGTCGTCGGCGTCGGGCTCCCAGTCGTCGTCGAGCAGTCCGGCCTCGCGCACGAGCTGCTCGACGAGCGCGCGCTCGCCCCGACCGAGGCCGTCCCACCCGCGCAGGCGCCGGGCGAGCAGCCGATCGACGGCGTCCGCGTCGCCGCGGATCGCCGTCGTCTCGCGGACGAGGTCGCCGAGGCGGCCGCCGTGCTCCCCCGCGAGGAGGGCGCGCACCTCGGCGGCGAACCCGCCGGGCCGCGGCTCCCACGCGAGGGCGCGGCGCGAGGAGAAGCCCGTGTCCTCGAGGGAGCCCTCGCGCGCCTCCACCCGGCGGGGCGCCGGCCCGTCGCCGGGAGCGTCGCCGTCGGCCGGGAGACCGACGATCAACGCGGACGCGAGGAGCAGCGCGGGCGGGAGCATGCCCGGGGTTCGCCCCCGCCCGCGCCGCGGATGCGCCCCTCAGGCCGCGGTCTGCAGGAAGCCGCCGAGCTTGCCGAAGGCCGCGGTCCAGCCGCCGCGCACGATGTCGCGCAGCGGGAAGCCGCCCGGGACCTCCATGTCGGGGATGCCCTCGTGGACGAGCTCGACCCGCGTGCCGCCGTCCACCTCGGTGAAGGTCACCGTGACGACCATGCCGGGCGCGGGGCTCGCGTCGGCGACGTCCTTCCACTGGAGCTTCGACGGCGGGTCGTAGATCGTGAAGACCGCCTGCGACGGGTGCTCGTGCTGTCCGTCGATCGTCATGAGGTGGTTGTACTTGCCGCCCACCTCGCGCTCGATCTCGCAGGTCACGGCGGTCGTCTGCGCGCACCCCCACCACTGCTCGACCTGGTTCGTCGCGACCCAGGCCTCGAACACCGCTTCGCGCGGCGCGTCGTACACGCGGGTCACGTGGAGCTTCCCGTCCTCGAACCGCGTCTCGGTCTCCGTCATCACGTCTCCTTCTTCGTGTCGCGGCGCGGCGCGGGGGCCGACGCCTCGGTCTTCATGTCGTGTGCTTCGAGGTAGGCCTCGACGGCGTCGAACTGCCGCTTCCAGTGCCGGGCGTAGTGCCCGATCCACGAGCGCGCCTCCTCGAGCGGCGCGGGCACCGCGCGGATGCGGTGCTCGCGGCCGTGCTTCGTCCGCGCGACGAGGCCGGCGCGCTCGAGCACCGCGAGGTGCTTGGAGACGGCCGGCTGCGAGATGTCGTACGGCTCGGCGAGGGTGCGCACGTTCGTCTCCCCCTCCGCGAGGCGTTCCAGCATGCCGCGCCGGGTGGGGTCGGAGAGGGCTCCGAAGACGAGGTCGAGCTCGATGCGTTTCATAACCGACCGGTTATGTATCCGATCTCCGGGAGGCCGTCAAGACCCGGGCGGATTCCGCGGAACAAAGGAGGGCCCCGGGCGACCTCCTGCGCGCGGCCGCCCGGTCCCGTCCGCGCGGTCGCCGTCGGCACAGGCGGCGGCCGCCGCTCACCTCCTCCTCCCCCGCGTCGCGGGCACCACGCGACGCACCCGACGGGGCCGGGCGGCCGGTTCCCCGGCGCGCGCGCCCTGCTACGCTCGGCGCCCCCACCGGAGCGCCGTCGATGCCCGCACCCGCCCCCTCGTCCGTCGCGCGCCGCGCGGCCGCCGCGCTCCTGCTCGCCGCGCTCGCGGCCTGCAGCAGCCCCATCGAGACCGTGCGCGTGCCGGGCGTCGGGCCCGCCTGGGTCCCCGTGTTCTCCAAGGTCCGTGACGTCGGCGAGGGCGCGGTCGCCGTGTGGGTCCCCGTCGGCGAGGAGCCGTCCTCGTGGACGCGCCGCATGCTCGTCGAGTTCGTCGAGGGCTCGACGGAGTCGCCCGCGTCCTTCGTCGCGACGCAGCGCCGGGCGGTCGAGACGTCGTGCGGCGCGGCCGCCGCCTTCACGGTGCTCGAGTCCGACGACTTCGGCGTGCTCTACGAGCTGCGCGTCTTCGGCTGCGACGCCCGCGAGGACCTGCACGAGCTCGGCCACGTGCTCCGCGGCCGCGACGGCCTGCACCGCATCGTCATGTCGCAGCGACCGGACGCGCTCGACCCGACGACGCGCGCCGTCTGGCTGCGACGCCTCGCGGAGAGCGTCGTCATCAAGGGCGACGACATGACGCCGGTGTTCGAGGAGGAGCTCCTCGTGCGGTGAGCGCGCGTGTCACAGGGACGAGACGACCCACGTGAACGCGACGAACCCGAACACGAAGACCATGAAGGACGCCGCGGCGACCTTGCGCGTCGCGTCCATCTCCTCCGAACGCGCCCGGAGCGCGAGCCAGGCGTCGCGGTCCGCGGCCTGCCAGGTCGCCACCTCCGCGCGCTCGACGTCGACGTCCTCGAGCGCGCGCTCGGAGAGTCGCTCGACGTAGGGCGCCGCCGCCTCGCGGTGGGCCTCGACCGCCGTGGACGTCACGACCCACGTGCCGGCCGCGAGCGCGAGCGCGACCGTCCACGCGGCGACGAGCGCGCGCTTCCCGGGCGGTCGCCCGAGCGTGACCATCGCCGGCAGCACGAGCACGCCGAGGCAGGCCGCCGCGGGTCCCGCGCCCGGCACGCCGAGCTGCCAGAGCACGCCGCCGACGAGGATCGCGCCGAGCATCCCGAGCAGCCAGTGCGTGCGCACGAGCTGCGCCGGCGAGAGCGCGTGCCGCCCGTCGCGGTCGAACCGCAGCACGAGGTCGAAGACCGGCGCCGCGACCCAGCTCATGAGCACGAACGCGACGAGCGCGCCGTAGAGCGTCCACATCACGGGCGCGAGCGCGGGCTGGCTCTCGGCGACGCGCCGCAGGCCGTTCCGCGCGACGACCGTGCCGATCATGATCATCCACGCCGTGCGCGGCGGCACGCGCGTGAGCAGCAGCGCGCCGCGCAGGAACACGCGGTACACGACGTTGCGCGCGTGGAGCGCCTCGACGAGCCCCTCGCGCGACGCCTCGTCGGTCGGATCCAGCCGCAGCGCCTCGCGGTAGTGGACGATCGCCTCGTGCGCGTCGCCGCGGTGCAACGCGGCCCAGCCGAGGTTCCGGTGCGTGTCGGGGTTCTCCGGGTCGCGGCTCAGCGTCGCGTCGAGCGCGAGGTCCGCCTCCTGCCCGCGCCCGAGCTGGATGAGGCACATGGCACGCAGGTTCGCGCACTCGTCGTCCTCGGGGTCGAGCTCGAGGCCGCGCTCCGCCGCGTCGCGCCCGGCCTCCCACTGCCGGCGCGCCATGAACGTGTGCGCGAGCACGGCGTGGTTCGCCGCCGACTCCGGGTCGAGGCCGACGGCCTCGCGCGCGGACGCCTCCGCGGGGCCCGCCCGCCCGTTCGCGAGGAGCGCGTGCGCGAGCAGGCGGTGCGCGACGTCCCAGTCCGGCGCGAGGCCCACCGCGTGCTCCGACTCAGTCAGCGCGTCCTCCGGCTTGCCCAGGTCGAGGTGGCAGGCGGCGAGCCGCACGAGGCTCGCGACGTCCTCCGGGTCCTCCGAGAGCGCGCGCCGCAGGTGCTCCTCCGCGAGGTCCGGCCGCCGCTGCTCGACGAGCAGCCGTCCGTGCTCGGCGGCGCCGCTCACCGGTCGATGCCCAGCCACGCGAGGATGTCGTCGTAGAGCCCGCCCTCGTTCGCGTAGAGCGCGTGGTTGCGCGCGGTCTTGAACCACTCGCGCGTGCTCGGCTTGACGGCCTTCGCCGCGGCGAGCAGGTCCTTCGTGGAGAGCGGCTCGGGGACGCCGCTCTTGAAGGCCGTGCGCAGCTTGGTCTCGATCGCGGTCTCGACGACGGCGCGCAGGTCGGCGCCGGAGAAGTCCTTGGTCTTGCGCGCCACGGCGCCGACGTCCGCGTCGCCGGCGGGCTTGTCGCGCAGCAGGACGCGCAGGATCTCGGCGCGCGCCTCCTCGTCGGGCGGCGGCACGAAGAGGATGCGGTCGAAGCGCCCCGGCCGGCGGAAGGCCGCGTCGAGGTGCCACGGCGCGTTCGTCGCGGCGAGCACGAGCAGGCCCTCGTTGTCCGAGTCGACGCCGTCGAGCTCCGCGAGGAACTGGTTGATGACCTGACGCCCCGCCGACTGGCGCATGTCGCGCCGGCTCGCGGCGAGCGCGTCGACCTCGTCGAAGAAGAGCACCGACGGCACGTGCGCCCGCGCCGACCCGAAGATGTCGCGCAGGTTGCGCTCGCTCTCGCCGACGTACATCGCGAGCACGTCGCTGATGGAGACCGAGAGGAAGCTCGCCTCGACCTCGCCGGCCGTCGCACGCGCGAGGTGCGTCTTGCCGCAGCCCGGCGGGCCGTAGAGCAGGATGCCGCCGCCGGCCTTCTTGCCGTAGGCCGCGTAGAGCTCCGGGTGCTGGAGCGGCTGGATGATCTTGAGGCCGATCTCGTCCTTCAGCGACTGCATGCCGCCCACGTCGGCGAAGGTGATCCGGCTGCGCTCGACGTAGGGCTCGAAGCGGCCGCCGGGCGCGTCGCCCTGCGCGAACTCGAGGAGCGGGTCGTCGTCGGGGTCGTCCGCGCCGAAGGTCGCGTCGTCGTCGGGGCGGCGGAGCGCGTCGCCGGGTCGTCCCGTCCCGGTCGGCGCGTCCCCGCGACGGGGCGGCGTCGCGCGCGGACGCGCGAGGTGCTCGAGCCGGGGGTCGGTCGCGTCGGCGTCGAGCGCGAGCGCGCGCCGGTAGCACGTGCCCGCCCGTCGCGGGTCCTCGCGCTCGTGGTGGCAGCGCGCGGCGACGAGCCAGGCGCGCGCGGGGGCGGCGTCGCCCTCGAGCAGCTCGTCGAGCACGGCGAGCGCCTCGCCGAACCGCCCGAGCCCGTAGAACGCCTCCGCGAGCGCGACCTTGAGGCCGGGCCGGTCGGGGTCGCGCTCGAGCCCCTCGCGGACGAGGCGCTCGACGTCGCGGTAGAGGTGGCGCTCGAGGAGCATGGCCGCGAGGCTCTCGCGCAGCGGCACGTTGTCCGGGCTCTGCCGCACGGCCTCCCACAGTCCCGCGAGGACGGGATCCTCCATCGACGACTCTCCTCCGAGGTGTCGCGGCGCGCTCCCCGGCAGCCGCTCCGCACGTCGCCGGATCCTAGCAGGTGCTCAGCGGGCGCGGCGCACCGGGCTGAGCGCGAGCGTCAGGCAGGACATCCCGTCGCGCTCGGGGTCGTCCTGCTCGGCGACGTAGGCGGCGAGGTCCTCGAGGCGACGGTTCACCTCGGCGAGCGCGGCGGGCGAGAGGCGGCCCTGCGCCTGGACGAGGACGTTGCGGCGCCGACCGCGCGGCCGGTCGGGCTGCCGCTCGCCCGCGGCCTCCGCGTAGAGCCGCGCCGCGAGCCGGAGCATGCCGCGCCCCGCGCGGGCGACCTCCTCGGCGACACGCCGGCTCCCGCCGCCGCGCAGCTCCACCTCCCCGCCGCCGGCCAGCTCGTAGAGCGTCTCGGGCCGCCGGTCCGTCGCCCGCTCGCCGGCGGCGCGCACCACGCCGACCTCCACGAGCCGGCGCACGTGGTAGTAGAGCGAGGCCGGCGCCATGCCCACCTGCTCGGCGAGCTCGCGGACGCTCGCCGGACCGAGCCGCTCGAGCGCGCCGAGGAGCCGGTGCGCGGTGGGGCTCGACGCGGCGCGCACCTGGGCGGGCCGCGAGAGCACGAGCGGGCGACGTCGGCGGCGGGCCATGGTTTGACAATAGACAAGATTTCAAACAAACGCCAGACTCTGCGCTCCCCCCGTCGAGGAGCGACGTCGATGACCGCCACGCCCCCCGCCCTGCGCCGCGCGCTCCCGGTCGCGCTCCTCGCGCTGGCCGCCGCCGCGCCGCCCGTCTTCCTCCGCCACGACCGCGACGAGGCCCGGTCGCTCGAACGCGCCCGCCCGCTCGCGGCCACGGTCCGCATCGGGTCGATCGGCACGGGCACGCTCGTCGCGCCGCGCTGGGTGCTCACGGCAGCGCACGTCGTCGACGGCCTGTGGCCCGGCACGGGGACGGTCTTCGTCGAGGACCGCCCGGTCGCCGTGCTCTCCGTGCACCGGCACCCCGAGGGGGACAGCCCGATCCCCGGGCAGCCGCCGGAGGTCGACCTCGCGCTCGTGCGCCTGGCCGAGGCGGTCGACGTCCCGCCCGCGCCGCTCGCCGCGACGGACGTCCGGCCGGGCGACGCCGTGGTCGTCGCGGGCTACGGCGACTTCGCGCTCGCGGGCACGGGCGACGTCCGGCCGCCCGACGGACGGCGGCGCGCCGCGACGAACACGGTGGACGAGGTCGGCGAGCTGCGCTTCGTCATGCACCTCGACCGCGACGGCACGGAGCTCGAGGGCGTGAGCGCGCCGGGCGACTCCGGCGGGCCCGTCTACGTCGAGACGGACGACGGCCCCGCGCTCGCCGGCGTGAGCTCCGGCGGCTTCGGCGCGTGGGGCGCGTACGGCATGGGCGACCTCGCCGTGCGCGTGCGCGTGTTCGCGCCGTGGATCCGCGAGACGACCGCGCGCGTCGACGCGGGCGAGGTCCCGATCCCGGAGTGGACGACGACGGACGCGCCGCCCGCGACGCCCGCCGGCCGCACGCTCACCGCCTTCGTCGACGCGCTCTCCGCCGTCGACCCGTCCCGGCTCGTCGCCTTCGCCGAGGAACGGCTCGCGCCGCGCGCGACGCGCGGGCTGCCGGCGGACGAGTGGGCGCGCGAGACGGCGCTCTTCGGCGTGCAGGGCGTGCCGCTGCGCGTCGTGCGCTGCGCCGCGTCGGCGGAGGAGCTCGTCGCGCTCCTGTCCGTGGACGAGGGCGCCGACTGGCTGCACCTCCGCGTCGCGCTCGGCGACGACGGACGCGCGACGACGCTCGTGCTCTCGCCGGGCGCGCCGCCGGTCGACGCGGACGAGGACGCGGCGCCCGACGACGGACGCTGACGTCGGACCGGGACGTCGCGCCGACCGCCGCCGCGGCGTCGTGCGCGGTCGGACGTTCCCCCGTCAGCGCGCCGCGGGGTCCACGACGAGGTCGCCCGTCACGCCTCGTCGAGCATCCGCCGCGCCCAGCCCTGCTCGCGGAGCCGCGCGCGCAGGCGCTGCCAGCGCTTGACGACCGCCGCCTCGCCGAGGTCGAGCCGGCGCGCCGCCTCCGCGCAGGTGAGCCCCTCGAGGCCGCAGTGCACGAGGAGCTGCCGGTCCTCGTCGGCCAGCTCGCCGACGCGCTCCACGAACGCGCCGACCGCCTCGTCGCGACCGAGCCGCCGCGAGAGCGACGTCACGTCGTCGGGCACGTTCGCGAGCGCGAAGAGCCGCGTCGTCGGCCCGCCCTCCCCCGCCGCCCACGGCGAGCGCCGCAGCTTGCGGAAGCCCTCGAGGAGCACGTTCTTCGCGATGGTGAAGAGCCACGCGCGGAAACTGCGCGTCGCCGGGTCGAAGCGCGGGAAGGCAGTCACCGCGCGCACCCATACTTCCTGCACGAGGTCGGCCGGGTCGACGTGCATGCGCATGGAGCGTCGGATGCGGAGCTGCGCCCAGGCGTGGAGCGCCGGCGCGACCCGCTCGTAGAGCGCGGCGAACTGCGCGGCGTCCCCGCCCTGCGCGCCCGCGGCGAGCCGCTCGGTGGGCGCGTCGAGGGGCGGCACCGGCTCCGCTCCGGACGGCGACTCCGGACCGGAGGCGGACGGCCCCCCGCCGGCGGGGAGCGGCTCGTCGCTGGACGGTCGGTCGACCATGCTGCTCCCGCGCTCTCGGACCTCGGCCGACGCGCGACGCCCCCCGCGCCGCGACCGTTCGACGCCCCGCAGCGTCCGCCCCGTCCGCGAGACGGTCAAGCCCGGCGCACCGCCCCGGCGCCGCGACCGGGATTTTCCCGTCCACCGGACGGCCGTTCCGGTCACCACCCCCGCGACGGCAGGCACCGCGTATCCTGTCGGACGCCGAGGCCAGGAGAGGGCCCCCCCGTGGACACGGAACAGCGCGACGCGCTCGTCTTCGACTTCGTCGACCACCTGCTCGACGACGTGGAGTCGGGGGAGATCCGGCCGCTCCACGAGTACCTGCGCCGCTTCCCCGGCTGCGAGGAGGACGTGGCGCGCGAGTACTTCGCGATGCTCAAGGTCCCGGAGGACGAGGCGGACGAGGAGCTGCGCGTCGGGCCCTACCGGCTGCTGCGGCGGCTCGGGCGCGGCGGGCAGGGCGTCGTGTGGCTCGCGGAGGACGCGCGCATCGACCGGCGGGTCGCGCTCAAGATGCTCTCGACACCGCTCGGCGGCGTGCCCGAGGCGAAACGCGAGCGGCTGCGGCGCGAGGCGGAGCTCGTGAGCCGGCTCGAGCACCCGGACCTGTGCGCGGTGTACGACGCGGACCTCACGGGCGAGGTCCCGTACGTCGCGATGCGGCTCGTCGAGGGACGGACGCTCGCGGCGGTGCTCGCGGAGGCGCGGTCGGGAGCGGCTCCCGGAGTCGACCCGACGGAAGGCGGGCCCGCCGGCATCGACGCGCGCGCGACGCTCCCGGTCCGGCCGTCGACGCCGGAGGAGGTCGCGGTGCTCTGCGCGTGGTTCGAGCAGGCCGCGCGCGCGCTCCACGCGGCGCACGAGGCGGGCGTCGTGCACCGCGACGTCAAGCCGGGCAACCTCATGGTCACGCCCGAGGGGCGGCCGGTCGTGCTCGACTTCGGGCTCGCGCGCACGCTCGCGCACGACGACGCGACGCTCACGGCGACGGGCGAGGTCTTCGGCACGCTCGCGTACGTCGCGCCGGAGCGGCTCGGTCGCGGCGCGGGCCGCGCGCCCGATCGGCGCGTCGACGTCTACGCGCTGGGCGTCACGCTCCACGAGGCGCTCACGCTGCGCTGCCCGTACGCCGCGGACACGCCGGAGGAGCTGCTCGAGGTCGTGCTGCGCGGCGAGGCGCCGTCGACGCGGCGGGACGACCCGTCGCTGCCGCGCGACCTCGACGCCGTGTGTCTCACCGCGATGGCGCCCGAGCCGTCGCGCCGCTACGCCACGGCGGAGGCCTTCGCCGAGGACCTCGCCGCCGTGCGCGAGGGACGCCCCGTCGCGGCGCGTCCGCGCTCCGCCTCGACGCGTCTGCTGCGGCGCGCCTCGCGCCACCCGTGGACGGCCGGCGTCGCCGCGGCGCTCGTGCTCGTCACGGCGGCGGCCGTCGCGCTCGGCGAGGGCTGGCGCGACGAGGCCGCGGCGCACGAGCGCTCGCACGAGGACCACGTCCTCGCGCACGCCGCCTTCCTGCGCCTGCGCGACGCGCACCGCGAGGCGCGCGTGCCGGACCCCGCCGACGAGGCGGTCGTCGCGCGCTTCATCCCGCCCGACGCGACGCTCGAGCGCACGCTCATCCTCGGCTCGCCGCTCTCGCGCGACGCGGCCGAGCTCTTCGTGCGCTACGCGGCCGACGCGACGCGCGGCACCGACGACGCCGTCGAGGCCCGCGCGCCGCGCGGCCGGATCGTCGATGCGACGCCGACCTTCGTGCTCGCGGGCGCTGCGTCCGACACGCCGCGCGCGCTCGCGCTGCGCATCGAGCAGCCCGGCACGGGCGTCCCGCCGCGCGTCCGTCGGATCGAGTGGCCGGCCGGCGCGGACAGCGCGTCGTGGACGGCGGAGGACCCGCTCGCCGCGGGGCACGGGCGCTGGACCGTCTTCGCGATCGGACCGGACGACATGGTCCCCGACGACGCGACGCCGCTCGCGTCCGCGGTGTTCGAGCGGGTCGACGCCGCGCACGTCGACGCGCTGCTCGCGGACGTGGAGCCCACGGGCGACCCGACCCTCGACGCGGAGCTCCGCGCGCTCGCGCTGCTCCGCGACGGCCTCGGCGCCCCCGCGCGCGACCTGCTCGCCGACGCGCCGCGCGTCGACGACACGCCCGCGCGCGCGCGCCGCCTCCTGCTCGAGGCCTGGGCCGCCGGCCTGCTCGGCGAGCGCTCGCGCGTCGCGACGCTCCGCGCGGACTGGCTCGCGCTCCGCGGAGCCGACGGCGGGTGAGGCCTGCCGCGTTCGTGCTCCTCGCGCTGCTCGCCGCCGGCGCGCCGGCCCAGGACACCGACGGCGCCCTCGCCCGCGCGACCGCGCTCCAGGACCGCGCGCTCGCGCTCGCCGAGTCGGGCCGACCGGGCGACGCCGCCGACGCCTTCCTCGAGGCGGCGCCGCTCTTCGGCGAGGCTGGCCGCGACGAGGACCGCGCCAAGTGCCTCCACAACGCGGGCGCGCTCTACACGGACGCCGGCCGTCACGAGGAGTCCGTCGACGCCTTCGCGCGCGCGCAGACGTGGTGCGCCCGCGTGCGGAAGGCGTCGTGGGCCGCGAGCTCCGTGTACGGCCGGGCGCTCGCGCTCGCCGCGCTCGACCGCGAGGGCGAGGCCGTCGAGGCCTTCGCGATCGCCGTCGCGCTCTTCGAGCAGCTGGGCGACGACGGGCAGCTCGCGATCGCCACGCACGACCTCGGCGCGTCGCTCGCGAACCTGCGGCGGTTCGACGAGTCCGCAGAGACCTTCCTGCTCGCGGAGCGACGCACGCTCGCGATCGGCGACCTCGCGGGCGCCGCGATGTCCGCCGAGTCGGCCGGCACGGTGCTGCGCTCCGCGGAGCGTCACGCCGAGTCGGCCGAGGCGCTCGACCGCGCGGTCGCGCGCCGCCTCCCCGACGACGGGCGGCCCGTCGGCGGCCCGGGCACGGTCGGCGGGCTGCTCCGCGAGCGCGGCACGACGCTCCTCATGCTCAACCGCTGGGACGACGCGCTCGCCGACTTCGAGGCGGCGGCGCCGATGCTCGAGGCGGCGGGCGACGCGTCGGGCCTCGCGTGGCTGCACTGGCACCGCGGCCAGACGCTGCGCACGCTCGGCCGCTACGAGGAGGCGGTCGCCGCCTTCGACGCGTCGGAGCGGCTCGCCGCGGGCCGCGACCCGGAGCTCCTCGCGAACCTGCTCCTGGGCCGCGCCGACGTGCTCGTCTACCGCGGCCGTCTCTCGGAGTCGCTCGAGGTGCTCGAGGAGGCGTCGGCGCTCGTCGACCTGCTCGCCGGACCGCCCGGCTCGCGTCCGCGCACCGCGGTCCCGCACGGCCTGCTCCAGCTCCGCGGCTCGGTCGCGACGCGGCGCGGCGAGGTGCTGCGCAACCTCGGCCACTTCGGCGACGCGCTCGCCGAGCTCGCCGCGGCCGAGGAGCACCACCGCGCGTCGGGCAAGCGCGCGCCGCTCGCCGCGGCGATCCTCGACCGGGCGGAGCTGCTCGCCGAGCTCGGACGGCAGGAGGAGGCGCTCGCCGGCTTCGACGAGGCCGGCCGGCTCTTCGCGGAGCTGGGCGACGCCGAGTGGGGCGCGCACGTCGAGATCGGTCGCGCGACGGCGCTGCGGCTCGCCGGCGAGCCGCGCCTCGCGCTCGACGCGCTGCGCCGCGCGCGTCCCGTCGTCGAGGGCCTCGGCAACGCGCGGCAGGTCGCGCACATGGACTTCGAGCGCGTCATCCTGCTGCGGACGCTCGGGCGCACGGGTCACGCGGAGGAGCTGCTCGAGGAGATCGAGGAGGGCTTCGTCGCGTACGGCGGGCGCGTCGCGGAGGCGCGCGCGGCGCTCGAGCACGCGGCGCTCCACCACCTCGCCGGGCGCGACGAGGACGCGCTCGCGGAGGCGGAGCGCGCGGACCTCCTGTGGGAGGCGGAGGGCCACCTCCAGCAGCGCGTGCGGAGCGCGGCGATGCGCGGCGACCTGCTCGCCGGGCTCGGGCGCGACGACGAGGCGCTCGACGCGTACGACGTCGCGGTCGACGGGCTCGAGGCGCTGCTCGTCGGGCGGACCGCCGGGCTCGGCGCGGAGAGCGTGACCGGCCTGCGCGCGGCCTTCGCGGAGATCGTGCCGCCGTACCTCGCGCTCGCGGCGGCGCGCGCGGCGGACGCCGACGTCGCGCGGGCGTGGCGCGTCGTCGAGGTGTTCCAGGGGCTCGGCGCGGCGCAGCTCGTCGCGGAGCGCGGCCGCCTGCGCGACGACGCGCTGCCGCCGGACGTCTCGCGGACGCTGCGCGACGCGCGGCGCGCGCTCAGCGAGGCGGCGGACGCGGTCGTCGGGGACGCCGCCGGCGACGACGACGCCGGGCGCGCGGAGCTCGCCGAGCGGCGTCGGGAGCTCGCGCGCGCGGAGGACGACGCGCGGCTCGTCGCGCGCGCGGCGGTCGTGCCGGAGGTCGCGTCGCTCGCGGAGGTCGCGGCGGCGCTCGGGAGCGGCGAGACGCTCGTGCAGTACGCGGCGCTCGGCGCGCGGGTGCACGCGCTCGTCGTGTCCGCCGACGGTGCGCGGCTCGTCCCGATCGGTCCGTCCGAGGCGGTGGACGCCGCCGTGGAGCGCGTGCTCGACCGGCTCGACCCGGGGCGACGTCGACCGGCGCCGCTGCCCGCGGAGCTCGCCGCGGACCTGCGCGCGCTCGGCCGCCTCGTGCTCGACCCGGTGCTCGCGGGGCGCGCGCCGCCCGCGCGGCTCGTCGTCGTGCCGTCCGGACTGCTGTGCCGCGTGCCGTTCGGGGCGCTGCTCACGGCGGACGTCGCGCCCGGCGCGGAGCAGGCCGCCTGGCCCTTCCTCGCGGCGGCCGTCGACACGACCTGCGCGCACTCGGGCACGACGTGGATCGCGATGCGACGCCGCGCCGATGCGCCGCGCGACGCCGACGGCCCGGCCTACGTCGCGTTCGCGGACCCCGAGGACGCGAGCGTGCGCTCGCGCGCCGCGACGCTCGCGGCCGGCGCGCCGTCGACGCACGACGGCGCCCCCGCGGGCGCGCCCGGTCCGGACGCCCCGCCCGCCCCCGACCGCGGACCGCGCGGGCTCGCGTCGCTGCCGCGCACGATCGACGAGGTCGCGGCCGTCGCGCGGCTCTTCGCGGGCGACGGGGACGCCGCCGCGCTCGACGCGCTCGAGGAGGCGCTGCTCGTCGGCGGCGCGGTCCCCGGCGTCGTGAGCGGCGACGACTTCCTGCTCCTGCTGCGCGGCCGCGCGACCGAGGCGCAGCTCCGTCGTCGCGCGACGGTGCGCGGCGCGCGCGTGCTCCACCTCGCGTGCCACGGCGCCGCCGACCCGGTGACGCCCGGCCTGTCGCGCCTCGAGCTCGGACGCGCGGGCACGGAGGACGGCCGGCTCTTCACCGACGAGCTCGCGACGCTCGACCTCTCGTGCGAGCTCCTCGTGCTCTCGGCCTGCGAGACGAACGCCGGGCCGCTCCGCGCGCTCGAGGGCGTCGACGGACTCACGCGCGCCGGGCTCGCGGCGGGCGCGCGCGCCGTGCTCTCGACGCTCTGGCGCGTGCCCGACGACGGCGCGCGGCGGCTCGTGACGTCCTTCCACGAGGCGTGGCTCGGCGAGGGGCTCCCGCGCGCGCGCGCCCTCGGCGAGGCCCGGCGCCGGGCGATCCGCGAGGGCCTGCCCGTCCGGGCGTGGGCGGCCTTCCAGCTCTGGGACGGCGCCCCGGCGGACTGAGCCCCGGCGCGGCGACACGTCCCCGCGCCCACGCGGCCCGGCGGCGCCCCGGCGGCGCGCGGAACGGCCCCGGAAGGCCCGCGCACGGCCGCGGATCGCCCCCCCCAACGATTTTCCTGTCCACCGCGCGGGCGCCCCGGTCACGGGGGAGATGTCCGACGCGGGCCGCGGGGCCCGCGGACAGCACAGAACAGGAGATCGACCATGACCGCCCCCACCACCCTCCGTCGCCTCACGACGACCCTGGCCGCCGCGCTCGTCGCGACGACCGCCGCCACCGCCCAGCACCACGTCGCCTACCAGGAGCTCACGCCCTTCGGAATCACCCCGCCGCCGGCCTTCGGCGAGGACCTGCTCCTCGACCCGGTCGACGTGGCCGTCACCGGCTGGGGCAGCTCCGTCTCGTGGACCTACGTCGCGGACGCGGGCGCCAACCGCGTCCTGCGCTGGGTCATCAACCCGGTCGGCACCGCCGTCGCGCCCGCCGAGTGGGGCGCCTTCCAGTTCGGCCCGCACGGCGTCGCCGTCAACGACATCCCGAACCACGACAAGAACGAGCGGGTCTACGCGACCGGCGTCGACGCCTTCGGCGAGCCCTCGGTCCAGGTGTTCGACCGCTGGGGCAACTGGCAGGCCAGCTTCAAGGGCGCGCTCAACGACCACTTCATCGACCCGCGCGGCGTCGCCGTCGGCCCCGAGGGCAACGTCTTCGTCGTGGACATGGCGCGCCGCGTCGTCGAGGAATTCGACCCGGTGATCATGGAGATCAGCAGCGACTCGATCCCGATCAACACCTACGGCGGCTGCACCGGCATGGTGCCGCTCGACGTGAGCGTCGACCTCATGCGGCGCGTGCACGTCGTGGGCCACGAGTTCTTCCCGTTCCCGGTCGGCAAGCAGGAGGTCTTCGAGTACGGCGTGAGCTGCCCGCCGGTGACCGAGATGAGCGGTCCGGTCCTCGCCGGCGTCGACGCGCGGCCGCTCGACCGCAACCGCATCGCGCGGCAGGACGGGACCGTGGCGACGGCCCTCTGGACCGACACGGTGCTGCCGTTCTGGGGCTTCACGAGCGGCGGCATCCAGACGATCCCGACCGACACGGCGGCGGCCGAGGACCTCGGCGGGCTCGAGGAGCAGCGCACGTGGCGCATCCAGGCGACGACCGTCGGCGGCGACCGGCAGCAGCGCTGCGACCTGCGCACCTACGTGACGGACCGCGCGGACGGCGAGGTGCACGTGCTCGAGAGCAAGGAGCTCTCCGTGCCGCGGCCCGCGGGCATCGTCGCCTGGTGGGACCTCGACGAGACGAGCGGCGGCGCGGCCGACGACACGATGGACACGGCGAACGGCGCGTGGAGCGGGTCGCCGCAGCCGGTCGACGGCGTCGTGCGGCGCGCGATGTCCTTCGACGGCGGGACGTCCGGCGTGTCGGTCTCCGACACGGACCTCGACGTGGGGCTCTCCGACTTCAGCGTCGAGGCGTGGATCCGTCCGGCGACGCAGGCCGGCACGGTGACGATCCTCGACGCCCGTGACGCGACGGGCCTCGGCTGGCACGTCGTGCTCGTCGACGGGCAGCTCGGCCTCGGCATCGACGACGGCGCGGACAGCGACCTCACGGTCTCGGCCGTGCCGCTGGACGACGGCCTCTGGCACCACGTCGCGGCGGTCGTCGAGCGCGGCGTCGGGACGCGGCTCTACGTCGACGGCTCGCTCGTCGCGACGGGCGCCAGCGGCGGCGTCGCCGGCGACCTCACGTCCGGCGCGGCGCTCGAGATCGGCCGCGAGGGCGCGGCGGGCGCCACGGGTCTGCTCGGCACGCTCGACGAGGTGAGCCTCTACCACGCGGCGCTCACGTCCGGCGAGGTCGGCTCCGTCGAGAACGCGCGCTGCGCGGGCAAGCACCTGCCCCCGCTCGCGCCCGGCGGCGGCGGCATCTTCGGCACGACGGGCGTCGCCGTGAGCTGGAAGTCCTTCGTGAAGCTCTAGGGGGCGGTGGTTCCCCCGGCCGCGTGCCCGCGCACGCGGAGACGTCCGAGCCCCGTCCGACCATATGTCGGGCGGGGCTCTCTGCGTCCGGTGCGACGCCGCGCCGCGCGTCCGGGTGCGCGGCCGACCGGGCGCGACCCGCGTCAGCGCGCCGCGAGGTCCACGACGAGATCGAGCGACACGTCCTCCGTCGGACCGGCCACGAACGTCCGGCGTGCGACGGCGTCGTCCTCGAGGCCGTCGCGATAGCGGTAGTGACGCCCCGGCACGACGAGCAGCTCGTAGCGCCCCTCGCCCAGCAGGATCAGGGAGTACGCGCCGTCGGCGACGGTGCGCGCTCGCGGATCGCCGTCGTCGTCGACGCGGGCCAGCAGCAGCGTGACCTGCTCGCCGAACACGTCGCCCGCCGGTGTGCGCAGCGTCCCCGCGACGGTCCCGCACCGCTCGAGTCGCAGGACGTGCTCCGCGGGTCCCGCGTCGACGGGCGTCGGCGCGGACGACGGCAGCCAGCCGGACGCCGACGCGGAGAGCCCGGCGCCCGCCGGCGCGCCGTCGGGGAACTCGAACCGACCCTCGTCGTCCGTGCGGCCGGAGACGCGGGCCTCGCCGGTGCGGTCGTGCATCTGGACGCCGGCGTGCGCGAGCGGCTCGCCGGTCCACGCGTCGACGACGCGCCCCGCGACGGGCCGCCCGCCGAACGCGAGGTCGACGGTCGTCGTGACACCGGGCTCGACCTCGACGACCGTCGCCTCCGAGAGACCGCGCGCGCTCGCCGCGACGCTCGCCGGCCCGGACTCCGCGGGGTCGAGCACGACCTCGAACTCCGCGACTCCGCGGGAGTCGGCCCGGACCTGCTGCCCCCGGTTCTTCCCGCCGAGGGTCGCGTGGACCTGAACGTACGAGCCGGGCTGCGTGCCCGTCACGACGCCCGTGAGCCGCGCACGCGGCGGCTGGACGAGCGTCACGGCGAGGGTCTCGCCCGTGCCGACGTGCACGACGCGCTCGTCGGTCGGCGCGTCGGCGTCGCCGAGCCGCACGCGCCACGCGCCGGGGCCGGGCAGCGTGAAGCGGGCCGTCCCGCGGCGCGTGTTCCGGGAGGCTTGCGGCTGGTGGAACGGGTGCGCGGGCGGCGCCGCGTCACCGGCGGGCTCGAGGTGGACGGTGCCGCTCTCCGGCGCGCCGGCGCGGTCCGTCACCGAGACCTCGAGCACGGGCGGCGCCGCGAGACGGATGACCGGCAGCTCGCGCATCTCCTCGTCCTCGAGCTCCAGTTCGGCGACGTGCACGCTCGTGTCCTTCGCCGAGACGGTGAGCGTCCAGGCGCCCGCGTCGAGGCCGGGCAGCTCGTACGTCCCGTCGTCGCGGGGCCGCGTCGTGCGGCGCCCGCTCCAGGCGTTCCCTCCGGCCGAGGCCACCTGCACCGAGCAGTGCTCGACCGAGACGCCCGGCGGCACCTCGACGCGCCCGCTCAGCACGGCGCGCGGCGCGAGCACGAGCGTGCGCTCCACGGGGTCGGAGCCCCACGGCGCGCCCTCGATCCGCTCCGTCCAGCGGCTCGTGCCCCGGGAGAGCGTGAGCTCGCGCTCGGCGGGGCAGAGGTCGAGCGCGAGCGTGCCGGATGCGGGGTCCTCGGGCGTCGCGCGGTGCGTCCGCAGGCCGTCGACGACGCGCCACGAGACGTGCTCGACGGCGACGGGCGTGCCGTCCGGATGCACGAAGCGGAGCACGGCGGGCGTGAGCCGGCGCAGGCGCAGCTCGACATCGTCGCGGCCCGGCGCCACGCCGGTCGCGCGCGCGGGCTCGTGACCCGGCGCGTCGGCGTAGACGCCGTAGGACGTGCGCTCGAGTCCGACGATCCGGAAGCGCCCGTCGGCGTCGGTGCGGTCGGTGAGGAAGCGCGCGGCGCGCGCCGTCTCGTCGGTGGCGGTCACGAAGGACGTCGCCGTGATGCGGTCGCCCTCGACGACGGAGAGCAGCTCGTCGTGCACCGCCTCCGGACCGAGGTCGGGGAACTCCATGACGGAGAGGCGCACGACGGCGTGCGCGAGCGGGAGGCCGTCCTCGTCGAGGACGCGCCCGGCGATCGCGCCGCGCTCGCGGACGACGACATCGGGGAGCGTGACGACGTCGCCGGCGACGGGCAGCGCCGACGCGTCGCCGGACCGTGGGACGAACCCGCTCGCGACGGGCGCGACGACGTCCGGATCGAGCGCGCGGACGATCATCGGCGGGACACGTTCCGGGTGCACGAGGAGCCGGGCGTCGGCGAGCGGCCCGGGCGGGAGGCCGACGAGACGCCACGCACCGGCGGCGTCGGTCCGCGTGCGGAACGGCTCGTACGCGACGGTCCACCAGGAGTAGGTCACGGCGATCCCGCCCCGCGAACCGCCGCACGTGAAGCCGCGCGCCTGCAGCTCGCAGCGTTGCCGGCCGGGCCACACGCCCTCGACCGCGACGGGGACGTCGGCGAGCCCGCCCCCCGACGCATCGACGACGCGCCCGACGAGCGTCACGCCGCGGTCCAGGGGCCAGTCGCCGAGCACGTGGGGCTCGACGTCGTCGGGATCGGACGGCTGCGCGCCGTCGTCCGCGGACGGCCAGATCTCGTCGAGGTCCCGGTTGCACTCGTGGATGCTCGGGACGCGACCCGGCGCGCGCGCGACGAGCGTGCCGCCGAGCGAGCGTGCCCGGGTCATCGAGGAGTTCGTGCGGCGGGCCGGTCCGGGGAGCGCGACGGTGAGCTCGAAGCGCCCGTCGGCGTCGACGGTCGTCGAGGGCATGTCGGCGAGCGCCGCCATCCCGGCGAGCTCGCGCAGGTCGCCGGCGAGCACGCGGCGGGACACGTCGCCGAGGCCGAGCAGCGTCGCGGTCTCCTTGTCCGGAACGAAGGAGACGCGCCCTTCGGAGAGCGGCGCGCCGGCCTCGTCGACGAGGCGACCCGTGAACCGCGCGACGAGGTCGGGGACGTCCGACGCGGCGACGTCGTCCGGCGCGTCGGCGGTCGTCGGCGAGGCGTCGACGGCGATCGGCACCGGCGCGCCGACGTCGGGGCGTGGGAGCGCGTCCGGCGCCTCGACGACGACGCCGCGCGCGCTCGCGGCGGTGATCCGCGCGCCGGCGTCCGCAGCGGGCTCGCCCGCCACGAGCCACCACGCGGCGCCGAGCCCGACCAGCAGCCCGAGCGCTCCGAGGACCGGCAGCCCGCGCGCCGCGCCCGTCTCACCGCCCCGCCTCGTCATCGTGGTCCCCGTCTCGTCATGCTCCCCGATCGCCCGCCCGCCGGCCGCCGCACGCGCGCGGCCGGACTCCTCTAGTCGCCCGCGCCCGCCGGGTGACGCGCGAGGCGCCCGGTGAGCACGTACTCGAGGATCGCGACGACCTGCCCGGGCTCGCGGGCCACGGCGCAGGCGCCGGCGTCCACCTCCTTGAGCGCGTGGTCGAGCGCCTCGTCGTGCAGCGTGACGTAGGGCGTCCCGCGCGCGGCGGCCTGCCCGGCGTCGAAGGCGGCGTTCCACTGCTTGTACTTGTCGCCGAAGCGCACGACGACGACGTCGGCGGCGTCGAGCAGCGTGCGCGTCCGGAGGGCATTGACGCCCGCGCCCTTGCGGTCCTTCCAGAACGCCTGCGATTCCTCGCCGAGGATCGCGACGCCGCAGTCGTCGCTGCTCGCGTGGTCGGTGACCGGCGCGGTGAACTCGATCGGCAGCCCGGCCTCGCGCGCGCCGTCCTCGATGCGCTCGCGCCAGTCGGTGTGGATCTCGCCGGAGAGGTACACGGTGAGCGACGGCGCGGACATGGCGGACTCCGGGGGCTCGGGGCGGGACGACAGTGTAAGGAGTGCTCGCGACCGCCGTCGCCGCGCGGGGCGGACGGAGCGCCGCGCATCCGCCTGTGCGGGACGGGCGGCACGCCGCGCTTCCGCTCCGCGGGCCCGTCGGCGCGCTCCCCCACGACGTACGGGGGCGCGGTATCGTGGGACGCCGGAGGCGCCCGGGCCGGGACGCGGGATCCCCGCGAGCACGCGCCGCCTCCCTCCCCCACGAGACCTCCGCACCATGCTCGTCGCCGCCGCGCTGCTGACCTCGCTGCTCGCCCCGTCCCCCGTGCCGCCACTGCCCGGCGATCCGGCGCCCGGACCGGCGCCCGCCGTGTCCGCCGACACCGAGGGCGGCTCGCCGACGCTCGAGGGGTCGTTCGCGCGGACGCGCGGCGTCGTGACGTCGGCCGCCGAGGCGACGGCGTTGCTCGGCGGACACGCGCCCGCGCCGGCCGGCGGCTTCGCCGGCTCCTCGGCGGGCTTCCTCACGCTCAACGACGACCCCGAGGGCGACATGCCGCGCGAGGTCATCTTCTCGGCGGACGGCCAGGAGGTGCTCGTCGTGAACCGCGACACGGACACGCTCACGGTGTTCGCCGCGGCGAGCGGGCTCATCTCGCACACGATCGACGTCGGCGACTTCCCGGTGGACGTCGCGGTCTCGCCGGACGGCGCGTACGCGGTCGTGCCGAACGTGCTCGACGACACGGTGAGCGTCGTCGACCTGTCGTCGAAGACCGTCGCGGCGACGATCCCCGTCACGGGCAGCCAGCCGTTCGCGGTCGAGGTCACGGGCGACAGCCAGACGGCGGTGGTCGCGCTCATCAACGACGGCGTCGCGTCGGCGTTCTCCGTGATCGACCTCGGGACGCTCGCCGAGTCGCACGTGATCGCGACCGGCCCGCAGGGCGTCATCGGGTTCTTCCTCACGCCGGAGTCGGGCATCTTCGGCAACGTGTTCACGCAGTTCGCGCTGGGCGACGACGACACGGTGGCCGTGCTGCCGGACCGCGGGGCGGGGCGCGTGCGCATCTACGAGATCGCGACGGGCACGGAGCTCGCCGACCTCGCGGTGGCGGCGTCGCCGTCCTCGGTGGACGTGCACCCGGACGGCACGCGCGGCGTCGTGGGCCACGACTCGGGCGGCGTCCTCACGACGATCGACGTCGTGACCCGCTCCGTCGTGCAGAGCGTGGCGACGGGCCAGTCGATCCAGGGCCACGTCGTCCGCATCTCACCGAGCAAGCTCTACGGCATCGCGCCCATCTCGAACAACGTGATCTTCGTGGAGCTCACGTCGGGCGCGATCAGCTCGACGGTCCCCACCGGCATCGTGGGCGACATCGAGCTGTCCTTCGACGGGCAGTACGCCTTCGTGAGCAACTTCAACAGCAGCGTCATCGACGTCGCGACGCAGAGCCTCGTGGACGTCGTGAGCGTCGCGCCGACCGCGGAGGCGGCGGCGAGCCCCGTCGCGCACCGCGTGGTCGGGCTCAACAACCGCTTCCGCGAGGACGTGCACCTCTACACGCTGAACGGCGCGGCGAGCACGCTCGACGCGGTCGTGCTGTCCGGTGAGCCGGCCGAGGGCGACGCGCCGCGCACGGTGGCCGTGTCGGGTGACGGGCGGCTCGCGGTCGTCACGAACAACACCTCGCGCAACGTGTCGGTCGTGGACCTCGTCGCGGGGAGCGTGCGCGCGTGGATCGACACGGGCGACCGGCCGCTCGGCGTCGCCGTGTCGGGCGACGGCCGCACCGCGGTCGTGTGCAACGGCGACCAGGACACGGTGTCCATCATCGACCTCGAGACGGACACGCTCGTCCGCACGCTCGTCGTGCCGTCGCGTCCGGGCGAGGTGCTCATCTCGCCGGACAGCTCGACGGCCTACGTGACGAGCATCGCGGGCACGGACCGCGTGCGGCGCATCGCGCTCAACGGCGCGGCGAGCACGATCACGGGCTCGATCGTCACCGGACAGATGGGCTCGGTCATCGCGACCTACAACACGCTGAGCGGCATGGCGCTCTCGCCGGACGGCTCGCTGCTCGCGGTCTGCGTGAGCTTCGACGACGTCGTGCGGCTCATCGACACGGCGAGCTTCACGGTCGTCGCGACGGTGCCGGTGGGCGACTTCCCGCTCAAGACCGTGTTCCAGGCGGACGGCGCCAAGCTCTGGGTCGGCAACGCGTTCGGCGACTCGGTGAGCGTCGTGCAGGTCGCCGGCGCGGGCTCGTCGGTGGTCGCGACGATCCCGAACATCGACTTCCCGCTCGTCATGCTCGCGGACCCGGACGGCGACGACGTGTACGTCGGCAACTTCGGGACGACGCCCCGGCTCTACGTGCTCGACACGGCGACGAACGGCGTCGCGACGACGGTGAGCCTGCCGGCCTTCGCGCGCGGCGGCGCGGTGTCGGCGACGGGCGACGGCGTCGTGCTCGCGACGGTCGCCGGGCCGTTCGTGCACGTCGACACGTCGGGCGCGTTCCCGTCGATCGCGTCGCAGACGCCGCTCTCGGGCGACCCGCCGGACCTCGCGTGGAGCGACCGCCTGCACCGCGCGGTCGTCACGCAGCCCGGGCCGCTGGACGGCGTGGACCTCGTCGACGTGCCGACGCCCTGGACGGACGTGGGCGGCGAGACGCTCGGGGCGAACGGTCGCCCGACGCTGCTCGGCGGCGGCACGCTCGTGGGCGGGACGCCGGCCTCGCTCGCGCTGCGCAATGCCCCGCCCGGCGCGCTCATGGTCGCGTGGGTCGCGCTCGCGCCGACGCCCGCGGCCTTCTTCGGCGGCGTCGTGCACACGCTCCCGTTCAACAGCCAGTTCCTCTTCTTCGCCGACGCGGACGGCCGCTTCGCGGTGACGACGACCTGGCCCGCGGGCATCCCGACGAACACGAACGCCTGGTTCCAGTTCCTCGTGCAGGACCCGTCGGTGATCTTCGGGATCACGCTCTCGAACGCGCTGCGGGCGACGACGCCGTGACGAGCTGAGCGCGTGAGGCCGGACACGCAGGACGACGAAGCCGACAGGGAGGCCTGGACGGGCGGACCGACGACGATCCTCGTCTGCGTCGTCCTGCTGATGCTCGGAGTCTGGCCCGGACTCCTGCGTGATCTCGCCGTGATCACGTTCCTCCCCGTCCTCGTCGCGCTCGTCTTCGTGATGGGATGGCGGGCGCGAGGCCGCGCAGGGGCGATGCCAGGGTGGCCGGTGAAGACCACCTGCGCCGCCCTGACGTTCACCCTCCTGGTATGCCACGTCCCGCAGCGTGTCGCCTTCGCCGCTTGCCGGGGCTCGTTCGAGGCGCTCGTCGCCGAGGCGCCCGAGGGTGTGTTCGCCACGAGGATCGATCCCCGCCGGATCGGTCCGTACACCATCGACGGCATCGGCAAGGAAGTCGACGGCCCCGGCGTGTACATCCGCGTGCGGCGGAGCCTCGTCGACCTGCTCGACACGACGTCGTACGGCTTCGCATACCGCCCGACCGGCGACAGCTCGCCTTTCGGCGGGAAGGGCTACGCGACCGTTCCGCTCGCGGGGGACTGGTACGCCTTCGAGGCGAACAACGACTGGTTCTAGGACGCGAAGCGGTCGGCGCTCTCGTCCGGGTCGCCGCCGAGCAGTCGCCCGAGATCACGCCATCCGCTGACGACTCGCAGGACGTCGATGCCCTCCTCGGCCGGGCGGTACACGATCACCGTCGACCGCACACGCCAGAGCCGGATGTCGTCGGACGTGTCGCGTCGTCGATGCCCGATGCCGGGGAACCGTACGAGCCGACGGATCGCGTCGTGGATCTCGAGGATCAGCCGATGGGCGGCGGGCGAGCTGTCGGCCGCCACGAACGCGGCGAGCTCCTCGAGGTCGGCCTGCGCGGCCGACGACAGCGTGAAGCCGGTCAACGGCCGCGGCGTTCGTCCTCGAGCTTCCGCAGCCGCGCCTCGATCTCGGCGAACACGGTCTCGCCGTCGAGCAGCGGCTCCTCCTCCGCGCTCCGGATGCCCTCGGCGACGATGCGCCGGAACTCCTCTTCGCGGGCCTGACGCCGGGCGTCCTGCTCGACGAGGAGCCGGAGGGCTTCCCGGACGACCTCGCTGGCCGAGGTGTAGAGGCCTGCCGCCACCTTGCGGCGGACGAACTCCTCCAGGTCCTGGGTCAGCGAGACGTTCATGGGACCCAGTCTGGGACCATGCCAGGATATGTCAAGCTTTGACATCGGAGCTCACGGTTGCGGGAGCGGTCGGGGGACGATCCGGCCGCTCGGGGGGCCCGACGGCTCGCCGGGAGGCACGTGACGCGGAACGCGACCGCGTCCGGCCCGGTTCCCCGCCGACGCATGGTGTGATGGCGTCCCGAGAAGGAGCCTGCGGGCGCCGCAGCCGAGCATCCCACCGCGGCGGTTCCCGTCGCGACCCGCCGCCGGCCGAGCCCCTCGACGAACTCCATGCTCCGCAACGCCATCCCACACGCCGCGCTGCTCACCGCCGCGATGCTCCTCGCTCCGCCGGCCCCGGCGCAGGATGCGCCACCCGCCTCCCCGTTCACCCAGCTCTCCTTCGCCGAGGCCCGGGGCGCCGCCGAGGAGCGGCAGCGCCTTCTGCTCGTCGACGTGACGTCGACGACCTGCGAGCCGTGCCTCGGCATGGCGCGCGACGTGTGGCCCGACCCGCGCGTGACCGCGTGGATCGACGAGCACGCGCTCGCTGTGCGCGTCGTTGCCGAGGTCGAGACGGGGCTCGCATACGAGCTGGGCTTCCGCGGCACGCCGACCATAGCGCTCTACGTGGGCGACGTGCTCCTCGACCGGCGCACCCGTGAACTCGACGCCGCCTCGCTCGTGGAGTGGTTCGACGACGTCGCGGCCGGGCGCGCAGCGATCTCCGGCGACGCCCGTCGCGTCGCGCAGGCGTTCGCCCTGCTGCGCAGCGACAACGTGCTGGCGCGCTTCGACGCCGCGCAGGAGCTCACGGTCACCGGTCACCACGCCCTCGCGCTGCAGCACCTCCTCGGCCTCTGGGAGGACACGCGCGACGACCCGGAGTTCCTGGGCATCCACTGCGGGCTCCCGCTGATCCCGTGGGTCAAGCAGCTCATGGCCGCCGACGACGACGCCTACGCCGCGTGCATGGGCCTGTACGCCGAGGCGCGCGCCGCCGTGACGCGCACCGACGAGCCGGACCTGCTGTCCTGGATGGAGTACGTCTCGTGGTGCGGCGCCCTCGGACGCGACGACGAGCCGCTCGCGCGTCTCGACGCGTTGCGGCAGCCCGACGGCACGATCGCCGTCCCGTGGTGGCTCGCCGAGCCCGCGCTCGGCCTGCTCGCGGACGCCGGTCGCTGGGCCGACGCGGGCCGCGTGGCAGGTCTCCCCCACGTGGCGCGCGAGAAGGTCCGGGCTGCACGCCGCGACATCATCGGGCCGACCACGCTCGACGCCGAAGACCAGCGCACCTGGGTGAGGACCCAGGAGCGCGGCCTGCGCAACGACCTCGCGCGCATCGCGACGGCGCTCCGCGCGGCGGACGACGGGCCCGCCGCCCGCGACGTCGAGGCGCTGCTGCTGCAGCAGCTCGACGACGGCGACAGCCGGCTCACGCTCGTGCGGACGTCCGCGGACGTCGTGCCGCCATTCCCCGAGCAGGCCGCGTGGTTGCGCGAGGCGCTCGAACTCGGAGCCGACGCAAGGGTCGTCCAGGCGCTCCGCACGCGGTTGGGGAACGCGGTGCGCGAGCAGCAGGTCACCGACCGGCGCGACACCTCGACGGAACGTTGACCCGACCACGGGCTGTCGATGCCCTCCGACGTCACCGTCCACCGCCGCGCTCGACAGCGTCTCTGGATCTCGCCCCCCTCGCCCTCGCCTGCACCCGCCGCTTCCTCGTGCCGACGCCCCCCCAACTCGCCTCGCTCGTCGCCCTGCTCGTCGCGGCCGACCCGGTGGACGATCCGCTCGAGTTCGAGCGCATCGCGCATACGCCGGCCTCGGTGCTCGCGCTCACCGTGCTCGCGACCGATGGCGGCCCGGTGGTCGCGAGCCTCGACGTCGAGCGCGGCACCGGGGACCGGCTTCGAATCCGCGACGCGCACACGCTCGAGATCCTCGCGGAGCACGCCCCGGAGTCGGACCGTCGTCTCCGCCGTCTCGCCTCGGGGACGCACGACGGGCAGCCCGTCGTCGCCGTGGGGTCCTTCCACTCGGAGGGCCGCTCCCGCCATCGCCCGGGACGGCCGAGGTGGTCGGTCGACCTCGTCGCGTCGGACGGAAAGCGCGTCCTCCGTCGCGCCCCCGCGACCGACGCGCCGCCCGTCGAGCGGCTCTTCGCGCTCGCCGCATGGCGCGACGCCGACGGCAAGGGCGGGTGGCTGTCCGGCGAGGTCCCCGCCGGCGGTGAGCCGCGGCTCGTCCCGTGGCGTGACGGCCCGGAGACCGAGCCGTGGTCGCTCGAGCTCGATCAGGGACCCATCGTGTGCGTCGCGGACGACGTCACCACCGACGGCGTCGACGAGCTCGCCGTGATCCTGTGCGAGCGCGGCGCCCGGCACTCGCGGCTGGACCTGCTCGACACCGCGCACGGCACGACGCTCTGGAGCGTGCCGGCGCCCGCGACCCCGGACGCGACGCACGTCGTGCGTCTCGCCGACCTGGACGGCGACGGCCACGACGACCTCGCCGTCGCCTGGACCGACGCGCCGAGCGAGGACGGGTTCGCGGCGGGGCTCGGCTCGCTCACCGTGCACTCGGGAGCAGACGGCGCGACGCTCTGGTCGGTGCGCGGGACCGAGCGCGCCGAGGCGCTGGGAATCTGCGTGACCGCGCTCCCCGACGTCGACGGGGACGGCGTCGGCGACGTGCTGTGCGGCGCGCTCTCCGGGGATACCGAGTGGGGTCGCGAGGAGGGTGATCTCCCCGACTTCCGGCCGATCCTCCGCGTCCTCTCCGGCCGCACGGGCGACGAGCGCGCGCGCCTCGCGATCGACGGCGGCGGCTGCATCGTCGCGGGGCTGTCGGCGGCGGTCGTCGACGTGAGCGACGACACCGTGACCCTCGCCGTCGGCACGTGGGCGTGGGCCGCTGCGAATAAGGGCCCGGGAACAACGCCGGGGCTGGCGACCTATCGCCTCACGCGTGCCGCGCCCAGCGACGAGCGATAGGACGAGATCGCCTGTGCGCGATCACGGTGCCCTCGCCTCACTTCCCGCTGCGCCTACTCCCGCACGACGAGCTCCACGCCCTCGACGTGCTCGTGCTCGCCGACGACGACGAGCACGCCGTGCTCGCGGACGTCCGTCTCCCACTGCCCGACGCGATAGGTGCCGGGCGGCAGCGGCCCGAACGACCACGCGGCGTCCGCCCCGTCCGTGTCGTCGAAGTGCGGCGGGAAGTCGCGTCCGGCGTCCCCGGCCGCGACGAGCTGCACCGGGACGTCGTCCTGCGGCGGCAACCCCGACGGGAGCCGCGCCGTGCCCGAGATCCGGGCGCCGGGACACACGACGAGCTCGAGCGGCGGACAGTCCTCGGCCTGGAGCTCGCGGGCCGGCAGCCCGAGGAAGCGTCGTTCGTGCCGGCCGTCCCGCAGCACGACCCGGCCGTCGACCTCGAGTCGCAGGGTCCCCGGCGACAGGTGCACGATCGTGAAGCGGCCGTCCTTGTCGGTCCGCGTCGAGCCCGCGCCCCGGTCCAGCGACAGGACGAGCCCGCGGACCGGCGCGCCCGTCACGTCGTCGACGACGCGCCCCGTGACGGTGAACTCGTCGAGCCGGAAGTCCTGCACGACCTCCTCGCCGGCCTCGATGGACACGAAGACCTCCTGCCGGACGCTGTCCGGCACGACGAGCCGGATCCGGTAGACGCCGGAGCCCCCGAGCTCCTGCGCGTAGGCGCCGTCCGCGTCCGTCGTGGGCCACGGGCTCCCGTACCAGCGGCGGCTTCCGTCCGTGACCTCCTGCTGCCGGACCGCGATCCTCGCGCCCGCGATCGGACCGGCCGCGCTCGTGACGCGCCCGCGCACGCGTGCGATCGGCGCGAATCGCAGGTCGGCACGCCGTTCCTCGCCCGCGACGAGCTCGACCACCTCCGCCGTCCAGTCGTGGAGCGCGACCTCGTAGCGACCCGGCGCGAGGCCGTCGAACGCATACCGCCCGCCCTCGTCCGTGCGCGCGTAGCGCAACCAGCGCGGGCTCAGCTCGTCGAACTTGAACGTGCCGAACGGCGGGATGTCGATGGCGACGCGCGCGTCGACCGCGGGCGTGCCGTCGGCTCGCGTGACGAGTCCGTGCACCCGCGCCGGTTCGGGGAGCGTGATCACGAGTCCGTCGAGCGTCCGCCCGAGGCCGACCGTCACGGGCAGGTCCGGAGACTCCGGGAAGCCCTCGGCCCAGGCGTAGAGCGCGCCGTGCGGCGCCTCGAGCCCGCCGAACCGGAACCGCCCCGAGGCGTCCGCGGCGACGACGGCCCGCGGCTCGCTGCGGTTCCCGTGGTCGACGAGGTGCACGAGCGCGCCCGGCACGGGAGCCCCCTCTCCGTCGACGACGGTGCCGGCCAGCACGCTCTCGGGGTGGAGCCGCACGGTGAGCTCGCGCGTCTCGCCCTGCGGCACGGCGGGCCCGCGGAGCACCGTCGTCGCGAAGCCGTCGGCCGACACGCGCAGCCGGTGCCCGACGGGCCCCGCGCCGTGCGCGACGAACAGGCCGCCGCCGTCGTCGGCGGGACGCACGTCGAGGTCCACGTCGCCGCCGGTCCAGCGCGCGTGTCCCATGAGCCGCGTCACGCCGACGGTCGCGCCGTCCTTCGGCGCTCCCGTCGCCGCCTCGACGACGTGCACGACGAGCCGCCCTTCTTCGGCGAGCGTCACGCGCACGGGTTCGCCGTCGGGCGCGACCTCGCGTACCCGGGCCGGCTCGAAGCCCGGCGCGGTCGCGTAGACCGTGAGGTGGCCCGCCTCGATGCCGCCGATCCGGAACCGGCCGGCGTCGTCCGTCGTCGTCGCGAGTCGACGGACGTCCGCGCGCACCTGGCGCAGCTCGTCGTGGATCGTGTCGTCGTCGTCCTCGTAGTAGTGCTCGATGTCGAACTCCCAGGCCGTCTCGATGCGCCGGTCGGTGACGAGCACCTCCGCGCCGGGCAGGGGCGCACCGTCGGGGCCGACGACCTCGCCGGCGACCGCCCGCCCCGCCTCGAGGACGACGTCGCCGACGGCGTGCGTCCCCGCGCCGAGCAGCTCGCGCTCCAGCGTGCGGCGCACGCGGTCGGTGACGTGGAACGCGAGCGTCGTATCGCCGGGCCAGAGCCCCGCGAGTCGGAACCGGCCGTCGGCACCGGTCGTGACGGTCATGAGCTCCGGGACGAAGAGCACCCGTCCCCACAGGACCTCGGGGAAGTCGCCCGGCCTCCGGGACCAGAGCCGCACCTCGACACCCGCGAGGCCGACACCGGTCTCGTCCACGACGCGACCCGCGAGCACGACCTCCGGGCGCAACCCGACGTCCCCGACGTCGACGCCCGGCTCGCCGAAGCCACGGCCGACCTGCTTCAGCGCCTGCACCCAGGTCGCGTGACCGGGCGCGGACACGACGAGCACGGGCCAGGGGACACCCACCTCGCTGACGCCGGTGTCGCGGTCGAGCGGGACGTGCGGCACGTCGACCGCGAAGCGCCCGTCGTTCCCGGTCGTCCCGGACGGCACCCCCGCGAACGACGGCACGTCGAGCTCGTGGTGCAGGTACACGACCGCGCTCGAGCTCCTGTAGAGCCGCGGGTCGAGACCGGCCGCGACGAGCGCGCGTCCGTCGGGCACGACGCGGACGACGACGCCGGGGAGCGGCTCGCCGTCGGCGTCGAGGACCCGCCCCGCCACCCGGAGCGTCTCCACGACCGGGGCGACCTGCGGGGCCGTCCGGCCGGACACGCACGGCGACGCGGCCGACGCGAGGATGACGAACACCGCCGCGAGCACCGTGACCGGCGGCCTTGCGTGTGTCGCGGGAGCCATGGCCGGATGGTATCGCGGCGACCCGATCGCGGGACGTGCGTCGGGCCACATGACCCGATTCGCCGCGAGGGTCAGCGTGCCGCCACGACCTCGAACCCCGCCCAGCGCCGCGGGTCCTCCGCGCTCCACGCGTCGACGACGCGCGCGACGACCTCCTCCGCCGACAGGCCCTCCGCGAACCAGGCGTCGACGCGCGGGCGGACCTCGTCGCGCCGGGCGCGGCGCTCGCGGATCTGCGCGTGACGAAGGACGCGGGGGGCCGCGTCCCAGAGGCGCACCGTGCCGTCGCCCGAGCCGCTCGCGAGCATCGTGCCGTCGGGGCTGAACGCGATCGCCTTGACGTACTGCTCGTGGCCGCGCAGCTCGAGGAGCGGCTCGAGGTGCTCGGGGTCCCACAGGCGGACCGTGTTGTCGTTGCCGCCCGTCGCGAGGCGCGCGCCGTCCGGCGTCCACGCGACCGCGTAGACCGTGCCGTCGTGCGCGTCGACCGAACGGACGTCGCCCGTCGCGACCTCGATGACGTCGAGCCGTCCCGAGTGGTCGCCGCACGCGACGGAGCGACCGTCCGGCGACACGGCCGTCGACCAGTAGCGACCCGCCCACTGCCCGAGGACCTCGCCCGTGTCGCCGTCGCGCACGACGACGGGGAACGGGCCCGACACCTCGGTGCTCGCGACGACACGACCGTCCGCGGAGCGGGCGGCGGCCGTGCCCAGGGTCGGCAGGTCGGCGCGTCGCGGCGGCTCGCGACCGCCGGGCGTCGGCGCGTCGCCCAACGCGTACGCCGTCTGCAGGTACGACGAGCCCCACGCCCCGAGGAACCGCCCGCGCCACAGGACGGTGAAGCGCTCGACGTCGCGCGCGGCCGGGAGCGCGCCCTCGAGCCAGCGCTGGGCGGCGTGGTGGTTGTCGAAGACGACGCGCGGCGCCGGCGACTCCGTGAAGCGCAGCGCGCGCTCCGCCGAGCCGACCGCGCGGAGCACGACGGCGCCGTCGACGGAACGCCAGGCGAGGACGACGGGCGCGGGTGACGCGGCCTCCTCGCCTGCAGACGTCACGTCGCCGTCGGTGTTCGTCGGATCCTCGCCGCTCGGCGTCGCGTCGCCTTCGCCCGCCGCGTCGCCGTCGCCGAGAGCCACGGCGTCGTCCGTCGCGTCCTGGTCGTCGCGTGCATCGCGATCCGACACGTCGTCGTCCCCGTCCCCCGCGGACTCCCCGCGTCCCGCCGGCGGCGTGCCCGCCGGCGCGGGCGCGAGCTCGAGGTGCTCGCGCGCCGCGCGGAAGCGCGCGAGCACGCGGACGTCGTCGCGCGCCGGGAGCACGTCCCCGAGCGCGTCGACGCCCGCGTCGAGCGCGGCCTCCACCGCGCGCGCCTCGTCGGGCCCGAGCCAGCCCGCGAGGACGACGACCTCCGCCACGGCGCCCGACGCGTCCTGCGCCTCGGCCGCGAGCCCGCCGAGGGAGAGCCGCGGGTGACGCGCGGGCGGCGGCGTCGACGCGCCGGACAGGTCCGCGCGGCGCTCCCCGTCGATCCAGAGCGACGGCGTACGCGCGCCGTCCGCCGGACCGTGCTCGACGCGGACCAGGTGCTCGGCGGCTCCGTCGTCGAACGGCACGGACACGCCCCCGACGAACAGGTCGTCGCCGGTCCGTCGCCACGACAACGCGTGGACGTCCTCGGACCAGCGCGCGGTCCTCGTGCGCGCCGGCCAGACGTGGTCGTAGTTCGAGAAGCCGAGGCTCGACGTCACGCGGCCGTCGTCGCCGAAGACGAGGTGCTTGCGGCCGTGGTGCGTCGGCAGCGACGCGAGCGCGAGGCTCTCGAGCACGTCCCACACGAAGAGCTCCGGCGTCCCGACCGGCGCCTGCGACGCGAGCAGCGCGCCGTCGCGCGCGAACGCGAGCTGGTAGACGTAGCTCGCGTGCCCGGTGAGCACGCGGCGCGCCTCGCCGGCGAGGTCCCAGACGTGCACGCGGTCGTCGGTCGCCGTGACGACGCGGTCGCGCCCCGCGGCGACGACGGCGCGCACGCCCGGCTCGGAGAGCACCGCGAGCTCCTCCCCCTCCGCGGACCAGATCCGCACGCTCCCGTCGCGAGAGGCCGAGAGCACGGTCCCGTCCGGGCCCGGCGCGACGGCGTTCACGCCCTTGGTGTGCCCGAGGAAGCGCCCGCGGTCCGAGAGGTCGTCGGCGTCGAACAACCGCACGTCGCGGAAGATCGTCCCCGCGACGAGCGTGCGGCCGTCCGGCGTGAACGCGATCGCGCGCGGCGAGCTCTGTGTCGTGACGCGGAGCAGCAGGCCGCCCTCGCCGACGACCTCGGGCGCGCCGCCGAGCGCGTCCGGGTCGAACACCCAGAGACGCGGCGCGCCGGCCTGCAGCGTGAGCGCGACGAGCCGCGCGCCGTCGGGCGACCAGCAGGCCGCCGGCGTGTCGATGCCGCGCGGCAACGTGACGGCCCGCGCGCCCGCGTCGTCGACCACGACGAGCCCGTCGTCGCGCACGACCGCGACGCGCGCGCCGTCGGGCGACGGGACGAGCGCCCGCACGCCGGGCTCGCCGTCGTGGAGCAGCTCCCAGCGCGGGACGATCGGCTCGGCCGACGCCTCCCCGCGCGACGGCACGACGTCGTCGACGCCCCGCGACGCGGCGCCCGACGCCCCGGCCGTCGACGCCCCGCGCGCGTCGATCGTCGCCGCCCACACCGCGCCCTCGGCCGTCGCGAACGCGAGGCGCGAGCCGTCCGGCGCGAGGCCCCACGCGACCGCCGGGACCATGGTGCGCCAGCGCGCGAGCACCGCCCCGCTCCCGAGGTCGACGGCGCCCACCGTCCGCGCGTCGCGCGCGACGAGCAGCGTGGCGCCGTCGTCGAGCACCACGAGCGGCGTCTCGCGGAAGACCCCCTCGATCTCGAGCACGTGCTCCGCGAGGCACGCGTCGAGGTGCAGCCACTCCCAGCCGCGGTCCGCCTCGTCCACGGCGTCGAGCATGCGACGCGCCTGCGCGGGCTCGGACCCGAGCAGCGCGTCCGCCGCGAGCAGGTGCGCGCGGCGCTCGGCGCGGCGCGCGGCGTCGGCGTTGCGCTCCGCGGTCTGCGCGTTGCGCTCCGCCCGCTCCTCGTTGCGCTGCGAACCCACCATGAGCTGCAGCGCCACGACGAGCCCGACGAGCAGCGCCGCGCCCGTCGCGAGCACGCCGCCCACGAGCACGCGGTTGCGCCGCGCGAACTTGCGGAGCTGGTACCAGGTGCTCGGCGGCTGCGCGAGGACCGGCCGGTGCGCGAGCCAGCGCCGCAGGTCGGACGCGAGACGCGCCGCCGACCCGTAGCGGTCCGACGGGTCCTTCTCGAGGCACTTCGCGACGACCGTCTCGAGGTCGCCGCGCAGTCGCGCGTCGGCCGCGCCGAGCCGCGCGGGCGCCTGCTCCTGGATCGTCCGCAGCGCGGCGGTGAGCGGCCGGTGCTCCACCTCGTACGGCATGGCGCCCGTGAGCAGCCGGAAGAGCAGCACGCCCAGCGAGTAGACGTCGGAGCGCGCGTCGACGGCGCGGTCGGCCGACGCCTGCTCGGGGCTCATCCACGGCACGGAGCCGAGGAGCTGCCCGGCGCCCGTCGACAGGCTCGCGCGCACGTCGGCGTCGGCGACCTTCGCGACGCCGAAGTCGAGCACCTTGGGCTGCGCGCGGTCGAGCTCGGCGGAGGAGTCCGCGAGCGTCGTCGCGCTGCCCTCCACGACGAGCACGTTGTCCGGCTTGAGGTCACGGTGCACGACGCCGCGCTCGTGCGCGTGCTGCACCGCGTCGCACACGCGGGCGAAGAGCTCGACGCGCGCGGCCGTCGAGAGCGCGCGCTCGTCGGCGAACGTCAGCAGGTCCGGCCCCTCGACGAACTCCATCGCGAACCACGGCACGCGCACGCCCTGCAGCTCGCTGTCGCCCGCCTCGAAGACCTGCGCGATCGCCGGGTGCTGCAGCCGACCGAGGATCTCCGCCTCGCGCCGGAAGCGCTCGAGCACGTCGGGCCGCAGCGCGCCGACCTGCACGACCTTGAGCGCGACGCGACGCTTCGGCGCGTCCTGCCGCGCCTCCCACACCGTGCCCATGCCGCCGTGCCCGACGACGCGCACGAGCGTGTAGCGCCCGAGCTGCTCGGGCATGCCCGGCGCCGGCGCGTCGCGGTGCCCGTCGCCCGCGAGCGAGGCCGCGAGCGCGTCGTCGTCGTCCGCCTCGTCGCTCGCCAGGAGCGCGAGCGCCTCGTCGAGCAGCTCGCGGTCGTCGCCGCAGGCCGCCTCGAGCCACGGGCGCCGCGCGTCCGCGGGCCGCTCCCGCGCCTCCGAGAAGAGCTCCTTGAGCCGCTGGAAGCGCGCGCGGTCCATGCCCATCATCGAGCTCTCGTGAACGGACCGGACGACACGAACGACGACTCCGCGGGCGCTGACCTGGACGACATCCTACGTCGCCTGGGCCGCGACGCGACGAGCACGGAGCAGCTGCTCCCCCTCGTCTACGCCGAGCTGCGCGACATGGCCGACCGCCTCATGCTCGGCGAGAAGGCCGACCATACCCTCCAGCCCACCGCGCTCGTGCACGAGGCCTTCCTGCGGCTCACCGCCTCGCGCAACGTCGGCGAGCAGGGGCGCCTCCACTTCCTCAAGGCGGCGGCCGTCACGATGCGCCGCGTGCTCGTCGACCACGCGCGCGCCCGGCGCGCCGCCAAGCGCGGCGGCGACTGGCAGCGCATCACGCTCTCGGGCCTCGACCCGGCCCGCGCGGACGACGCCACGGACGACATCGACCTGCTGCGCCTCGACGAGCTGCTCGCGGAGCTCGAGGAGCTCGACCCGCGTCAGGCGCGCATCGTCGAGCTGCGCTTCTTCGGCGACCTCACGGGGAAGGAGATCGCGGAGGTGCTGGACATCTCGCGGCAGACGGTCGTGCGCGAGCTCGCGATGGCGCGGGCGTGGTTGAAGCGGGGGCTCGGGGCGTAGGCGGGACCCGGTCTCGCGGCTCCGGGCGATCGAACCGCGATCAGCGACCGGAGAACGCCGCCCAGCTCTGCGGCGACGACGCCTTGTGCAGCAGCTCCGACAGGAAGGCGACGCAGCGGTCGGCGGCGTGCGCGGCGGGCTCGGCGACCGCGTCGCCCAGCGCGGCCGGGTCCGCGAGGGAGCCCAGGAGCACCGTGACGGACAGCGCGGCGACGCCGGCCAGGAGCGCGACGCGGACGTGGCCGCGGTGGCGGGTGGCGGGCGGGGCGCCGCGAGTGCTCGGGGTCGTCATGGGGTGATCTCCGTCGTCCCATCCCCTGGCGGGAGACGGGGGTGGGGTGACTCACGGGAAATCCGCGGGCGCGACCCCGCGAGACCTCGACCGCCTGGCGAATCCTGCGTCCTCCCGCCCCGCTCGCCCGTCTGGAGGGGCAGGACCTATCCTCACCTCCGAGACGGACCCTCCCCATGCCTCCCTTCGTCCCCCTCCGCACGACCCTCCGCCCCGCCGCCGTCCGCCTCCACGTGGGCCTCGGCGTCTCGGACGTCCGACGCTCGGTCGACTTCTACACGGCGCTGCTCGACACGCCGCCCGACAAGCGGCGCCCCGGCTACGCGCGCTTCTCCCCCCGCCGGCCCGCGCTCGTGCTGAGCCTCATCGAGACCGCGTCCGCCGGCGCGCCGCGCCCGCCCACCCACTACGGGCTGCGCGTCGACTCCACGCGGGAGGTGCGCGAGGCGATCGACCGCCTCGGCGCCGCGGGCCTCGCGCCGCTGCCCGAGCTCGGCGTGACCTGCTGCCACGCCACGCAGGACAAGGTCTGGGTGCGCGACCCCGACGGCCACGCGTGGGAGATCTACACCGTGCTCGACGACGCGCCGGCGGAGGCGGACGTCGACGACGACGCCGCGGAGTCCTGCTGCGCGAGCCCCTGCTGCGGGGTCGTCCCGTGAGCCTCGACACGGACCACGTGTGGCGCGCGTTCGGGGAGTCGCTGCGCGCGTTCCTCGCGCGGCGCGCGCCGGCCGACCGGGTCGACGACCTGCTCCAGGAGGTGTTCCTGCGCATCCACCGCGGCCTCGACGGGCTGGCGGACGAACAGCACCTCGCGGCGTGGGTGCACCGCATCGCGCGCAACGTGCTCACGGACGCCTACCGTCGCCGCCGGCGCGAAGCGCCGCTCGACGCGGGCGGCGCGTGCGGGGTCGACGCCGCCGGGAGAGCCGCGTCGACGGGCAGCGGAGCGCCGCTCGCGGACGAGCCGCTCGCCCGCGCGCCCGCGGACGAGCTGCCGGACGAGGTCGCGACCGCCGTCGCCCGCATGGCGGAGCGCCTGCCGGACACGTTCCGCGACGCGGTGCTCCTCCACGAGCGCGACGGCCTGTCGCAGCAGGAGGTCGCCGACCGGCTCGGGCTCTCGCTGTCCGGCGCCAAGTCGCGGATCCAGCGCGGACGCGACCACCTGCGCGGCATGATCCTCGCGTGCTGCCACGTGGAGTTCGACGCGCGACGCCGCCCCGTCGCGTTCGTGCCGAGGTCGGCGTCGTGTCCGGCGTGCTGCGAGGACGACGGCGGGTAGGCGTTCGCGTCGGCCGGTCGGGGCCGGCGATCCGTGGCGGCCGCCGTCCGAGGTGCGGCGGGCGCCGTCCGAGGTGCAGCGCGAGCAGCCCGAGGGGGAAGGCTGCTACGCATCACCTCCGAGCAGCTCCGCCGGCAGCGGCTGCAACTCGCGCTCGGTGTCCCACATGACCGTGAGCACCCACCAGCGCGCGCCGTCGTGCACGAGCTGGATGCTGTTCACGCCGCGCACGAAGGGTTCGCCGTCCGGCGTGCGGCGCGACTCGTAGGTGCTGAAGACGTGCGCGATGCATCCGAAGCGCTCGACGCGCCGCGCGACCTCGACCTCGTGGAAGTCGTCCTCGAGGAGCAGCCGGCCGGCCTGCTCCTCGAACTCGTCGAGCGTGAGCACGCGCGTCATCGTGCCGTCGGCGCCGTCGCGGCGCGGGCCGCACGGCATGTGCCAGCCGGCGTCGGGGTGGTGCAGCGTGCGGTTGCGCGCCCAGTCGCGCGGCCCGGCCGGCCCCGAGATGACGTCGTAGAGCGCGGTGACGATCGCGTCGAGGCTCCCGACGTCCGCCGGATCCGCGACGCGGTCGGGCGGCACGACGAACCCGTCGCCGAAGCGCTCCTGCTCCTTCTTCTCGGTCATGCGGTCGGGGTCGGACACGGCGTGGCTCCCGCGGGTGTGCGCGGCCCGGAGGATACCCGGCGGTGAGAACCCACCTCGCCTCGAAGCAACACGACGCGCCTTCGTCAGTCCTGCGCACCGCGACCAAGGGCGCGCCGGAACCTCAGTCCAGCCGCAGTTCCACGACCGCGGACGGGTCCGCCCCGGCCGTGATGTGCGCCCGGGCCGTCGTCCCCCACTGCACGGCGTACTCCATCTCGTACTCGCCGGGCTCGTCGAAGACGAGTGTCCCGAGGAACGCGCCGCCGGGGTAGTCGGCTGCGCCGTCCGGGACGGGTCGCCGGAGGATGGAGTGCATGAGGCCCTCGTGGCTCGTCCCCCGGAGACGGACACGGTCCCAGAACTCACGGCTGTCCGGAGAAGGCGACCGCGCACCCGGTATGACGGCCACCCGGGCCGCGGCGGCTCGCTCGGGGGCGCAAGCGATCGCCGACTCGACGAGCGCGAGCGGCGACGGGTTGAAGAAGACGGGTCCGGAGGCGAGCCCCGACCCGACGACCTGCACCCACATGGGCCTCGCGACGCACTCGATCCGCACGACGGAGTCACCCGGGGCCAGGACGACGTACTTCCTCAGACGACGAGCGTTCTCCTGGTATCCCCAGATCAGGCCGGCGCCCTGCCCTCCGACGGTGCAGGCCGTCACGTCCAGCGAGACCGTCACCAACTCGGTCAGCTCGAAGTGAAGGGTGCTCTCCTCGCCGGCGGTCAGGACGACCTCCTGCGCGAGAGCGCTCGGATCCAGGAAGACCTCGTAGGTACCCGCGGTCAGCCCCGGGTACGAGACCTCCCAGACCCGGTCCGGCGCGACCTCGGTCCACTCCGGGTCCGGGTGGAAGCCGACGATCTCCAGAGCGCCGGTCCCGCCGCGCTGGAACAGGCGGACCGACTGCCCGAGCAGCTCATCGCGATCGCCGGACCCGTCGAGTTCGAGGAAGAGCGTGAGTGTCGCCGACTCGTCGTAGTCGGTGGGGACGACCCGCACCGTCGTGCCGCCTCCCTGCGCCACCTCGAACGTCTGTCTCGCGATCGCGTGCCCCACACCGAGCGGACTGCTCACGCGCGCGGTGAGTTCGTACGAACCGGAGGGCACGTCGCCCAGCAACCGGACGTCGCCGGGGTCGGCGGAGAACGTGAGGCCGAACTCGTCCGGTCCGACGAGGCGATGACCCTCGTGTCGCAGTTCGACGTCCAGGAGCGGCTCGTCGCGCGACGAGCCCGGAGGCCGCCGGTCCGAGAGCTCCTCGGCGAAGCGGAGCGTCAGGTTCCCCGCCGGCTCGAGCGCGACGTGCACGGCCGTGCCCGGCTCGCTCACCTGTGCCGCTCTCCAGGCGTACCCGTCACTCCCGATCCAGACGACGGGATCCGCCCCCCGGACGCTCAGCTCGGCGGGGAAGGCGGCGTCTCGGAGGAGCACCCGTGTGAATCCGTCCGGCGGTGCGCGCCACGCCGACCCATCGCGCCAGGCGCCGTCCTCGTGGCCGTCGGGCCGGACGAGCAACGAACCGTGGGTCAGCGCCGATCCGGTCCGCGCATCCGTGACCACGAGCGCGACACCCTCGGACACCGGGGGGAGCACTCCGATCAGGTCCCGTGGCTCCGCCTCGGGGAGCGCGGGAAGGTCCGGGCCGGGCTGCGGCGGGGTCCCGGCGGGCGGCGGTCGGGAGCCGGAGGGAGCGGGGTCGGCGGTCGCGCCGACCGGGAGGTTCCCGGAGAAGACGAGCACCCCGACGGCGACCAGGACGAGGATGACGCCGGCTGGAACGAGACGAGAACGCACGTGGGCTCCTCAGCAGGTGGATCCGGACGAGCATGCCCGAGTCACGGACTCCGCCGAGCGGCGCTGCGTGACTCGGACATGCCTGCCCATCAGCGAGCGACGTCCGGACTCAGGAGCCGATCTGGCCGTTGACGCACTTCCTGCACTTGACGATGTAGCTGCCCATGTATGTCGCAGTCGCCGTGAACTGCCCATCGATGATGTCGCCCGGGGTCACGACCACGTCCTCCGTCTTCTTCCCCCGGATCCTCCGTTCGCACTGGAGACCGGTCGAACAGATCTCGCAGATGACCCCGGCGTCGGTCCCGAGCTGGATATCCAGGTTCTCGAGCGCCTCCTCGTTGGCCTTGGCCTGCGACGTCCCGGAGTTCCCCGTCGCCGAGGCGCCGCTGGTCATGAACGTCCCGGCACTGGTGCCACATTCGGTGTTCGGTTCGACCGGATCCCCGGGGAGGAACGCAACGAGAGCGGCGAGAACGGAAGCCAGCGACACGCCGTGCAGGTTCATGAGAACCATGAGGTCTCCTTGTTTTTGGAGTCAATGTTCAGGACAGGTGGGCCCGAACGGCTGTCGAAGACTCGAGCCGGGCCGGTACGACCACCCTCCGACTCCATTCGATGTCAACGCCATTCGGGTCCCGGTGATGAACAGAGTAGGCGGGGTCACGGCGCGGTAACAGGACACGCGGCCAGAACGTCTGTTCCGCTCGTCGGCCGGCGGCCGCTGTCGCGAGCCCTCCGCTCGTCCGCGTGCTCGGCGACGGCGGCGCAGGTGAAATCGGCCTCCGCGCCGCCCTCCGTCAGCCCTTGAGCCCGAGCCGCTTCGCGAGGTGGTGCAGGTTCGCGCGGCCCATGCCGAGCGCGCGCGCGGCCGCCGCCCAGTTGCCGCCGTGGGCGCGCACCGTCTCGCGCACGCGGCGACGCTGGTACTCGCGCACCGCGTCGCGCAGCGGGAGCGACGCGAGAGGCGGCTCGCCGGGCGCGGCGCGCGGGACGTCGGAGGACGCGACAGTGTGACCGGCGGTCCCGCGCGGACCGTCGCGGCCGGCGACGCGTCGGTCCGCGTCGCCCGGCCCGCCGTGGGCCCCGCCGATCGGGACCGACACGCCGCCCGCGGCCGCACCGTCGATCCCCGCGCCCCCCGACGGCCCGCGCACGTCGAGGTCGCCCGCCTCCACGATGACCGGCGCGCCCGGCTCGACGCGGGCGGCCGCGCGGAGCACGCCGCGCGCGATGACGTTCTCGAGCTCGCGCACGTTGCCCGGCCAGTCGCCGCCGACGAGCCGGTCCTGCGCCTCGGGCGCGAAACGCACGGGGCCGGTGCCGAGCCGCACGCGCGCGACGTCCGCGAAGTGCCCCGCGAGCACGGGCACGTCGCCCGCGCGGTCGCGCAGCGGCGGCACCGCGATGCGGCACACGTCGAGGCGGTGCAGGAGGTCGCTGCGGAAGCGCCCGGCGCGCACCTCCGCCTCGAGGTCGCGGTTCGTCGCCGCGAAGACGCGCACGTCGACGTGGATCGGGTGGTCGGCGCCGACGCTCTGGATCTCGCCGTCCTGCAGCGCGCGCAGGAGCTTGGGCTGCACCGGGAGCGGCAGCTCGCCGATCTCGTCGAGGAAGAGGCTCGCGCCGTCCGCGACGCGGAACTTGCCGAGCCGCTCGCGGTCGGCGCCCGTGAACGCGCCGCGCGCGTGCCCGAAGAGCTCGCTCTCGACGACCGACTCCGGCAGCGCCGCGCAGTTCACGTAGACGAGCGCCTGGTCGGCGCGCGGCGACCGCGCGTGCAACGTGCGCACGACGAGCTCCTTGCCGGTCCCCGTCTCGCCGGTCACGAGCACGGGGAAGCCCGACGCGCCGACGAGCCCGATCTCGTGCC
Organism: bacterium; assembly: GCA_030428785.1. Lineage (GTDB taxonomy): Bacteria > Planctomycetota > B15-G4 > B15-G4 > B15-G4 > JAUIEF01. The sequence continues at coordinate 99,913 of JAUIEF010000001.1, forward strand.
GGAGCCGCGCCATGGCCTCGCTCTGACCGACGAGCGACGACTCGCGACGCTGCAGCGCGTCGCGCACGAGGTCCTGGACGACGACGCCCTGCTGGTCGGCCCGCCGCTGGAGAGCCTCGATGAGGTCGTTCGTGCGCAGGCTCGCGCCGGCGAGCGCCGCGAGGTGCTCGAGGAACACGTCGTCGAGGCCGTCGAAGGCGCCGGGCACGAGCGCGTCCGCGGTGAGCACGCCGACGAGCTCGCCCTCGACGGTGAGCGGGCAGCCGAGGCAGCTGTGCACGTGGCCGCCGAGGCGCACCGACTCGTCGATGACGAGGCCGTCGTAGGGGTCGGGCAGCGGGCTGTCCGCGGGGAAGCGCGTCGGCGCCCGGCTCGCGCAGATGATGTCGAGGCGCGGGTGCGCGGCGCGCGGGAAGCGGCGCCCGAAGACGTCCGCCGAGAGACCGCGCGCGGCCGCGGGGACGAGCGCGTCGCCCTCGAGCCGGAGCAGCGCGACGGCGTCGGCGGGCAGCGCGCGGTGGACGAGCTCGACGAGCCGCCGGGTGCGGTCCTCCGCCGAGAGCGAGGCCGTCATCGCCCGCGCGAGCGGGAGGAGGTCCTCGAGGCCGGGTGTTGTCATGAGCGCACTCCTGTTGCGACATCGACACTATATCGATCGATGTGATCTCGACAACACCCGGGATTCCGACCGGGGATCCGCCGTCGGATCGGCGATCCGCCGTTTGGCACGCCGCGTGCAAATGACCCGGCGATCCCCGATCCCGGAGCGCCACCCATGACCGCCGCCCCCGCCTTCTCCGCCGCCGACTCCCTCGCCGAGCTCGCCACCCGCCACCCCGGCGCCTCGCGCGTCTTCCACCGCCACGGCCTCGACTTCTGCTGCCACGGCCGCCGCAGCCTCGCCGAGGCCTGCGCGCCCGACGGCCTCGACGTCGACGCGTTGATCGAGGAGCTCATCACCGAGGAGCGCGCCGCCCCGCCCGCGACCCGCTGGGACGAGCGCCCGCTCGACGAGCTCATGGACCACATCCTCGCGCACTACCACGAGGCTCACCGCGCCGAGCTCCCGCGGCTGCTCGAGATGGCGCAGAAGGTCGAGCGCGTCCACGGCGACAAGCCCGAATGCCCCGCCGGCCTCGCACGCCACCTCGCGAACGTGGCCGCCTCCATGGAGGACCACATGCAGAAGGAGGAGCAGGTGCTCTTCCCCGCCTTCCGCGGCGGGCAGGGTCCGCTCGCCGGCATGCCCGTGCGCTGCATGGAGCAGGAGCACGAGGAGCACGCGCGCAACCTCGAGCGCACGCGCGCCCTCGCCCACGACTTCGTGCCGCCCGAGGGCGCGTGCGCGACCTGGCGCGCGCTCTACCTCGGGCTCGAGCAGCTCGAGCAGGACCTCATGGACCACGTCCACCTCGAGAACCACGTCCTCTTCCCGCGGGCGCTGCGCGCGTAGCCGGCGTCCGCGACGCGCGCCGGGCGGGAGGCGACGGCCCGCCCGGCGTGCGGTCTCCCCCGCGCGACGCGACCGCGCCGCGCACCGCCGCGCACACCTCCCCGACACCGGACGAACTCCGCCATGACCTCCGACCGCAAGCTGTGGACCGCCCTGCTCCTCACCGTGGGCGGCGCGTTCCTCCTCCTGGGCTTCTTCGGCCAGGAGGTCTACCGCCAGGCGCCGCCGATCCCCGGCCGCGTCGTCACCGACACGGGCCGCGTGCTCTCCGACCGCGACACGATCCTCGACGGGCAGCAGGTCTGGCAGGGCATCGGCGGCCAGCAGGTCGGGTCGATCTGGGGACACGGCGCGTACCAGGCGCCCGACTGGTCCGCCGACTGGCTGCACCGCGAGTCCGTGGCGCTCCTCGCGCTCTGGAGCGAGGCGCAGTACGGCGCGCCGTTCGCCGAGCTCACGGTGGAGCAGCGCGGCGGGCTCGAGGCGCGGCTGCGCGACGAGCTGCGCACGAACACCTATGACCTCGAGACGGATACGGTCACCGTGAGCGAGGACCGCGCGCGGGCCATGGAGGTCGCGGGCGCGCACTACACGGCGCTCTTCGGCGGCGACCCGGCGCTCGACGACCTGCGCGAGGACTACGCGCTGCACGACGACGCGCTCACCGACCCCGAGCGTCTGCGCGCGCTCAACGCGTTCTTCTCGTGGACGGCCTGGGCGTGCATCACCGAGCGCCCCGGCGAGACCTACACCTACACGAACAACTGGCCGCACGACCCGCTGCTCGGCAACGAGCCCACCGGCGCCAACCTGCTCTGGTCCGTCGTGAGCGTGCTGCTGCTGCTGGGCGCCATCGGCACGATCACCTGGGTCCACGCCTCGCGCAAGGCCGACGAGGAGGACCCGCCCGTCCCGGCCCGCGACCCGCTCACCGCGTTCACGCCGACGCCGTCCATGCGCGCGCTCGGCAAGTTCGTCGCGGTGGTCATCCTGCTCTTCGGCGTGCAGGTCATGCTCGGCGCGCTCACCGCCCACTACACCGTGGAGGGCGACTCCTTCTACGGCCTGCCGATCGCCGACTGGATCCCGTACGCCGTGAGTCGCACATGGCACCTGCAGACCGCGGTGTTCTGGATCGCGACGGCCTTCCTCGCCACGGGGCTCTTCTTCGCGCCGCTCATCGGCGGCAAGGAGCCGCGCTTCCAGCGCCTCGGCGTGAACGTGCTCTTCGGCGCGCTGCTGCTCGTCGTCGGCGGCTCGCTCGCCGGCGAGTGGCTCTCCATCCGCGGCGCGTTCGGCGACCTCGACACGCAGTTCTGGTTCGGGCACCAGGGCTACGAGTACGTCGACCTCGGGCGGGCGTGGCAGATCGCGCTCTTCGTCGGGCTCGTGCTGTGGCTCGTGCTCATGCTGCGCGCGATCATGCCCGCGCTCCGCTCGTCGGAGCGGCCGCGCGGCCTGCTCGCGCTCTTCACGGGCTCCGTGGCGGCCATCGGCCTGCTCTACGGCTCGGGCTTCATGTTCGGCGCGCGCTCGCACCTGTCCGTCGCCGAGTACTGGCGCTGGTGGGTCGTGCACCTCTGGGTCGAGGGTTTCTTCGAGGTCTTCGCGACCGGCGTGCTCGCCTTCCTCTTCAGCCGACTCGGCCTCGTGACGCTGCGCAGCGCGACCCGCGCGTTCATCGCGTCGACGACGATCTTCCTGCTCGGCGGCATCCCCGGGACGTTCCACCACCTCTACTTCAGCGGGACGCCCGTCTCCATCACGGCCATCGGCGCGACCTTCAGCGCGCTCGAGGTCGTGCCGCTCGTGCTCATCGGCAAGGAGGCGTGGGACACGCTCCGGCTGCAGCGGCGCGCGTCGTGGATGCAGCGCTACCGCTGGCCCATCCGCTTCTTCCTGGGCGTCGCCTTCTGGAACCTCGTGGGCGCGGGCCTCTTCGGCTTCCTCATCAACCCGCCCATCGCGCTCTACTACATGCAGGGCCTCAACACGACGCCGGTCCACGGGCACGCGGCGCTCTTCGGGGTCTACGGACTGCTCTCGCTGGGCCTCGTGCTGCTCATCTCGCGGCGGCTGTGCGCGGACCGGCCGTGGAACGAGACGCTGCTCGGCTACAGCTTCTGGGCGATGAACATCGGGCTCGCGCTCATGATCCTGCTGAGCCTGCTGCCCGTCGGCCTCGCGCAGACCTGGGCCAGCGTCGAGCACGGGCTCTGGTACGCGCGCAGCGCCGACTTCCTCCAGACGCCGATCCTCCAGACCCTGCGCTGGTTGCGCATGGTGGGCGACACGGTCTTCCTCTCGGGCGTCGCGACGCTCGCCTGGTTCATGCTCGGGCTCAAGACGGGATGGTCGTACGCGACGGACGACGCGCGGGTCGGGACGCCCGCCGGCGCCGGGGCGACGACGGGGAGCTGACGCTCCCGCACACGCAGGACGGGAACACACCGGCCGTCGGTCCCCGCGCGGGGGCCGGCGGCCGCGTCGCGTCCGGCGCGTGCCGCACGCACGCCCGCACATCGGGACTCGCGCGTGCGCGGCGGGGGTGCCCGCGCGGAGTCGCCCGCCCCCTCAGTCCACCGTGAGCTCGACGTCGTCGAAGCCCAGCCGCCCCACCGGCGAGCCGTGGCTCGGGCCGAAGCCGAAGACGACCGCCTCGAGGTCGCCGAGGTCGAGGGCCGGGTCGACGTGGAGGAAGTCCGTGAGCCGGATGCGGATCGTCTCGTACTCGTTGGCCCAGCCGGCGCCGACGCCGCAGGTCAGGCGCGGCCAGGGGTCCTCGACGCCGCCGCCCCACGCGTCGATGGAGAGCGTGCTCGTGCGGCCCGCGCCGTCGCGCAGCGTGACGTCGAAGACCGTGTCCGTCGTCTCGGCGTCCGTGTACGGGTGGCGCGTCGCCTGGCACGCGCGGAACGAGAGGTACGCGTGGTCGCGTACGTCGCGGTCGCCCGCGGGCAGCTGGAACTCGAGCGTCGCGTCGCCGGGGAACTCGAAGACCGACTGCCGCGGCGGCCCGGCCGCGCGCGCGTACGTGAAGCCGTTCCAGGGGTCGCTCGGGTCGTGCGTGAAGTCGGTGTTCGCGTCGTTCGCGCGGCCCTCCGTGTAGCCGACGATCCCCTTCGCGACGACCGCCCCGCCGCAGGACGAGAGTGTCGGGTCGTCGTCGTTGTCCTCGTGGTCGTCGACGACGTAGGTGCCGTTCTTGTCGCCCTCGCGGTACTGGAGGTTGACCTCGAGGCACGGGTTGACGGGCGCGCCGAGCGGCCGGAAGCCCTCCCACTGCCGCCACAGGTAGTCCTTGGCCGGGATGTTCCCGTCGACCACGTGCTTCACGAGCGGCAGCAGGTAGCCCCGCATGAACCGGTGCGTCTGCGGCCGCGTGAGGATGCACGGCCCCTGCGCCCAGAGCGACCCGCCGCCCGCGTGGAACCCTCCGTGCCCCACGCCGTAGAGCGACACGGACATCCGGCGCTGCGACGCGCGGTCGTGCAGCTGGAAGGTCTGCGCGATGTCACTCGCCGCGCAGCCGTTGACGTCCGAATCCGCGACGCCCGTCCACAGGTGGTAGTCGACGCCGTGCGGGTGCGACTTGCCGATGCCCAGGAAGCCCGTCGGCGCGATGCTCGAGATGAGCGCGATGTCGAAGACCGTGAAGTGCTGCGGCACCCAGTCGCCGTCGAACACGCGGTCGAACGCGCGCACCACGCCCTCGCCGCCGCGGCTGTGCCCGATCCACGTGATGCGCGAGGAGTCGACGTGCCCGTCGAGCACGCCGCCCGCGATCGTGTCGAGGTTGCCCAGGAAGTAGTCCGTGTTCGTGAGCGTCGTCGTGCTCGCCGACTCGATGCCCGGCGCCGTCCGGTTCTCGTGGCTCATGACGATGTAGCCGTACGACGCCAGGTGGTTCCCGATGTGGTCGTACCACTGGAAGTCGTGGCCGTTGCCGTGGCTCACGACGACGAGCGGCAGCTGCCCCATCGTGTCGACGTCGGTCGGGTAGTAGAGGTCCTGCCCGAGCCACGACCCGCCGCTGTAGATGACCTCCGTCACCGGGTGCGGCCCGGGCAGCGTGATGTCGTCGACGACGTAGAAGCCCGACTCGTCGGCGTAGCCGTCCATGAGGTCGTCGCCGTTGAAGCGGCCGTCGCGGTTCAGGTCGAGGACCACGTCGTAGCCCACGCCGAGGTCGTCGCCCGCGTCGCCGCTCAGCGTGCCCGTGTCGAGCACGAGCGTGTTGTCGGCGAGCGGCCCCGCCGTGAACTCGTGCGTCACCGGGCCCGCGAGCGCCGTGTCGAGCCCGACGTCGGCGATCCACGCGTCGCGCGAGCGCGCGGCCATGAGGTAGATGTCCGCCGTCCGCCCGACGACCTCCGGGTAGCGCGCCGTGTCGAGCGCGAGCTCCACGACGTCGCCCTCCTGGAACGCGCGCACGTACTCGAAGCCGGGCGCGGACCCGAGCGTGCGGCCCGCGAGCTGCACGTCGCGGTCCTTCAGCCGCAGCGAGACGCCGTTGCTCGCCTCGAACGCGCCGGGGGTGACCGGGTCGAACACGACGGCGCCGGCGTAGAGCGTCCGCTGGTGGAACGACGGGTCGCTCGGCGCGTGCACGAGCACCTCGAGCCGACCGTCCGCGCCGAGCGTCCCGACCGGCACCGCGGCCCACGCCGGCGAGAAGCCGACGGGCACCGACACGCCCTCGACGACGGTCGGTCCCGGCGTCCAGTCGAGCACGAGCGAGACGGGCGCGTCGGGCGGCCCCTCGACGGCGACGCGGATCGGCGAGCCCATGAGCGCATGGACGGAGGTCGCGCCGTCGAGCGTGAGGTCGGCGGCGCGGGCGGACGGGGCGGCGGCCAGGGCGAGGGCCGCCGCGAGCGGGGCGAGGAGTCGGTGCATCGCGGCATCATCGCACGGATCCGCCGCCGCGCGGACGCCGAGCCGACCCTCGGACGCGGAAGCGGCGCGCGACCGGCCGCGCCGATGCCGCACGCCCCGGGCGCCGCACGCCCCCGCCGACACGCGCCCTCGCCCGACGCCCCCGACCCCGTTACCCTCCGGCCGGGAGACCCGTCCGAGGAGGAACACCCCGTGCCCGTCGCGCGCCGCGTCCTGACCGTCCTGATCGCCCTCGCGGCGCTGCTCCCCGCGACGCTGCACGCGCAGGACCTGGCCGACGCGCGCAAGACGCTCGAGGACACGGACGCCTCCTGGCGCCGCCGGTTGGACGCCGCCGAGGTCCTCATGGACACCGGCAAGGGCCGCAACCAGGAGCGCGTCGTCGACGCGCTCTTCGACCCGGACGGCGGCGAGCGCTTCGCGACGGCGCTGCTTCCCGTCGCGCGCCCCGCGCTCGTCGACGCGCAGGACGTCGTGCTCGAGGAGGTCGCCGAGCGCGTCCGCAAGACCGCGTCGTCGACGCGCGACGACTGGCGGCGCCACGGGCTGCGTCTCGCCCTCGCGCTCGACGTCGACGGCGTGGACGACGACGCCGCCGAGCTCATGACCGAGTGCCTCAAGGTCATCGACCGCAACGCCTCGCGCGACCCGGAGGATCGCGAGAACACCTGGCACGAGCAGCGCGGCCTCGACCTCGCGTGCGAGGTCCTCGTGCGCCGCGACCCGCCGCCGCCGAGCTTCCTCTTCACGCTCCAGCGCCTGCGCGAGAGCCCGGACGACGGCGTGCGCCTCGCCGCGTACCGCGCGTTCGCCACGCTCGGGGCCGCGCGCTACGCCGAGCGTCTCGCCGAGGCCGTCGGCGACCGCAGCGGCGCCATCCGGCAGCTCGCCGTCGACGCGCTCATGGAGGCGCGCCGCAAGGAGCTCGTGCCGGCGCTCGTCGCGCTCGTCGACGAGCCCGGCGGCCCCGGCGAGGCGTGGATCCTGCCGCTGCTCTTCCGCGCCACCGGCCAGCGCTACCTGAGCCGCTCGCAGTGGGAGAAGTGGCTCGAGCGCGAGGGCGCCACCTTCCAGGTGCTCACCGAGGACGAGTTCGAGACGGCGCAGGAGGCGCTCGTCCACGCGCTCGCGAACAGCCGCTACGGTCCGCAGGGCAGCTTCTTCTCGCGCCCCGTCGAGAGCGGGCACGTCGTCTTCGTGCTCGACGTCTCCGGGTCGATGAGCGCGAAGCTGAGAGACGACTCGCAGAAGGGCGTCGAGATCTTCGTGCCCGACCGCCCCGGCATGTCGCGGATGGAGCTCGTGAAGCAGCAGGTGATCAACGCGCTCGAGGGGCTCACCGACCAGGACTACGACCTGCTCATCTTCTCCAACGACGTGACCGTCTGGCGCGAGGACGGCAACCGCGCCTTCGACACGCGCGAGGAGGCGCTCGAGTCCGCGAAGCGCTTCATCGGGCTCCAGCGCCCGTCCGGCGGCACGGCGATCCACGCCGGACTCGAGGCCGCGTTCCGCGTCAAGGGCGTGAAGGAGATCTTCCTGCTCTCCGACGGGCAGCCGTCGCAGGGCATCACCGACCCGAAGAAGATCGCGCGAGACGTGCGCCGCTGGAGCAAGCAGGGCGGCGGCGTCGCGTTGCACTGCCTCGCGATGGGCGTCGCGAACCCGCTGCTCGAGGACATCGCGAAGGAGACGAAGGGCGGGAGCTACGTCGAGATCGAGGTCGACCGACGGAGGTGAGGCGACCGCGGCGCCGCCGGCCGACCGGCGAGCGCCGTCACCGGACTCCCTCCCCCGCTCCGGCCGGCTGCTGATAGACTGGTCCGCCTGGAAGAGGGGGCGCCGTGCCCGCCGCTCCCGCCGCCCGTCCCGGGGAAACGCACGTCGTGTGCGGTACGGACCGCTTCTCGCTGAACACCGTCGAAGCCCTCGTGGCCCGGCTCGCCACCGCGGAGGGCGGGGACGCCGAGGAGCCGTTCGCGGAGCTCTACCACGCGCTCAAGCGCATCGCCCGCGCCCGCATGCGCGACGAGCGCCGCGACCACACGCTGCAGACGACCGAACTCGTCCACGAGGTCTACCTGCGGCTCTTCCCGGAGACCGAACGGGAGTACCGTTCGATCGCCCACCTGCTGGCGCGCGCGGCGATCGCGATGCGCGACGTGCTCGTCGACCACGCCCGCAGGAACGGCGCCGGGAAACGCACTCCTCCCGGGCGCCGCGTGTTCCTCGACGAGCTCCTCGAGGCGTACGCCCGCAACGACTTCCGGCTGCTGGACGTCGAGGACACCTTCGACCGCCTGCGCGAGTTCGGCGAGCTCCCGTGGGAGGTGGCGCACCTCCACTGCTTCGGCGGCCTGACGCTGCGCGAGATCAGCGACGTCATGGGGCTCTCGGAGCACCGCGTGCGCGCCGCGTGGCTCCAGGCGCGCCACTGGCTCCGGGGGAAGCTGTCGTGACCCGCGGGCGCTGGGAGCAGGTGAACGACATCCTGGCCCGGGCGCTCGAGCGCCCGGTGTCCGAGCGGGAGGCCTTCGTCGCCGACGCCTGCGGCGACGACGCCTCGCTGCTCGGCGAGGTCCGCGAGCTCCTCGCCGAGGACGCCGAGGAGGGCGCGCAGCTCGTCCCGCCGGCCGAGCTCGAGGAGCTCACGGAGACCCCGCGCGGCGCGCTCGCCGACTTCGAGCTGCTCGAGGTGCTCGGCCGCGGATCGACGGGCATCGTCTACCGGGCGCGACAGCGCTCGCTCGACCGGGAAGTCGCGGTCAAGCGTCTCGTCCCCGGACTCGCCTGCTCCGGCGACGGGGTGGAGCGTTTCCGTCTGGAGGCCACGAAGACGGCGCGCCTCCATCACGAGCACATCGTCTCCGTGCACACGGTCGGCGAGGACCTCGGCTCCCACTTCTTCGCCATGGAGTACGTCAAGGGCGCCAGCCTGCGCGACGTCCTCGACGAGATGCGCGGACTCGAGCGCAGCCCGGCGGCCCAGGCGCTCGCCGAGATGCTCGCGCCCGACTCCGCCGGCTACCCGGCACGGGCGGCGCGGCTCGTCGCCGTCGTCGCCGACGCACTGCAGCACTCCCACGACCGGGGGCTCGTCCATCGCGACGTCAAGCCGGGCAACATCCTGCTCGACGAGGAGGGCGCGCCGCACGTCGCCGACTTCGGCGTCGCCAAGGACCTCGAGCTCGAGACGCTCCTGCGCACGGACCACGGCTTCGGCACGCCGCACTACATGAGCCCGGAGCAGGTCACGCGGACCGGGGAGGAGCTCGATCCGCGGACCGACATCTACTCGCTCGGCGTCGTCCTCTACGAGCTGCTCACCCGTGACCACCCTCACGAGGGCCGCACGCAGCACCAGGTCCTCGAGCACATCGTGCGCCACGAGCCGACCCCGCTGCCGTCCGCCGTCCCGCGCGACCTGCGCACGATCTGCGGCAAGGCGATGGAGAAGCGCCGCGAGGACCGCTACGACTCCGCCGGGCGGTTCGCGGACGACCTGCGGCGCTTCCTCGCCTACGAGCCCGTGCACGCGCGACCGCCGACGCCGGTCGAACGGATGGTGCGCGCGGCCCGCAAGCACCGGTCGCGGCTCCTCGCGGCGACGCTCGTCCTCGTCGCGACGGTCGTCACGGGGCTCTGGCAGGCGTCGGCCGCGGCACGCGAGCGGCGTGCGGACACGCTCGCGCCGCTGCGCGCGCTCGTCGCCGAGGGGGCGGACCTCGCGGCGCTCCCGCTCGACGACCTGCTCGCCGCGCGCCGCGCGCTCGACGCCCTGCGTGCGGAGGCCGACCTCGACACCGAGGAGGCGTTGCTCGTCGGCGACGTGGACGCGCGACTCCGCGACCACGCCCGCGCCTGCCACGAGGAGGCGCTGGGCCTGCTCGACCCGAAAGGACGCGTCGCGGGCTGGCTCCCCGAACGCCGTCAGCAGGACGCGAGCCGCCTCCTCGTCCGCGCCGCCTACCTCGCCCCCGACGACCCCGCGCTGCGTCGCCTCGGCGACCGTCACGTCCTGTCTCCGCGGCTCACCGTGCGCTCCACGCCGGCGGGCGCGATCGTGCACCTCGTCGAGCTCGACCCCGTCGACGACCGGCCGCGCGTGCGTCGCACGCTCGACGAGCGCACGCCGGTCGCGGACGTCCCCGTCGACCCCGGCTGGTACCGCGTCGTCGTGGAGGTCCCGGGCCTGGGGTTCACGGAGGTGCAGCGCCTGCTCGTCGGCGTGCAGGACCGGCACGAGGTGGACGTGCGCGTGCGCGCCGCGTCGGACGTCGTCGCGGACATGGTGCGCATCCCCGCCGGTGAGTTCACCTGGGGCGACCGCGCCGCCTTCGACTCCGCGTACCGCGAGCGCACGGATCACCTCGACGCGTTCTGGATCGACGCCGACGAGGTGACGAACGCGCAGTACCGGGCGTTCCTCGAGGCGACGGGACACCCCGCGCCGGTGCTCTGGGAGGACGCCTACGAGCCGTCGTGGGACGGCCTCCCCGTGGCCGGCGTGACGGCCGCCGACGCCGAGGCCTACGCCGCGTGGGCCGGCAAGCGACTCCCCACGCAACGCGAGTGGGAGCGCGCCTTCCGCGGCACGGACGGGCGGCTCCATCCCTGGGGGGACGACCCGCCCGACGGGACCCGCGGCGCCGTGCTCGAGCGCGCGCCGATGGAGGCCGACGTCGAGGGGACGCGGCTCGCGCGCTGGCGGACGTCCTATCTCGCGTCCGTGGAGCCGGCCGGCACGGGCGAGGCCGCGGCGAGCCCCGACGGCATCCGTCACGGCGCCGGCAACCTGCGCGAGTGGACCACGTCCGTCTGGTGCCAGCGCATCGGCAACGACGCCTTCGCACCCGACCCGTTGTCGCTCGTCGTCAAGGGCCGGGACTGGATCGCGAGGGGGACGTCGCGCGCGACGCTCGCCACCGCGAGCTGGACGCCGCGCGCCGCCTCCGGACCGGGGCTCGGCTTCCGCTGCGCACGGAGCGACGCCCCCCGATGACTCCCGACATCGCGACGGTCCGTCCGCCGCGCGCGCGCCCCCTCACCGCACACCACCCCTGCACCACCGCCCATCCTGCAGAGGACGTCCCATGTCCATCCCCGTCAATTGTCGCGTCACCGCCGCCTGGTCGAACCTCAAGGTCGGCGCCCCTCCGAGCTCAGCCTGTCGACAGGCCGTCATCCACGCGTTCCGCAAGGAGGTCCCCCCCACCATCCGCGACGGCTGGGTCAGCCACACGATCCACGTCCACGAGGACGGCTCTCTCACCGGCGCCGAGCTGCTCCTCGTCGCGCAGGGCATCGTCGACGCCTGGAACGTCGCGCGCCGGGAGCAGGACGCCGACGCCGCGGAGGTGAAGCTCGTCGGCACGACGCCCGCCGACTGCCGCTACGAGTACCAGGACAACGTGCTCATCTGCGTCTACAACTACGCGATCACGCTGGGCGGCGAGCCGTGGGAGGTCGACGACCCCGCGAACGGCACCGCGGACCCGGTCATGCAGCTCGACCTGTCCTGGGAGTTCAAGCTCCCGGACGCGAGCTGACCCTCGTGTCGTCGCGCCGCGCGCCGCGGTCGTCGTCCCCCGGTCCGGGGTCGGCACCCGGCGCGCGGGCGACGCGGATCGCGACGACGGACACCGCGACGACGAGCAGCACGCCGACGCCGAGGCCCAGCCAGTCCTGCCAGCGCTCCTCCGTCGGCGCGAAGGGCACGGGGTCGCCGGCGAGCGCGCGCGCGGTCGGCGCGAGCGTCGCGAGCACGGCGAGGAGCGCGCGGCGGAGGCGGTCGGGACGGCGCGTCTCGGACATGGCGCGAGCGTAGCAGGTCGGGACCGGCCGACTGCTACCATGGCCGCCCCTCGCCCGCGCTCCGAGATCCCCGCCGCCCGCCGCCCGTGAAGCTGGTCATCGCCATCCCCGCCCTCGACGAGGAGGACGCCATCGGCGGGGTCGTGCAGGCCTGCCTCGACGCGCGCGACCGCATCGTCGCGGAGACGCCCGTCGACGAGGTCGAGGTCACCGTCGTGTCGGACGGCTCGACGGACCGCACCGTCGAGATCGCGCGCGGCTTCGGCGACCGCATCGGGCTCGTCGTGTTCGAGCGCAACCGCGGCTACGGCGCCGCGATCCAGGAGGCGTGGCGCCGCTCCGACGCCGACCTTCTCGGCTTCCTCGACGGCGACGGCACCTGCGACCCGGAGTTCTTCGTCCCGCTCTGCCGCACGCTGCTCGAGCAGGACGCCGACCTCGTGCTCGGCTGCCGCATGACGAGCGAGAGCCGCATGCCCGCGCTGCGCCGCTTCGGCAACAGGCTGTTCGCGACGCTCATGTCGCTCATCGCGCTCGAGCGCGTGCGCGACTCCGCGAGCGGCATGCGCGTCGTGCGCCGGAGCCGCCTGCCGCGCCTGCTCCCGCTGCCGAGCGGCCTCCACTTCACGCCGGCGATGAGCGCGCGCGCCGTCATGAGCCGCGACCTGCGCCTCGTCGAGGTCGACATGCCGTACCGCGAGCGCGCCGGCGCGTCGAAGCTGCGCGCGCTCGAGGACGGGCTGCGCTTCCTGCGCGTCATCCTCCAGGCGTCGCTGCTGTACCGGCCCGGGCGCATCGTGTCGTGGGCGGCCGTCGCGCTCGCCGCCGTCGTCGCGGTGCTCGTCGCCGGGCCGTTCGCGTTCTGGTGGCGCGAGTCGCGCCTGCTCGAGTGGATGATCTACCGGCTGCTCGTCGCGCAGACGCTCGCGATCCTCGCGGTGCTCACCGTGTGCGTGACGTACCTCGCGCAGAAGGCCGCCGACATCTCGCTCTCCGGCGACCCGCTCGCCGACCGCTACCACGGCGTCATGGGCTGGCTCTTCAGCCGCCGGTGGTTCCCCGTGCTGCCGGCGCTGCTCGTGGTCGCCGGCGTCGCGTTCGTGTGGGACGCGCTGCTCCGCTTCCTCGACACGGGCGAGGTCACCGAGCACTGGTCGCGCTTCGTCGCGCTCCTGTTCTGCCTGACCGTCGCCGGCGTGCTCGTGCTCACGCGGCTCGTCGACCACGCGATGAACCTGCTCGCCGAGCGCGTCGCGTGGATGCGCGGACCGGACGGGGACGAGCCGTCGTGACGGACGCGCTCGGCTCGGCGCACGCGCGGCTCGTGCACGGTCGGCGCGTGCGACGGCTCGCGGCGGCGCTCGGCGCGCTCGTCGAGCCGGGCTGGCGCGTGCTCGACGTGGGCTGCGGCGACGGACGCATCGGCGCGCTCGTCGCGGAGGCGTCCGGCGCGACCGTCGAGGGGCTCGAGCGCCGCCCGCGCGACGGCACCGCGATCCCCGTGCGCGCGTTCGACGGGCTGCGACTCCCGCTCGACGACGACGCCGTCGACGCCGTGATGCTCGTCGACGTGCTCCACCACACCGACGACCCGACCGTGCTGCTCGGCGAGGCCGCCCGCGTCGCGCGCCGCGCCGTGCTGCTCAAGGACCACCTCGCCGACCGCCCGCTCGCCGTCCCGACGCTGCGGTTCATGGATTGGATGGGCAACCGCGCGCACGACGTGCCGCTGCCCGGCAACTACTGGAGCGACGCGCGCTGGCGCGACGCGTGGGCGCGGCTCGGCCTGGAGGCGGAGCGCGTCGAGACGTCGCTGGGCCTCTACCCGTGGCCGGCGCGCTGGCTCTTCGAGACCGGGCTGCACTTCGTCGCGCGCCTCCGCCCGACCGGGAGCCCGACGTGAACGACCGCACGCCCGACGACGCGCCCGCGACGCCCGCGCCGGCGCCCCCCGTCCCACCGCGACCGTTCGTGCCGCCCGCCGCGAGCGAGCCGCGCGGCGCGTCGCGCCGCCGCCTCGCGCTGCGGCTCCTCGTGCTGCTCGCGCTCGCGTGGACCGCGACGGGGCTCGTCGCGACGCTGCCCGTCGGGGAGGGCAACGACGAGCACAGCTACCTCAAGTCCGTCGCGTTCACCGCGATCGAGGCGCGCCCGGCCGACCAGACGCGCGAGGACTTCACCGCCGCGCAACACCCGCCGCTCTACTTCGCCGCGCTCGCGCTCGTGTACGCCCCGCTCCGCGGCGACGAGTCGACGCTCCCTCCGCGCGCCGACGACGCGCCCTGGGTGCTGCCCCTCGAGCGCCGCATCGCGCTCCCGCTGCGCGCCGTCGAGCCCGACGGCCACGCCGCGGCCGCGCGCGCCTCGACCGACCCGCCGACCACCGGCGACGGCCCGCCCGACACGCGGTTCGCCGTCGCGCCCTACGCGCTGCGCCTCGTCGGCGTGCTCCAGCTGCTCGTCCTCGCGTGGGTCGTCTTCTCCGTCCTCGACCGGTTGTTCCCGGACCGCCGCGACGTCGCCGCGCTCGCCGCCGCCGCGTCGCTCCTCGTGCCGCAGCTCGCAGGCACCTTCGCGACGGTCAACAACGACCAGTTCGCGGCGCTCTTCGGCACGCTCGGCTTCGCCGCGGTGGCCGCCGGTGCGGCGCACGGTCGTGCGCACCGCGCGCGCACGCTCGTCCCCGCGACGATCCTCCTCGGGCTCGGGTGCGGCTCCAAGGCCTGGGTGCTCGGCGCGATCGTCGCCGCCGCGTGGCTGCTCGTGTTCCACGAGCGCGCGTCGTGGAGCCGCCGCTTCCGCTCGCTCGTCGTGCTCGGGCTCGGTCCGCTGCTCGTCGCCGCGCCGTGGTTCGCCTACCGCACGATGCAGGCGGGCAGCCCGCTCGGCACCGGCGCGCTCATCGCCCGCTGGCCCATGTACGTGCGCGCCGTCCCGCCCGACATGCCGTTCGGCTACCTGCGCGAGCTCGCGCAGGTCGTCCCGACGTGGCTCGCGCGCATCGGCTTCTCCGACGTGCAGCCGCCGGAGGCGTGGATGACCGTCGCGCGCGCGTGGCCGCTGCTGCTGCTCGCGAGCGTCGGCGCGGCGCTCGTCGCGCGGCGCGTCCCCGACCGCGACCGCGCGCTCGTCCACGCGTTCCTCGTCGGCGCCCTCGTGCAGACCGCGGCGCTCGCCGTCTTCGCGCACCGCTACGCCGGCGCGCACGGCCGCTACTTCCAGCCCCTGCTGCTGCCCGGCACCGCCGCGCTCGTCGCGGGCCTGCCGCACCTCGTCGGACGACGCGCGCGCGGCGTGCTCGCGGCCTTCGTCGTGCTCATGGCGGCCGGCGGACCGCTCATGCTCCACGCCGGCGTGCTCCCGCGCTTCGGCGAGCACCACCGCTGGCGACGCATGCCCGACGTCGTGCGCTACGTCGACCTCGGCGCCCCGCACCCGCCGGGCACGCCGCGCGACGCCGTCGTGACGGGCGGGCTGCTCACCGATCTCTCCGTCGAGGAGGTCGCGCGCGCGCGTCAGCGCGGCCGCGTGACGACGGGCGGCGCGCCGCCGATCCGCGTCGCGTTCTCGGGGCTCGACCCGGACGGTCTGCACCTGCTCGGCGTGCGTCTCCTCCCCTACGGCTCGCACGCCGGCGACGGGCTCCGGTCGTCGGTGCGCGTGACGGTCGGCGGCGAGCCGCTCGCCGGACCGCTCGGCTCCTTCGCGGTGGACGGCTGGCTCGACCACCCGGTGGCCGTCGCCGAGGACGGCACGCTCGACGTCGAGTTCGCGCGCGCGGAGGGCGTGCTCGCCGCCGTCGCCGAGGTCGTCGTCCGACGGCTGCCGCTGCGCGACGGCACGTGCGAGCCCACGGCCGACGGCGCCGCCTACCGCGTGGCGTTCGACGGCGAGGCGCGCGGACTGCCGCCGCTCGAGCTCCTGCTGCGCGACGTCGACGGGCGCGTGGGCGCGTCGCGTCCGCTCGCGCGCGACGCGGACGGCGTCGGGTGCGTGCTCCCGGCGCCGCCCGGCGAGGTCGCGACGCTCCTCGTGCGCACGCCGCCCGTCCTGTCCGCCGACGTGAAGCTCGCCGCCTGGCGCGCCGACGACGTGCCGGCCGGCTTCGCGCCGCGCCTCCGGTACGCGCCGCTGGCGCTCGACGCGACCGGGGCCGCGCCGGGCGACCTCCTCGCCGCGCTCCCCGCCGCGTGGATCCCGCCGGGCCGCAGCACGCTCCGCCTCCTCGACGGCGACGGGCGCGACGTCTCGTCGGACTTCACCTTCACGTGCGCGCCCGGAGACCCCGACCGCGACGTCGACCGCGCGCCGACCCTGCGCCGCGAGGGCGACGCGTGGGTCGCCGACCGCGTCGGCCCCCCGCCCGCCGAGCTGCTCCTCGAGCTCCGCGCGGGCGCGACGACGGGCGCCCCCGCCCTCGTCGACCGCCTCCAGATCCGCGTGCCCGCCGGCTGGGAGATCCCGCTGCGCTGACCGCGCACGGTCGCCGGGTCCGGGCCGCACGACCTCCCCGGACCGCGGCCCCGCGATCGACACGCGCCGTGCCCCCGGCGCGGGAACGTGGAGGCCGGGCGACGTCCGCGCCGCAACGTGGACGACGCACGGTGTCCGCGCTTACCGTGGACGCGGCGCGCCGGGCGACCGGCCGCCGACGGGAGATCGGTTCCGAGGGCCCGCGCGACCGGAGGCGCGACCGATGGAAGAGCTGCTGCTCGTGCTGCTGGGGGTCGTCGTGCTCGTCGCGCCGTGGATCGGCGTCGCGCTGCACGTGGGGACCGCGCGCCGGCTGCGCACGATGGAGGCGCGCGTCGCGCGGCTCGAGGGCGAGCGGGCGGCGACGGCCGGGGCGCGGGCGGTGGTCGAGGGGGGTGAGGCCGCAACCGCAACCGGAGCCGCGGCCGGAACCGGAACCGCGGCCGGAACCGCGGCCGGAACCGAAACCGAAACCGAATCGGAAACCGAAGCCGAACCCGAAGCCGAATCGGAAGCCGGAACCGCACCCCGTCCCGAGACCGCGACCGCCGGCCTCGCGGCCGATGCGGCGCCGCGCGTCGACGACGCTCCCGCTCGGCGCGCGTCGCTCGAGGACTTCCTCGGCGGACGCGTGCTGCTCGTCGTCGGGGTCGTCGTCGTGCTCTTCGGGCTCGCGTTCTTCCTCAAGGTCGCGTGGGAGCGGGGGTGGCTCGGCGCGCTCGGTCCGGGGCTCCGCATCGGGCTCGGCGCCGCGGCCGGCGTCGTCCTGCTCGTCGTCGGCGACCGCCTGCGCGGCCGCGACCTCGCCGTGTTCGGACACGCGCTCATGGGCGGCGGGCTCGGCGCGCTCTACCTCTCGAACTACTTCGCGAGCGTGTGGTACGGGTTCTTCGGGCAGCAGACCGCGTTCGCGCTCGTCGCCGGCGTCACCGCGCTCGGCGCCGCGCTCGCCGTGTGGCGCGACGCGAAGCTCCTCGCGTGGCTCGGGTTCCTCGGCGCGTTCCTCGCGCCCGCGCTGCTCGGCCGCGACGAGGACGCGCTCGAGGCGCTCACGCTGTGGCTCGTCGTCGTCGACGTCGGCCTGCTCGCCGTGCTCGCGTTCCGCCGCTGGCGCGGCCTCGAGGTCCTCGCGCTCGCGGCGTCCACGCTCTACTTCGGGCTCTGGTACGAGCGCTGGTTCCCGGCGACCGGCGGCACGACGACCGGCGAGTGGCAGGTCCCGCTCGCCGGCGACCGCGCATCGGCGGCCGCGTGGTGCCTCGCCGCGCTGCTCGCCGCGCAGCTCGTCCTCCATCTCCTGCCCGCCGGGCGTCGCCGGGACGCGCTGCCGCAGGAGACGCTGCTCTCCGTCGTCGCCGCGGGGCTGCTCGCGCTGTGGGGCGGCGCCGCGCTGCTCCTCCCCGACGCGCGCGCGTCCTTCGCCGCCGCGATCCTCGCGACGGGCGTCGCGTACGCCGCGGGCGCGCGCTGGATCGCGGCGCGCCGCGGGTCGGGCGGCCCCGACACCGAGACGCTCGACGTGCTCGCCGTCGTCTCGCTGGCCGTCGCGATCCCGGTCCGCCTCGAGGGCGCGGCGCTCGCGCCCGCGTGGTCCGCGGCCGGGCTCGCCGTGCTCTTCGCCGGCCGGCGCCTCCCGCGCCTCGCCTTCACCGCGACGGGCTGCACGATGGTCGTGCTCGCGATCGCGCACGTCCTCCTCGACCGCATGCCGCTGCACGACGCGGCCTTCCGGCCGTTCGCGAACGGCGCGTTCCTCTCCGCGGTGACGCCGGCCGTCGCGTGCCTGCTCGGAGCGGCGGTCGTGCGGCGCGTCGGACGCGAGGCGGCGGCGCCGCTGCGCGCCGGGCTCGCGATCGTCGGCACGTGGTTCCTCGCGCTGCTCCTCGCGATCGAGCTCCACGACCTCGCGTCGCTCGACCCGGACCGCTTCGGCGAGCGGGCGCGGGAGCTCGCGCTCGTGTTCCCGGCGATCGGGCTCGCGCTCCAGGCGGTGGTCTTCGCCGCGCTGCTCGGGCGCGGGCCGCACGCGGTGCCGGCGACGCCCGTCGGGCCGGCGATCGCCGCGCTGCTCCTCGCGCTCCTCGCGAACACCGTGGGGCCGCGGCCGGAGTTCACGCCCGTGCTCAACGCCGCGTTCGGCGCCGCCGCGCTCGCCGTGGTCGCGGCCGGCGTCGTCGCGCGGCTCGTGCGAGACGGCGCGCGCGTCGTCGCCGCGGCCGGCGCGCTCGTCGGCGTGCTCGCGTTCGTCACGAGCGAGATCCACGCGACGGGCCGGCTCTCGCCGCTCGACGGCGGCACGCGCGCCGAGGCGCTCTTCGTCGCGCAGGTCTGGATCTCCGTCGCGTGGGGCCTCTACGGCGCCGCCCTGCTCGTCGTCGGCTTCCGGCGCGACGTCGCCGCCCTGCGCTGGTCCGGCCTCGCCGTCTTCGCGCTCACCCTCGGCAAGATCGTGACCTTCGACATGGCGGAGCTCGACACCGTCTACCGCATCGGCTCGTTCCTCGGCGTGGGCGGCCTGCTCGTCGCGGCGTCCTTCCTCTATCAGCGGTCGCGCGGCGACAGGCAGCGTCCGAGCGACGGCGGCCCGGGGGTGGGCGGCGACGGGCAGCGTCCGAGCGGCGACGGGCCGGGGGCAGGCGTCACCGGGCGGCCGTCGACCGGCGCCGGGTAGCGGTCGCCCGCGGGCGGAGGCGTTACGATCGGGGCGACGCCGCCACCCCGTGCGCCCTCCCGGGAAGAGACCGCACCATGACGCCCCGCCTCACCGGCGCGCTCCTCCGCGCGCCCGCCCTGCTCCTCGCCGCGCTCGCCGCCCTGCCCCTCGCCCCCGGCGAGCCGGACCCGCGAGCCGTCGCCGCGCCGCGAGGCCCGGCGCGCCTCGCGGACGACCGACCGGCCGACGCCCCCGGCGCCGGGCGGACCGCGCGCCCGGACGTCGTGGCCGCGCCGCGCCTGCCGCGGCTGCTCACCGAGTACGCCGCCGACGACGACGGCCCGCGGCGCCTCGTGCTGCCGGGCCGCGACCTCACCGTCGCGCTCACCGCCTCGACCGTGCACTGGATCCTCGCGGAGACGGACGACGACGGCGCGACCCGCCGCGCGCAGGTCGACCTCGCGCCCGTCGGCGCCGCGCGCGTCGAGCCCGTCGGCGTGCGGCCGGCCGCCGCGCGCGTCACGCGCTTCCGCGGCGCGCCGGACGCGTGGTCGCGCTCCTCCGCCGCCTGGCACGGCGCCGAGTACCGCGCGCTCTGGCCCGGCGTCGACCTGCGCGTCGACGTCGAGGGCGACGCCGCGAAGTCGACCTTCGTCGTCGCGCCCGGTGCGGACCCGTCCGTCGTGCGGTACGCGCTCGTCGGCGCGACGTCCGCGCGCGTCGACGAGGCCGGCCGGCTCGTCGTGGAGACCCCCGCCGGCGAGGTCGTCGACCAGGCGCCCGTCGCGTGGACCGACGACGGCGCGCCCGTGCGCGTCGCCTACGACCTCGACCCGGCGTCGCTCGAGGTCGGCTTCACGCTCGGCCCCTACGACGACGCGCGGACACTCCACCTCGACCCGGCCGTGCTCAGCCAGGCGGGCTGGTTCGGCGGCGCGGGTCGCGACACGCTCGGCGAGCTCGCCGTGGGCGCCGACGGCTCCCTCTATCTCTGCGGCTGGACCGACTCCGACGAGATGACGTTCCCCGTGCTCGGCGGCCCCGGGCTCACGTACACCGGCGACACCGGCCCCTTCGGCGACGCGTTCGTCGCCAAGCTCGACCCGACGGGGACCACGCTGCTCTGGGCCGGCTACATCGGCGGCACGGAGAGCGACTTCGCGAACGACGTCGCCGTCGACCCGCTGGGCCGCGCGATCGTCGGCGGACACACCGACTGCGACAACACCACCGAGGGCTTCCCCGCGAGCGGACCGGACGCGACCTTCGGCGGCTCCGTCGACGGCTGGCTCGCGCGCGTCGCCGCCGACGGCACGACGCTCGAGTGGTGCACGTACATCGGCGGCAACGGCCACGAGGACCGCACGCTCGGCGTCGCGGTGGACGGCTCGGGGCGCGCGTACGCCGTCGGCCGCACGAACTCCACGGGCGGCACCTTCGCCGTGCACACGGGGCCGTCGCTGGGCTTCGGCGGCATCCAGGACGCGTTCGTCGGGCGCGTGGCCGCGGACGGCAGCGCGTTCGACTATCTGGGGTTCGTGGGCGACGGCACCATCGAGGACGGCGCGGAGATCGCCGTCGCCGACGACGGCACCGCGTGGATCTGCGGCTACGACAGCGCGCCCGGAGATCCGGCGGACGCGTGGGTCGCGCGCATCACGACGGACGGCAGCGACGTCGACTGGACGCTCGTCATCGGCGGCGACCAGAACGACCTCGCGCTGCACCTCGACGTCGACGCGCTCGGCCGCGCGCACGTCGGCGGCACGACCTTCTCCGGCGCGTCGTCGCCGTCGGTCCGGACCTCACCTACAACGGCTCGCTCTTCGTGCAGGACGCGTGGATCGCGCGCGTCGCCGCCGACGGCACGGGCCTCGACTGGTGCGGCTACGTCGGCGGCACCGACTTCGACATCCTGGCCGGCATCGCCGTCGCCCCGTCCGGCGCCGTGTGGATCTGCGGCTCCACCGCGACCACCGAGGCGTCGCCCGACCCGTTCCCCGTCGTCGACGGCCCGGACCTCACGCACAACGGCGGCATGGACATCTTCGTCGGCGCCGTGTCCCCCACCGGCCTCGACTACGAGTTCCTCGGCTTCCTCGGCGGACCGGACGAGGACACGGTCGAGGCGCTCGCGCTCGTGCCGTCCGTCGGCGAGGGCGACGACCCCGCGGTCTCCGCCTGGCTCGGCGGCACGGCGACCGCGACGACCTTCCCCGTGTCCGGCGGCCCCGACCTCGTGCACAACGGCATGTCCGACGTGCTCGTCGCGAAGGTCACCGCGACCGCCGGCCCCGACGCGGAGCCGACGCTCTCGCTCACCGGCCGCAAGGGCAAGCTCAAGGACTCGGCGAAGCCCGGCAAGGACGCGTTCGCGTGGACCGGCGACCTCGCGTTCCTCCCCGCGTCGCCGGACATGGCCTTCGACCCGACCGTCGACGCGCTCGTGCTCGCGGTCGGTCCGGAGGACGCGCCGCTGCTCGTCGCCGTCCCCGCCGACGACCCCGGCTGGAAGGTCACGAAGAAGGGGCTCGCGTGGAAGAGCCCCAAGGGCGCGACGCCGCGCGTGAAGTTCCGGTACATCTCCAAGAAGAGCCGCGTGAGCGTGAAGATCTCGCGGGCGGAGCTCAGCCTCCCCGCGACGCTGCCCATCGGCCTCGAGCTGACGTTCGGCGACGACGGCGGCGCCGCGGCGGACACCTGGGCCGCGGCCAAGAAGGCGGGGCTCTTCAAGCTGCAGAAGCCGTAGCGGCCGGGGTGAAGGTCCTCCGGCGCGAGGACGCCTCCGCACGCGCCCGGCGGACCAGCACGGGATCGCGATCGTGTCCACCCACGGACGCGTCGCTTGATCTGGGAGCCGCCGCGGTCGATGAAGGGGCACGTCCTCCCTCCTCCGACCGATCCCTGCCCCGGCCCGCCCCGCACCGTGACCGACATCCAGGCCCTCGCCGGCTTCGCCGAGCCCGTCAGCAGCTGGACGCACCTGGGCGGCGCGCTGCTGTTCCTGTTCGTCGGCGTGCGGCGGCTGCCCGACCGACGCGAGTCGCCGGGTCCGTACGCGTGCCTGCTCGTCTTCGCGATCGCGACGGTCGCGCAGCTCCTGCTCAGCGGCGTGTACCACCTCGTGCCGCTGCCGAGCGTGTTCCGGCCGACGCTGCAGGTGCTCGACCACGCGGCGATCTTCGTGCTCATCGCGGCGACGCTCACCGTCGTGCACGGGCTGCTCTTCACGGGCGCGGCGCGGCACGGGATGATCGCCGTCGCGTGGACGCTGTGCGTCGCGGGCGTCGTGCTCAAGACGGTCTACTTCGACGAGACGGCGGAGTGGCTCGGGCTCGCGTCCTACTTCGCGATGGGCCTGCTCGGGCTGCTCACGACCGTCGCGCTGTGGCGGACGCGCGGCCCACGCGCGACGGCCGCGCTGCTCGCGGGCGGGCTCGTCTACACGGCGGGCGCGCTCGCCGACTTCCTGCGCACGCCGGAGCTCGTGCCGGGCATCTTCGGGCCGCACGAGACGCTGCACGTCGCGGTGCTCGTCGCGCTCGGCCTGCACTGGGCCTTCGTGCTGCGCGTGCTCGAGGAGCAGCGAGCGAAGCTCGCGGTCGCGGAGAGCGTGCCCGGGCGCTGAGCGGGGCCGCCGCGCGGGCCGTCGACGGCCCGCGCCCGCCCC
>JAUIEF010000096.1 GCA_030428785.1 bacterium
ACGCCCGGCTACTGGAAGCAGCCGCACCACTTCGACAGCTGGCCCTACGACCCGAACACGCCGTTCAGCGCCTTCTTCGACGACGCGTTCCCCGGCAAGTCGCTGCTCCAGGTGCTCAAGCAGGGCGGCGGCGGCAAGAAGGCGCTCGGCCGGCACACGGTCGCCGCGCTCCTGAACGCCTCCGCCGCGGGGGTCGGCTACAACATGAGCCACCAGGACGTCGTCGACACGTTCAACGACGTGTTCCCCGGCACGGACACCGAGTACGAGAACATCAAGAACGGGTTCGCGGCCCTCAACGAGATGGGCTGCCCCCTGAACTGATGCCGCGATGGGATGCGCCGGTCCTCGTCGGGCCGGCGCACGCAGGACCTCGGCCCGGGACGCCGCGTGGGCACGCGCGCGACGTCCCGGGCCTCTTGCGTTCCTTTCCGCTGCGTCAGTGCGCGGAGACGTCGCAACCCTGGACGAGCGCGTGCACCGGGTCGAGCGGCTCGGCGTCGAGGCTCTCCGCGGGCCCGCTCCAGAGCTGGCCCTCCACGCGGTGGACGCGGTCCCGGGTCTCCACGAGGTACGACCCGCTGTGCGTCGAGTCGCCCTCGGGCAGCGCCGAGACGTCGGGCAGCAGGACGTGCTGGTCGAACAACCCGTCGCCCGTCAGCAGCAGCCACACCGCCGGGGGCTCGCCCTCGTGCATGTGCTCGTGGTGCACCTCCGCCGTCCAGCCGACGCGGATCGCGCCGCCGACGCGCGGCTGGGACGCCTCGAGCCGCACGTCCACGTGGAACGGGTCGGGCTGGGTCGCCCGCTCGTGGTGCTCGTGGTGGGGGTCCTCGCGCACCGGCTCGAGCGCCGCGCCGCCCGCCACCGCGAGCGCGGCGACCGCGAGCCCGAGCGCCGGGTGCCGGCGCCACCCCGCGCAGACCGGGATGAGCAGGAAGAGCGACAGCACGATCGACGACTCGACGTGCAGGTCTGCAGAGACGGCGAGCGCCAGTCCCGCGAGCGTGCCGATGAACCCGAGCCCGCACGACAGGACGAGCGTCGCCGTCATGCCGCGGTGGAGGCGGAGCGCCGCGAGCGGCGGCAGCACGAGCATCCCGAACGAGAGCAGCGAGCCGGTGGTGCGCGCCGAGACGGTGAGCGCCACGGCGAGCACGAGGAAGAGCAGGAGCTGCCAGCCGCGCGCGCGGAGCCCGAGCGCCGCGGCCGTCTCCGCGTCGAAGGTCGCGAAGAGCAGCTCCTTGTAGAAGAGCGCGACGACCGCGACGCCCAGGGAGAGCGTGACCGCGACGACGGTCACCGCGTCGGACGTCGCGTAGATGAGGTTGCCGTGGAGGACGTGGCGCACCTCGTCGAGGTCCGCCGCGGACCGTGAGATGAAGAGCAGCGCGAGCGCCGACGCGACGCAGAAGCCGGCGCCCAGCGAGGCGTCGCCCAGGCGCGTCACGCGGCGGCGCGACCCGGCGATCGTCACGATACCGAGCGTCACGAAGAGCCCGAGCGGCAGCGACGGCAGGTCGAGGACGAGGCCCAGCGCGACGCCGGCCGCCGCGATCTGCGCGAGCGTCACGCCCAGGAACACGACGCGCTGCAGCACGACCCACAGGCCCAGCGCGGGCATGAGCGTGCCCGCGACGAGCCCGCCCGCCACGGCGCCCGGGATCGCCTCGAACGGCGTGCCGTCGAGCCAGCCCGTCACGTGCGGCCTCCCCCGGCCGGCAGCACGACGCGCTGCCCCTCGACGAGCGCGACGTGCAGCGGCGTCCCGAGGAAGCGCGTGAGGTTGTCGTCGGTGAGCACGTCCTCCACCGGGCCGGCGAGCGCGCGACCCTCGCGGATGAGCGCGACGACGTCCGCGTCGTTGGCCACGAGGTCGAGGCTGTGGGTCGCCACGACGATCGCCATGCCCGCCTCGTCGGACAGCCGGCGCAGGGACGCGACGAGCGAGGTGGAGCTCACCACGTCGAGCCCGCGGACGGGTTCGTCGAGCACGAGCAGCTCCGGGTCGGCGACGACGGCGCGCGCCAGGAGCACGCGCTGCCGCTGCCCGCCGGACAGCTCGCGGAACGGCCGGTCGGCCAGCGTGGCGACGTCGAAGCGCGCGAGCGACTCGCGGGCGCGCTGTCGCTGCGCGCGGCCCGGCCGCGCGAGCAGCCCGAGGCTCGGCGTGAGCCCCATGAGCACGACGTCGAGCGCCGACACCGGGAACACCTGCTCCGACGCGTCGGCCTGCGGCACGTAGCCCACGCGCGGCCGGCCCGCGGGCCAAGCGACGGTGCCCTCCGCCGGACGGATGAGCCCGAGGATCACCCGCAGCAGGGTCGTCTTGCCGCAGCCGTTGGGTCCGACGAGGGCGGTCACGCCGCCCCGTCGGACATCCAACGACACGTCGTGCAGCGCCCGGTGCCGGCCGTAGCCGGCGGACACCTCCCGCACGCGCAGGAGCGGCTCGCCGACCGGCTCAGCCATCCCCGCTCCTCAGGGCCTCGGCGAGCGAGCGCAGGTTGTAGTCGAAGTGCTCGATGATCCCGTCGACGCCCTCGGGCCACCCGGGGTGCGTCGAGAGCTCGAGGATCTCCGCGCCGGTCGCCGCCGACGCGTGCTCCGCCGGCTCGAGCGCGTGGTACGGCTCCCGCACGATGACCTTCACGCCGCGCGCCTTCATGAGCGCCTCGAGCTCCGCGAGGTGAGCCGCCGTGGGCGCCACGCGCGGCTTGGGTTCGAGGTTGCCCTCCTCGACCATGCCGAAGCGCTCGAGGAAGTAGATCCACGAACGGTGGTGCACGACGACGAGCCGGCCCTTGAGGTCGCGGTACTCGGTGAGCCAGCGCACGAGCGCCTCCGTGAGCTCCTTGTGGAACGCCGCGTGACGCGCGTCGATCTCGTCCGCGTGCTCGGGCAGCCGGCGCGCGAGCTCCTCGCGCACGCGCTCGGCCATCGACCGCACGACGAGCGGGTCCGTCCAGATGTGCACGTTGCCCCACGCGTGGACGTCGCCCTGGTTGCGGTCGACGATGGGCGGGATCTGCTTCAGGTCCACGCCGTCGGACAGGACGATCGCGTCCGGGTTGCCCGGGAGCAGGTGCACGTTGCCCGAGCCGCGCAGCATCGGGTCGAGCCAGAGCTCGGCGTCGAGCCCCGTGAAGAGGCACAGGTCCGAGTCGCGGACGCGCGCCATGAGCGACGGCGTCGCCATGACGCCGTGCACGTCCTGGCCCGGGCGCGTGAGCGTGATGACGTCGACGAGCTCGCCGCCGATCGTCTCGGCGAGGAGCCCGTAGGTCGGCACCGTCGCGACGATCTTGAGGCGGTCGCCGTCGTCGGTGTCCCGGACCGCGGTCTCCGCGGTCGGGACGGGCGGGGCGAGCGCGGCGGGGTCCGCCGCCGCGGGGGAACCGGCGGCGACGATCAGACGCGTCGCGACGGCGATCAGCAGGGTGGCGGCGGTGTTCACAGGTTCGTCCAGTACGGGTGGGGGTTGTGCGAGCCGAAGTTCCAGGTGGCCTGCATGAACACGCGGTTCGCGTTGCGGCCGGGGTCCATCTCGATGTGCTGGCCCTGGAGGCGGATGCGGAAGAACTCGGTGGGGTACCAGCTCACGTACGGCGAGATGTCCGACG
The DNA here is from genome assembly GCA_030428785.1 of bacterium. GTDB lineage: Bacteria > Planctomycetota > B15-G4 > B15-G4 > B15-G4 > JAUIEF01. The sequence goes on from JAUIEF010000096.1 coordinate 3,624, forward strand.
CCTCGATGGCCGTGCCGAGCACGTCCGTCTTGCCGTAGCGCAGACCGGCGTACGTCGTGTTGGTCATCTGCCGCTGCGCCGTGACCGAGTAGCCGCGGCGCGTGTCCGTGCCGCTCGGGAAGCCGGGCGCCGTGGCGCGACCGTACCCGAACTCCGTCTGCACGGCCTCGCCCGTCACGAGCCAGCTCCCGACGAGGTTCTCCTCGGGGCGCTGGCGCCAGGTGACGTCGAGCCCGTACATCCGCGGCCGGATCTTCGTGCCCATGTCGGTCATGACCGCGCCGCTGCCGAGCCGGTCGAGGTAGGACGCGCCGATCTCGAGGTCCGAGCGCGGGTCGAGCTCCATGTACTGCGAGGCGCGGGCGACGATCACCGGCGCGTCCGAGTCGAGCCCGACGCCCGCGTCGTCCGCGAGCCCGCCGAGCAGCGACTCCTCGCCCGTGAACATCTCGCCGTTGACCACGGCGAGCCACACGGTCGTCGTGCTGCCGAGCCCGTCCTCGTCCTCGGTGTGCGTGAGCGGCAGCGTGAGCTCGACGCCGTCGCCGATGAGGCCCTCCTCGCCGACGAGGTTCATGACGGGGAAGCTGCGGTCCACCTGGATGAGGTCGTGGACGTGCAGCTTGTTGTCGCGCCCGAACGGAACGCGGAACCGGCCGACCTTGCTCTGCGCCGGCGTGTCGATGCCGGTCAGCCCGTTCACGTTGATGTTCGCGTAGCCCTCCTCGATGAGCGTCTCGACCTCGCCGTTGCCGATGTCCTCGAAGGTCGTGACGAGCACGCCCTCCGCGAACGGCGAGATCGGCAGCCGGAAGTCGACCTCCGTCTCGCGCAGGCTGAAGCGGTCGCCGTCCTCGCCGAGCTGCTCCTCGGCGTTGCCGGCCTCCGCGACCGTGTCCATGTACACGGCGATGCGCGGGTTGAGGATGCTCGGGAAGACGGTCCGCTGGGGCGGGACGTCCTCCTCGTCGCCGATGAGCCGCAGGAGCTGCGCCTCGAGCGGGTCCTCCTCACCGCCGGCCTCGAGCGTGGCGACGCGCTGCTCGAGGTCGCGGATCGTGGCGAGGGCCTGCTCGAGCGCCTCGCGGAGCTCGTCGTCGGTGAGCTGCGCGGCGAGCGGCGCCGAGAAGGCGGTGAGCGCGAACGGCAGGAGCAGCGCGCGCGCGGCGGAGCGGGGGAGCGCGCCGAGCGGACGGCGCGGGGACGGGGCGCCGTCGCGACGGACGGCGCGGGGAACGGAGCTTCGGGGGAGCGGGCCGCACGCGCGGCCCGCGGCGGGGGCGCGACGCCCCCGTGCGGTGTGGACGGACATGTCCGGGATCCTCGGTCGGAGTGTGTGGCGGTCGGAGACGGGCCCGCGCGGAGCGGGCGGGTCCTCAACCGCGGACCGGGGGACCCCGGGCACCGAGGGAGCCGAGCGCGAGCGTCGGCCGGAGGGACGGGGCGTCCGCCGGCGGCGTCGTGACGCACGTCGCCGGGGCGTCGCAGGCCGCGGGCCGCGGCGGGGTGACCGACGAGCCGTGCCCGTTCGCGCAGAGCAGGCAGTCGTCGTGCGCCTGGTGCTCGGGCTGGTGCTCGCAGTCGCCGCCGTGGATCTCACGGTGCCCGGACCACTCGACGCCGTGCTCCGCGTGGAGCCAGGCGTGGAAGGGCTCGCTGGCGAGCGCGGCCGACAGGGCGACCAGCGTCAGGAGCAGGGACCGGGCGGACATGCGGGTCTTCTAACACGGTCGTCCGCGGCGCGGCAAGCGACGGAACCGTGCGTGCGGAACGCGAAAGGCGCCGCTCCCGGGCACGTCGAGGCCGGGAGCGGCGCCGTCCGGCCCGGCGTCCCGGGCGCGGACAGGCCGGCGGATCAGTCCTCCACGGGCTCGATCTTGAGCACCGCGAAGAGCGGGTTCCCGCCGCTCGCGCCGAGCACCGTGTACTCGCCGGAGCGGATCGTCGTGCGGGTCTCGAAGCTCTGGCCGGACCGGCTCGTGAACGAGCACTCGGCCGTCAGGCGGCGTCCGACCTCGTCGTACCCGTGGTTCCGCAGGTGGAGCTTGAAGCCCTCGTCCATGTTGATGCCGAGGTTCTCGGCGAGCGCCGACGTCCGCACGACGCCCATCGACAGGAAGGAGAACTCGTCGAAGGGCACCAGCTTCGAGAGGTTGCGCGTGACCTCCTCGGGGACGGGCATCGCGGAGGCGACGTCGCTCGGGCCGCCGCGGATCACGAGGCAGGTCACGTAGAGCTGCTGCTCCGGGACGTCGATGCGCTCGAGCACCTTGATCATCTGCTCGACGTGCGCGGACGTGTCGCGGAGCACGAGCTGCCCCACGTCGCTCACGATGGCGATGTTGGGCACCTGCTGCGTGCCGAAGTCGTCGGACATCATCGTGTTGCGGCGGAAGGAATTGAGCGCGGAGAAGGCCGTATTGAGCCCGACGTGCTCCGGCGCCCAGTGGGCGACGACGATCTCGGGGATCACGTGTCCCTGCTGCTCCGCCTCGCGCTTCGCGGCCTCGTCCATGCCGTGGAGCGCCTCGCCGAGCCGCTGCGCGTACTCCTCGGTGTCGTAGATGACGATCGTGTCGCCGAGCCGCTGGATGTTCTGCACGGGACCGGCGTCGGTGCCGCGGTCCTTCACCCAGAGGGTGCGGCCGTAGAGGCGGGCCGCGAGCTTCTCGATCTCGTGCGGCTGTGCGTGGGCCGGCGTGAACCAGTAGGTCTTCAGCTCGGCGGCGGCGACCTCGATGCGCCCGGGCTGCTGGATGAAGCCGGCGCGGGCGGGCTGTTGCGTGACGTCCTGCTGCGTCGTGGCGGGCGGGGCGAACAGTCCGAGCGCGGCGAGCACGAGCGCGGGCAGGAGCAGCCAGGGGTTGTTGCGGAGAAGCGCGGTCATGGGGATGTCCTCGTCAGGGAAGGTCGGGAGGGAGCCCGGGCTGCAGCCCCGGGCGGTTCGTCACGAGCACCAGCCGCACGGGGCCGGAGCTCACCTCGAGGTGATCGGTGGTGGCGGCGGCGACCAGGGCGTCGGTCGGCGCCTCGCGGAAGCCGGGGATCACGCGGCGCGCGGGCGGCGGCGCGTCCTCGCGGCCCGTGTCGTGCGCGAGCCGCGCGTCGGTCGGCGTGCGCGTCGCGTCGCGGGGCGCGTCGTCGGCGGGCGTCCGCGCGTCCGTCGACGTCGCGCCCGCTCCGTCGGCGACGAGCGGTACGTCGACCGTCGACGCGTCGTCGGTCGAGAGCAGCCACGCGAGCGTCGCGAACACGACGGCCGCGGCGGCCGCGCGCGCCCAGCGCAGCGGCACGAGCCGCGCGAGCGGTTGGAGCGGGTGGACGGGCGTCGACCGCTCGTCGACGCGCGGCGACGCGGGACGGCGCCGACCGTCGCGCAGCACGCCGACGTCGGGCGCGGGGACCGGCAGCGCGTCGAACGCACGCTTCGTCCAGTCGACGGCCGCGCGCGTCGAGGCGTCGGTGTCGTCGAGGTCCGGCGTGGCGTCGGGCGTCGGCAGGGAGGCGAACGCGTCGACCAGCGCGGCGAGCGGGTCGTCGCGGCCGGCGTCGTCGGCGTGGCGGTTGTCGCGAGGGCCGGGCGTCGTCATGCGTCGCCTCCCGTCCCCGCGAGCTCGGGGAGCCGCGGGCCGAGCAGGTTGCGCAGCCGGCGCCGCGCGAGCGTCGTGAGCGAGCGGACGGTCGCCTCCGTGACGCCGAGCGCCTCGGCGGTCTCCGCGGTGCTGTTCCCGGACAGGTCGCGGAACACGAAGGCCTCGCGTTCCCGCGGGGTGAGCGCCGCGAGGGCCGCGCGCAGCATGTCGGCGAGCTCGCGTGCCTCCGCGACCTCGTCCGGCCGCGGCAGCCGCGCCGGCAGCGCGGGTCCGTCCTCGGTGCCCTCGGCCGCCCGCCGCGTTGCCGTCCGCCGCAGCCGGTCGCGGCAGAGGTTGAGCACGACCGTGTTGCGCCAGGGCGTGTAGGCCCGGGCGCGGTCGTAGCGGCGGAGCTGGTCATGGAGTCGGAGCATGGCGTCCTGGGCGGCGTCCTCGGCCTCCGCCGGCTGCGCGAGCAGCCCGAAGCAGAGGCGGTAGACCACGGGGTGCTCCGCGCGGTACCAGCGGTCCAGGGCCTCCGGATCCCCCGCGAGGACCGCGGAGAGCAGTTCCGGACCGACCGAGGCGACCGTGCGGGGCTCGTTCATGGTTCGCGGGGGGGTACGCGCCGGAGCGGGCGGGCGCTGAAGGGATTTCCCAGGATCCCGACGGCGGGGGCCTCCGTCGAACGCGGTCGACGGGGCGGGGCCGCCCGACGGCTCCGGTCGGCGCTCGGACGCGCGGAGGAGCGGCCGACGTCCCGGGAATCCGGGTGGGCGGTCCGTCCGCGGGGCGGCGCGGGCCTGCCGCGACGAGGGGCTCGCGCTCCGGACACGTCCGGGGCGGGCGCCCCGCGTGTCTACCGGCGGCGCTTGGCGGGCATGCGCGCGCGACCGCCGCGCTTGCCGTTCGTGCGGGCGGTCGACGCGCCGCCCTCGCCCGTCCCGCGCTTCTTCGCGCCCGCGGACTTGCCCGGCAGGCGCGAGCCGACCGTGGTCGGCACGTCCCAGCGGTAGAGCCACTCGGTGAGCTCGTCCGCCGGCAGCGGCCGGCTGATGAAGAAGCCCTGGGCGATGTCGCAGCCCATGTCCTCGACGAGGTCCCAGGCCTCGCGGTTCGCGACGCCCTCGGCGACGACCGTGAGCCCCAGGTTGCGGCCGAGCTCGGCGATCGCGCGCACGACCATCTCGGCGCGCGCGTCGCCTGGCGTGTCCATGACGAAGGACTTGTCGATCTTGAGCTCGGTGAACGGCAGCTGGTGCAGACGGCCGAGCGAGCTGTAGCCGGTGCCGAAGTCGTCGATCGCGAGGCGGATGTTCGCGAGGCGCAGGCGCGCGAGCGTCTCGAGCACCTCGAGCTGCTCGGCGATGGCCTGGCCCTCGGTGACCTCGAGCACGAGCGCCTCGGACGGCACGCCGACGTCGTCGAGCACGCGCGTCACCCCGTCGGCGAAGCCCGACTCGCGCAGCAGCGACGGCGTGACGTTGACCGCCACGCGGAAGCCCCAGCCCTGCTTGCGCCAGGTCTTCGCGTCGCCGAGCGCCGTGCGCAGGATCCAGTCCGTGAGCGGGCCGATGAGGCCGTGCTCCTCGGCGAGGTCCACGACGAGCTCGGGGTTGAGGTGCCCGTACTCCGGGTGGTCCCAGCGCAGGAGCGCCTCGACGCTGCGCACGTTGCCCGTCTCGACGTCGACGAGCGGCTGGTAGTTCAGCCGGAGCTGGTCGCCGTCGATCGCCTGCTTGATGTTCGCCGCGGTGATCGTCGGGTCGTGGATGCCCAGCGCCTCGAGCACCGAGCGCACGGTGCCGGACTCGCCGAGCGGCTTGACGAGCGCGCGGCCCATGCGGAGCCCGCGCTGCTCGCCGACGCGCTGCGCCGCGTCGAGCGTGCGGTCGTCACACTGGCTGACGAGGATGACGGGCGCCGCGAGGCGGCCCGCCGCGAGGGCGTGCAGCATGCGCACGCCGTCGACGCCTCGCGTGTCGAGGTCGAGCACGACGAGGTCGATCGTCCCCTTCGCGACGTGCTTGCGCAGCACGTCCGTGTCCTCGGCCTGCGTGAGGTCGAAGCCGCGCTTGCGGCAGATACGCCCGAGCAAGGCCAGCGTGGCCTTGTCGTCGCTCACCGCGAGAAGACGCGTCTCTCCCATGTCGGGACGCTCCGGGACGGGGTCCTGTCGGGGACCCTCATCGGCCGGGGCAACGCCGGCCCTCAACGGGAATCGGGGGAATGACCGTTCCGTGAGGGGAGTCCGGGCCCGCGCGCTCCCGGCCGCCCTCGCGGCGGCGTCCGGGGTGCGGGGCCTCCTCCTCCGCCGCGGTTCTCCTCCTCCGGCGGGGGCGGTGCGGACGGATCAGTCGGCGACGACGGTCTCGTGCACCTCCTCGGTGTCCGCGTGGGCGACGTCACGCTCGGCGTCGTCCGCGGGCAGCAGGGAGAGGGCGATGAGGGCCACGCCGACGACGGCGAGGGTCAGCGGGAGCGCGGCGATGCGCTTGATGGGGGAACGGCTCATGATGGGTGATCCGGGATGGGTGATCCGGGTGTGGACCCCCACCATCGAGCACTGCTCGAATAATCTTGATATCGACCGCGCTCTATCTTCGGATCGGCCCGTTGCGCCGCGGAATCGGGCTCGGAACGGCCCGGGCGATCCGGCGGCGGGATCCGATGCGTCGGTCGCGGGGGCGCCGGACGGCGGCCGCGCCGCGGCTCAGTCGTCCACGACCATCGGCGCGAGCGTGCGGCCCAGCCCGTAGTGCTGCCCGAAGCGGTTGTCGAGAAAGTCCTCGAAGGCGACCTCCTCCTGCTTCACGAAGCCCGTCGCGGAGAGCCTCCCGGTCGCGTGGAGGTCGAGCACGGCGCACAGCCCGGCGGCCGTCGTGATCTGGATGGCCGACCAGCGCCGGCCGCCCACCTCGGCGTTGTAGACCTTGTTGACGTAGGACTCCTGGGAGAAGCGCCCGTCCTGGTCGCCGGTGGCCGTCACGACGATGAGCACGACGTCCTCGTGCGTGTACGGCAGCGCCTTCTCGAAGATGCGCTTCATGGTGTCCGGGTCGTCGTGGAGCTTCAGGTCGTCCATGAGGATCTTCAGGATGTCCCGGTGCCCGGGGTACCGGATGCTCTTGTAGTCGAGCTTGTTCACCTTGCCCGCGAGCGTCGCGGCGAGGCTGCCCAGCCCGCCCGAGGTGTTGAAGGCCTCGTACTTGAGGCCGTCGATGGTGATCGTCTCGCAGTCCTCGAGCGGCGGCAGCGTGACGAGCTTGCCGCCGACGACCGCCTCGCACGGGTGCCGGTACTCGTTGATGAGTCCCTCGGTGCTCCACGTGAGGTTGTAGTTCAGGCGGTTGTGCGGCTGGATGGGCAGCGCGCCGACGCGCATCTTGAGCGCGTCCAGCGAGTCGAAGCGTTTCGCGAGGTCGTTCGCGACGATGCTGATGAAGCCCGGGGCGAGGCCGCACTGCGGGATGAAGGCGGTCTTCGCGCCGTCCGCGAGCTCGTGCACCTGCTTCGTGACGGCGACGTCCTCGGTGAGGTCGAGGTAGTGCGTGCCCGTGCGCAGCGCGGCCCGCGCGATGGCCGGGTTGCAGTGGAAGGGCGCGCAGCTCAGGACGTAGTCCGCCCTGCCGAGGACCTCGGCGACGGCCTGCTCGTCGCCGATGTCGGCGACCTCGTGGCAGGCATGCTCCATGGGCTGGCCGTCGGCGCCGCGGATCGCGCGCTGCGCCGCGTCCTCGTCCCGGTCGACGGCGACCACGTCGTAGTCGCCGCAGTCCGCGAGGAACCAGGTCACGAGCCGGCCGACCTTGCCGGAGCCGAGCACCACGATCGTCTTGCGATCCGCCATGGGGACGTCCTTCGGGAGCGTGCGAGGGGGGCGCCGGGGGCCGTCGGGGAGGCGGGTCTCCGGTGCCGGGGAAAAGGCGGGAAGCGTATCAGCCCGCCGACGACGCCCACCACACCCTCGGACCCCGGCCCGCGGACTGCTAGGATCCCCGCCCATGGACGACCTCGACCACGACTCCGCCGGCTCGCCGCCGCTCGTCAAGCAGCTCTCGGTGTTCGTGGCGAACCGCCTCGGGGCGCTCCTCACGGTCACGCGCTGCCTCGACGCCTACGGCCTCGAGGTCCGGGCCATCAGCATCATCGAGGCGGCCGACCACGCGGTCTTCCGGCTGCTCGTCGACCGCCCGGGCCTCGACAAGGAGACGCTGCAGTCCGAGGGCTACAGCGTGTTCGAGTCGGACATCCTGGGCGTCGCGCTGCCGTCCACGACGAGCGACGGCATCCGCCGCGTGCTCTCCGCGCTGCTGCTCGCGGAGCTCAACGTGCACTACGTCTACTCGCTCGTGCTCCCGACGACGAACACTCCGGTGCTCGCGGTGCACGTCGAGGACATCGAGGCCGCCGCGCAGATCCTGGGCGAGAAGGGCCTCGAGCTCATCGGGCAGGAAGAGCTGGCCTAGCGAGTCAGGCGGCGTCGCCGCCCGCCTTCCGGGCGCGCAGGATCCAGCTGTCGAACCAGCGCGCGGCGCGCGAGCCCGTCGCATGGTCGAGCGAGGTCGCGACCTTGTTCTTCAGCAGCGCGAGCCCGCAGCCCAGGCCCTTGAGCCGCTGCTCGGAGAGCGCCATGAGCTCGGGCAGCGGGAAGGTGATCTGGTAGTACCAGCGACCCTCGATCGTGTAGCCGCGCGCGCGGAGCTTCTCCTCGACGAGCGGGCGCGGCAGGCCGTTGAGCTCGCGCGCGGGCAGCAGCGGGCGGCGTCTCCGGCGCGCGAACCCGCGCGACTCCGGGTTGAGGTCGCCGATGACGAGCACGCCGCCGGGCTCGAGCAGCGCGTCGAGCCGGTCGAGGAAGACCTCGGCGTCGGGCGCGAAGCTGATGACGCCGCTGTTGAGCACGACCTCGAACGGCTTGTCGAACGGCACGTCCTCGACGAAGCCGACGCGCGCGTCGAGGTCGACGCCCTGCTCCTCCGCGTTGCGCTTCGCGATCTCGACCATGGCCGGGCTCGGGTCGAAGGCCGACGCCATCGCACCCTTCAACGCCGCCTCGATGCCGACCCAGCCCGCGCCGCAGCCCGCGTCGAGCACGCGCTGCCCGCGCGCCGGCGCCGCGACGTCCGCGAGCAGCTTGCGCATCCAGCGGAAGTGCCCGTAGGTCGGCGAGCCGGGCACGCCGTTCCAGCCCGCGGCGTTCGCGTCGAACTTCGCGCGCGTCGTCGAGCGGCCCAGCGCGTGCTCGCGACCGCGCACGTAGAGCACGGTGCGCGCGCCGCCCTCGACGCGTCCGGGCACCGGCTGCCGACCCTGGAGCGCGACGCGCGCGACGGCGCCGTCGTCGGCCACGCGGTACACGGCGATGAGGTGTCCCGTCGGCCAGAGCGCGTCGCGCAGGCGAGCGAGCTGCTCGTCCGACGGCGCGCCCGGCACGCTCACGAGCAGCGGGCCGTCGCCCACGGCGGCGCCGATCGTCGCCGCGACGCCCTCGTCCGCGGACGGCGCCTCGAGGACGTCGGCCGTCTCCCCCGCGAGCTCGAGGTCCTCGACGATGGGGGCGAGCGCGTCGGCGAGGCTCATGGGACGTCCCGGGAGGCACGGTGCCCCGCGCGGCGCGCGGGCGGCGGGGGAAGTCTACCGGGTATCCTGCCGCCGTTCCGTTCCCGGGCGCGGGAGGCCCCCGTCGTGCCGTTCTCCACCTCGGTCGTCCTGTCGCGCGACGTCGAGCCGGCCTGGCCGGACGTGTGCGTCGTGTGCGAGGGGCCGGCGCACGGCGCGACCGCGCGCGTGCTCCGGTCGCCGCCCGTCGGCGTGTTCTCCTTGCTCGTACCGGTCCTCGGGCTGTTCGGCTGGGCGCGCGTACCGGTCCCGGTCTGCGAGGAAGGCTGCCGCGGCCGGCTCCGGCGGCAGGCGTGGGGTCGCCGCCTGCTCCTCCTGGGCTCCGCCGTCCTGGGGTTCGTGCTGGCGGAGCGGTGGGGGCTGGTCGGGGATGGCGGCGTCCGCGGCCCCGCGGTCGTCCTGGGCAGCGTCTTCCTCGCGGTGGGCTACGGCGTCGTGCGCCCGCGCTGGATCGAGCTCGGCACCTGCCGGGCCGGCCACGAGTACGAGTTCGCCTCCCCGGAGGTGGCGGCCGGGTTCCGGGAGGCGAACCGGGAGTGGGTCGTGCCGTCCTGGCGGAACGACTGATCGGCGCGCGCACGCCCCGCGCGACCCCGCGCGGGACGGCGCGCGCCGCGCACGACTACGGGAAGTAGATCGCGTCGCCGCCGACGAGGCCGCCGACGTCCGTCGCGCTCACCCGGAACTGCGACGGCGGCAACGCGGGGACCACCGGGCCGGCCGCGAGCCGCACGTGCACGTCGTCGAGCTCGAGGAAGACGAAGTACTGGAGCAGATTGAAGAAGTTCCCCTCGATGCCGTTGATGCTCGCCTTGATGTCGGGGATGACCTGCCACAGGCCGTCGGGGTCGCCGATCTCGAGCACCATGTACGTGCCGTTCGGGTAGTCCTCCATCGTGAGCTCGACCCACGGCCGCCCGGTCGTGGTCGACCCGGACCCGTTCTTCACGTGGATCGCGTCGACGTCCGCGCACGCGAAGAGCGTGTCGCCGCAGTCCCACACGACGGTGCCTTCCGAGTCGGTCGACTGCCCGGCGACGACGTCCGTGAGCTTGACGAACCGGATGTCCTGGAGGTCCACGATCTGCGCCTGCACGAGCGGGTGGTCCGCCAGGTCCGCGAGGTCGAAGACGTCGCCGCCGCCGAGCACGACGTCGGACGGCTCGACGTACTCGCCGGCCGTCGGGTCGTCCTTGGCCGACGCCGGCGACACGCCCGCGAACCCGCGGTACCTGTGCATGGGCACCGCCTGGAAGAGACCGAACGGCCCCACGGGCCCCGTGTACTCCGTCGGGAACGGCACCCAGTCGATGCCGTTCGTCGACACCTCGACGCTGAGCGCCTCGACCCACGTCTCCTGCTGCGTGCCGGCGAACGTCAGGAACGGGTTCTCGTACACGACGAGGTCCGTGCCCGGTCCGTCCCAGATGCGCTGCCCCGGCTCGAGGATCACCTCGCCGCCGAGTCCCAGCTGGTACACGTCCATCGAGCCGTCGTAGGGCCCGCCGCCGTCCGGCGCGCCGAGCATGATCATCGGGTCGCCCGAGGCGTTCGGCCCCGGGACGAGGCTCGCGATGCTCACGGCGTACGGCCAGTCGAGGGCGCCCGCCGCGACGAGCGCGCCCGCGGCCGCCGCCGCGAGGAGTCCTTGCGTCCTGTTCATGGTCTCTCCTCCGGTCAGGGGGCGATGACGGCGACGATCGGATCGCCCAGGCCGTACGCGCCGGCCTGGAACACGACGCCCTGGATCGCGACGGACATCCCGACGAGCTGCGGCTGGTCGACCACGCGGATCGTGCGCTTCGCCTGCCCGCTCGCGCCGAGCACCTGCGGCGGCAGCACGAGGAACGCGCCGCCGAAGCCCGTGCACACGTCGCCGATGCCGGACAGCGTCGCGCCCGACGTGTCGAGCGACACGATCGAGAACGCCGTCGCGCCCGGGTCGCCGCCGACGACCACGTCGAAGGTCGCGTTGTTCGCGATCGTGCCGACGACGCTCGTCGTCGCGTGCGGCGCCGTGCGGATGATGCGGTTGCCCGCCGGGAACGTGAAGTCGCCCACGTAGAGCCGGCCGTCACCGGCGACACCCGGCGTGAAGCCGCCCGGGCCCTCGAGGAGCGTCAGCCCGTCCGCGAACACGAAGCCGTCGAAGTACGCCTCGACGAGGCCGTCGCTCACGCCGTCGCCGTCCGTGTCGGGCGCGAGCCGGCCGATGCAGCCCGAGAAGTCGCCGGCCGTGTCGAACAGCCCGGACACGTAGAAGCTGCCGTCGGACGCGCGGACCAGCCCGCTCGCGCCGCTCAGCCCGGACGCGAACTCGACCGCCTCGCCGGCGTCCGTCGCGTCGCCGTCGGCGTTGCCGTCGGCGAGCGCGAGCACGCGCCCCACGAAGGTCGTCGCGTCGAGGTCCGCCACGTGGAGCACGCCGTCGTCCCAGGCCATGCTGCCCGCGAAGCCCAGGCCGTCGGCGAACACGGTCTCCGTCCCGCCCGCGAAGCGCGAGACGACGCCCAGCGTCGCGGCCATGCCGCTGAACGGCGTCGAGCCGCTCATGTAGAGGACGTCGGTGCCGGGCTCGAAGGAGAGCGCGAAGGGCAGCGGCGCGAGGCCGTTCGGCAGGACGCCCGGCTGGACGTCGTAGGGGACGACCTCGCCGCCGTCGAGCATGTCGCCGTCGCCGTTGAGGTCGCGCAGCACGGAGAGCGCGGGGCGCAGGAGCGAGTCGCCGACGACGATGTCGCCGGTGACGGGCGACTGCGCGACGCCCGCGAGCGAGCCGAAGCCCGTCGCGAACGGCAGGGCCGTACCGTCGGGCTGGAGCACGCCGAGCGCGTCGGCGCCGAACACGCCCGTCGAGACGAGCACGCGCCCGTCGGCGAGCTGCGCCACGACCGGTCCGGCCGAGACGGCGCTCTCGAGGTTGAACCCGGACGGGACCGTGAAGTCGGACGCCGGGGCGCTGCCGGACAGCACGACGACAGCGAGCGGAAGCATGAAGGAACGCATGGAGCTGGACTCCGAGTGGAGGGGACCCCGTGCTCCCGGGCCCCGTGCCGACGAGTCTTCGGCGGACGGGTCCTTGGCAGGTGGATCTCCTGGAAACGGAGGAGGCCGCCTCGACGTCGGGCCCTCGCGCTCCCGGACGACGCTGCGCGTCACCGGTCACGGTGCGAGGACCCGGGGTGCCGGGCGGCCTCCGTCGCGCGAACCTCCGCGCCGCGGGTGCGGGCGGGACGTTCGGCGGACGATCCAACGAGTGTTCGGGCCGGCCTATCACCGAGGCGGCAGCGAACGATTCGTCGGCTGGGTCTTCTGACTCATGGTTCTTTCCCCGGGGTCGTCGCGTGCGCGACGCCCGCGGGGGCTTGCCTCCGGGTGCGCCTTCCCACCTCGTCTCCGCGGCGCCCCGAGGGGGGTCGTCGCGGCGACGGGGTCGTGGCTGGGGCGCGCGCTCCGCCGCCGGATCCTCCGATCCGGTCGGGTTCGCACACGTCCCGTGCACCCTTCGTCACCATTCACAGCGGCGGGTCCGTGACGGATTTTCACCGTCTTCCCCGAGGCCGAGAACACGAAGCGGAACGTGAAAGAGCATCGTCGACGGCTGCTCGTCGACCGCGCCATGAGACACCGCGCCGCGCCCCGGGGTCAAGCGGCGCGCCGAGAAGTCGTCTCCGGTGACGCGCCGCGACGGTCGCCGCGGGCGCTCCCCGCACGCGGCGCGCCGGCCCGCGTCCTGCGCCCGCCGCCCGCCCCGACGTACGCCGGACGGCGTCTTGTGCCCGGCCGTCGTCGTCCGATGATGGGGGCATGACCTCCTCCTCCATCGTCTCCTCCCTCTTCCTCGGCAAGCTCGAGGGACCCGCCCTCGAGCCCTACCCGTTCCTCGACGCCGAGCGCGCCGAGCTCCTCTCCATGTTCCGCGACGCCTTCGGGCGGTTCGCGGCGGACCGGATCGACCCCGAGGCGATCGACAAGGCCCACGCCGTCTCCCCCGAGATCCTCGACGGCCTCGCCGAGCTCGGCCTCTTCGGCATGCGCATCCCCGAGGAGTACGGCGGCCTCGACCTCGACGCGACGCAGTACTGCCGCGTCGGCATGGACCTCGCCGCCGCGGACGGCGCGACGGCCATCCTGTCCGGCGGCCACTCGACCATCGGCATCAAGGCGCTGCTCCTCGCGGGCACCGACGAGCAGAAGCGGAAGTACCTGCCGCGCCTCGCGACGGGCGAGCTGAAAGCGTGCTTCGCGCTCTCCGAGCCGGACGCCGGCAGCGACGCGCAGTCGCTCAAGTGCACCGCGAAACTCTCGGAAGACGGGACGAGCTACGTCGTCAACGGCAACAAGCTGTGGATCACGAACGGCGGCATCGCCGACCTCGTGACGCTCTTCGTGCGCACGCCGGACCACGTGCGCGAGGACGGCCGCCCGAGCATCTCCTGCCTGCTCGTCGAGCGCGGCATGGGCTACGAGGTCGGCAAGGAGGAGGACAAGCTCGGCATCCGCGGCAGCTCGACGGTGCCGCTCGTGTTCGAGGACGTCGTCGTCCCGGTCGAGAACCTCGTCGGCGAGCCCGGCGACGGCTTCCGCCTCGCGCTCGAGATCCTCAACACCGGCCGCACCGGCCTCGCGAGCGGCTGCCTCGGCGCGAGCCGCTACCTCGTCCAGGAGACGGCGGCCTACACGAGCGAGCGGCAGCAGTTCGGCCGGCCCATCGCGGACTTCCAGCTCATCCAGGAGAAGCTCGCGCGCATGGCGCAGGACACGCACGCGCTCGAGTGCATGGTGTTCCTCACGACCGGCCTCGCGGACCGACACGGCGTCGACCTGCCGCTCGAGTCCGCGCTCTGCAAGGTCTTCGGCACCGAGGTCCTGTGGTCCGTCGTGAACGACGCGGTGCAGTGCGCGGGCGGCAACGGCTTCACGACCGACTACCCGTTCGAGCGCATGCTCCGCGACGCGCGCGTGAACATGATCTTCGAGGGCACCAACGAGATCCTGCGGATCATGGTCGCGACGACCGGCCTGCGTGGCCCCGGCAAGGCGCTCGCCGACGGCGCGCCCGGCCGCGACGACCCCTACGGCCGCATCCTCGACGGCTCCGAGGCGCCCGACCCGCTGCCCGTCCCCGACGCGCTCCGCGCCGAATCCCTCGCGCTCTCCATGGCCGTGGCCGAGCTCGCGGTCTCCTCCGCCAAGGCGCTCCGCGAGCACGGCAAGGCCCTCCGCGGGGAGCAGCTCGTCTGCGCCGTGCTCGCCGACCAGGCCCTCGCGGCCTACGGCCAGCTCGCCGTCCTGTCCCGGGCCGCCGCCCTCCACGAGCAGGGCGCCGCGACCGTCGGCGAGGAGCGCCTCGAGCAGGAGCTCCTGCTCGCGCAGGGCGCCGCCCGCCGGCTCGCGCGCCGCGGCCGCCGGGCCGCCGACTCGCTCCGAGACAACGACCACCCGATTCTGTTGAAGACCGCCGGGCTCGTCACCCGATTGGGAGGCATGCCCGGAGAGCGTCCATGAGCACCGACACGCCCGATCCGTCCGAATCCGCCGGCGACGGCGCCTCGCGCCGTGACGGCCAGGGGTCCCGCCGCGGGAAGGACGGGCGCTTCCGGAAGGGTTCGAAGACCACCTCCGCGGACAGCGGGCCGTCGGGCGAGGCCCCGGCCGACCCGCCGCGGAAGAGCATCGCGCGCGCCCACGTCGTCCCCGGAGGGACCGACGGCCCCGCGACGACGGTCCTGCCCGGTCCGTCCGAGAAGCACGCGCCGGACGAGGAGGAGCCGCAGCTCGAGCGCCCGGGCGGCCTGCTCTCCAAGGTCGACGGCCACCTCGTCATGTACCACGACCCGAGCGGGCTCCAGGCCGAGCAGTACCGCGCCTGCCGCACGAACCTCACCGCGCTCAACAAGGCCGGCGCGCCCTGGGCGATCGTCGTCACGAGCAGCAAGCGCGGCGAGGGCAAGTCGATCACCGCCGCGAACCTCGCCGCCTGCCTCGCCGAGGTCCCCGGCACGAAGGTCTGCCTCCTCGACCTCGACTCGCGCGCGCCCGGCATCGGCAAGGCCTTCGGCGTCGACATGGACCGCGGCGTCACCGAGCTCATCAAGGGCGACGTGTCCCTCAACCAGGTCCGCGTGCCGTCCGTGATCCCGAACCTCGACCTCATCTGCGCCGGCGCGGAGCCCGACAGCCCGTCCGAGCTGCTCGGCTGCGACCGCTTCATCAACCTCGTCGACGAGCTCAAGCGCCGCTACTCGTGGATCATCCTCGACGCGCCGCCCGTGCACCCGTGGACCGACGCCTGCGTCGTCTCCGCGCTCGTGAACGGCGCGCTCGTCGTCGTGCGCCTCCAGGACACGCCGCGCAACCTCGTCAACCGCACGATCGACAACATCAACACCGCGGGCGGCCGCGTGCTCGGCAGCTTCCTCACCGGCCTCATCCCCGACCGCGTCGACGCCGGCCACTACGGCTACGGCTACGGCCGCGACGACGGCTACGAGTTCGGCGACGTCCCCGAGGGCGAGTCCCTCGACGCCCGCCAGCGCGAGCGCGTGGAGAAGCGCCTCCGCCGCCAGGAGCGCGCGCTGCTCAAGCAGCAGAACAAGCAGCGCAAGCGCGAGTCGGACGAAGACACGCTCGTCTAGCGCGCTCCGGCCGGACGGGGCGTCATGCGGCGCCGAGCGCGGCCGTGCGCGGCCGGCTCTGCGTTGTCGGATCCTCGGCGATGCTCAGGCATCGCC
>JAUIEF010000097.1 GCA_030428785.1 bacterium
GGCCCCGGCAGCGCGCCGACCGCGGCCGCCAGGCGATCGGCGCCCGCCGTCTCCGCGATCCGCGGGTCGGCGACGGGCAGCGGCACGCCGCCGAGCCTCCGCAACGCCGGGCCGGACCGCGCGACGACGGCCTCCTCGAGCGCGCGCCACCGCGCGACGGACACCGTGATCCCGACGCACGTCGCGCCCCGCTCCGCGATCCGCGCGGCGGCCTCGTCGAGGTCCGCGCAGCGCGTCACGACGACGCGCCCTCCCGTCCACTCCCCGAGCCCGACGGACGAGTTGCCGACGTCGACGGTCAGCACGGCGGCGGACGCACCGGGGTCAGGACGACGGCGCGTGCACGATCGTCGTCTGCTGCTTGCCGGCGCGCTCCCAGACCACCGTGTACTGCGGCTCGTTCGGGTGCGCCTTGCCCCAGGCGATGGCCTCCGCCATCGAGCTCATGGGGTGTCCGTTGACGGACAGGATGCGGTCGCCGGTCTGGAACCCGAAGCGCGAGGGCATGGAGCCCGGCTCCACCTCGGTGAGCTCCAGGAACGAACGGCCGCCGCCGGTCGGCGTGATCGACCGCGCGCGCAGCTGCTGCTGGAGCGCCTCGCCCCCGCCCGCGAACTGCTCGAGGTCCTGCGAGCCGACGACGAAGCTCCCGTCGTCGCGCCGCGTCGTCTGCTCGGGCCAGGAGTCGAACTCCGCGCTGAGGTCGACCGTCGTCGCGAAGGTCACGCGGTCCACGGGCATGCCGTCGCCCGCCGAGTCGAGCCCCGGCGACACCGTGACCTCGCCCTCGCCCCAGTGGAAGACGACCTCCTGCGGGTCGATCCGCACGACGCGCCCGTTGTACGGCTCGCGGTCGTAGGGCGACTTGAGCGGCTCACCCTCGGTGAGGTGCAGGCGCCGCAGCTTGCTCACGTCGGCGGGCAGCCCCGGGGCGTCCTGCACGTACTCCACGGCGACGAGCCGGTTGAGCGGGTCGACGCTCCACACGAGCATGCCCACCTCGAGCACGCTGTCGATGGGCGGCGCCTTCGGCTTCTCGGGCTCCTTGCGCTGCTGGTTGCGCTGGAGCTCCTCCTCCGGCCTCGGCGGCACCGAGCCGTCGACGCGTGCGAGCCAGATCTGCTCGTAGTCCGCCTCGGCGTAGGACGTCGGACCCATCTGGTACGTCCGCCTGTCGTCGTGCTCGCTGAAGAGCAGGTCCTCGAAGTACTGCGGGTCCTTGGCCTCGTACCGCTGCGCCTTCTTGCCCTGGAAGATGTCCCAGAAGGTGTAGCCGGCGAGCGCCAGCGCCAGGACGACGGTGAACCAGAGGAGGCTCTTGAGGCGGCGGATGTTCATGGCGGGCGCGACTCTCCCGGAGGGCGTCGGAACGGGGTCAGCGTGCCGGTCGGCGTGCGGCCGTTCAACCGGAGCGTGGGTCCTTGGACGCCGCGTCGCCCGCGCTCTTCCCGGATTCCCGGGCCTCGTCGACCACCCGCGAGACCCGGGCGAGGACCTCGTCCACGCCCCGCCCCGTCGCCGAGGACAGCACGACGGGCGCCTCGCCGGCGACCTCCCGGAGCGCCGCCGCGACCTCCTCCGCCTCGGCGACCGTGTCCGCCCGCGAGACCGCGAGCACGCTGGGCCGCTCGTGCAGGCCGTGCTCCGAGCGCTCGAGCTCCTCCCGGATCGTGCGCCAGTCCGCGACCGCCTGCTCCGGCCCGGCCGCCGCGTCGACGAGGTGCAGGAGCACCCGCGTCCGCTGGAGGTGCCGCAGGAAGCGCAGTCCCAGCCCCGCCCCCTCGTGCGCGCCCTCCACGATGCCGGGGATGTCCGCGATGACCAGGCCGTCGTCGTCCCGCTCCACGAGCCCGAGCACCGGCTCGAGCGTCGTGAACGGGTAGTCGGCGACCTTCGGCCGCGCCTGGCTCACCCGCCGCAGGAACGTCGACTTGCCCGCGTTCGGCAACCCGACGAGCCCCACGTCGGCCACGAGCCGCAGCTCGAGCGTCAGCCGGCGCGTCTCGCCCGGCCGCCCCTGCGTCGCGCGCCGCGGCACCTGGTTCGTCGGCCCCGCGAAGTGCTTGTTGCCGTGCCCGCCCTTCCCGCCGCGGACGATGGCCACCTCGAGGCCGTCCTCGTCGAGGTCGCGCAGGACGTTCCCGCGCTCGGCGTCGCGCACGAGCGTGCCCACCGGCACCTCGACCACGAGGTCCTCGCCGTTCCTGCCGTGCTTGTTCGCCGTGCCGCCCGGCCGACCGCTCTGCGCCTTGTAGTGCCGCAGGTGCTGGATGCCCGCGAGCGTGTTGCGGTGGATCGTCGCCCGCAGGAGGACGTCGCCGCCGCGCCCGCCGTCCCCGCCGTCCGGCCCCCCGCGCGGGATGTACTTCTCCCGCCGGAAGGACACCATGCCGTCCCCGCCGCGACCGGAGGAGACCGTGATCTCGGTCTCGTCGATGAACATCGGTCAGCCTGCGGTGCGGTCGCGCGCCTCGTCGGCGCGGCGCGCCCGTCGGGCGCTCCCGGTCAGCTCGCGACCGGGTCCACGTGCACGCGACGACCCGTGCCGAAGCGCACCGTGCCGTCCTGCAGCGCGAAGAGCGTGTAGTCGCGACCGAGGCCGACGTTGTAGCCGGGCTTGAACTTCGTCCCGAGCTGACGGATGAGGATCGTGCCCGCGCTCACCTGCTGCCCGCCGTAGCGCTTGATGCCCCGGTGCTGCGGGTTGCTGTCGCGTCCGTTGCGGGTGGAGCCCTGTCCCTTCTTGTGTGCCATGTCGTCGCCGCCTGTTCGTCGGGTGCGGGTCGTGCCGGCAGGCGCCGGCCGTCCGGGAGAGGACCTACTTCGTGATGGAGGTGATGGTCAGCCGCGTGTAGTCCTGGCGGTGACCCTTGCGCCGCCGGTAGTCCTTGCGGCGACGGTACTTCTCGACACGGATCTTCTTGTCGCGGAAGTGCTCCGCGACGACCCCCTTCACCGCCGCGCCCTCGACCGTCGGCGTGCCGAAGGTCTGGTCCACGGCGAGCACGCGGTCGAAGACGACCTCGCCGCCGGGCTCGAGCCCGGGCATGTGGTCGACCACGAGGGTGTCCCCGTCGTGCACCACGTACTGCCGTCCGCGATCGTCGATGATGGCCTGCACGGCGGGACTCCGCTGCGAGGGGGTGTTCGGGCTACTGGAGTTCACGGGTTCCTCGGCCCGGATCTCCGGGCACGAAGGCGCCCCATCCTACGGACGGCCCCTTCGAGGTCAAGTTGGTGTCGGGGGAGCTGGGACCTTGCAGCCGGCCGAGGGCTGCGCCCTCGGCGGCTGAAGGTCCTGGTCTCGGGTTCTGGGCATCGGACCGGCGCGAGGGTCGGGGTCGGGCTCGCGGGCGCACGGTGCCGAGGCCGAGACCGAGCCGGGGCCGGGAGCGGCGCCGGGCCGGACCGGACGCCCCCAGCTCAGGCCCTCCGGTGGTCCACGTCGTCCGGCAGGGCGATCATCGCGCGGACCTCGATGTCCTCGTAGGCCAGGCGGTGGTCCGCGCGGACGAAGATCTGCTTGCGGCTCTGGGTCTCGAGCTCGACGAGCACCTTCTTCTGCGTGTTGAGCACCGCCTCCGCGACCTCCGGGCGCACCGTGACGACGAGCACCGAGCCCGGGCGCCACATGTTCTCGCGCACCTTGCGGATCGCGTTGAGGCAGGACGTCTCGTCCGACGGGATGAAGCCGGTGCTCTCGCAGTACGGGCACTTCTGGTGCACCGTCCGTTTGAGGCTCGGCCGCACGCGCTGGCGCGTCATCTCGAGGATGCCGAACGGCGAGAAGCGCGCGACCTTGATGCGCGCCCGGTCCTTGCGCAGCTCGTCCTTGAAGAGGTTCTCGAGCTTCTTGCGGTGCTTCTCGTACCGCATGTCGATGAAGTCGATCACGACGACGCCGCCGAGGTCGCGCAGCCGGAGCTGGCGCGCGATCTCCACGGCCGCCTCGCAGTTCACCGCGAAGGCCGTCTCGTCGATGTTCTTGTTCTGGTCCGGCTTGAAGCGTCCCGAGTTCACGTCGATCGCGACGAGCGCCTCGGTCTGCTCGATGACGAGCGACGCGCCCGACTTGAGTTCGAGCCGGCTCTCGAGCAGCCGACCGAGCTCCGTCTCGATGCCGTAGTGGCTGAAGAGCGGCTTCTCGTCCTTGTACGTCGAGATCTTCGAGACCTTGTCGGGCATGATCTGCCCGATGAAGTCGCGCGCGACGTTCGCGGTCTCCTCGTCGTCGATGACGATCTCGCCCTCGCCGTCGTAGAGGTCACGCAGCGTCCGGATGACCAGGTTGTTCTCCTGGTAGAGCAGCACCGGCGCCTTGTTGTTCGTCGCGCGGTTCTGCATCTGCGACCAGAGGCGCAGCAGGTAGTCGAGGTCGCGCTGCAGGTCCTCCTGCGTGCAGCCGCTGCCCGCGGTGCGCACGATGAAGCCCAGGCCCTCCGGCGCCTCGAGCCCGGCGACGATCTTCTTGAGCCGCTCGCGGTCCGCGTTGTTGGTCACCTTGCGGGACACGCCGCGCTTGTGGATCCCGGGCATGAGCACGATGAAGCGACCGGGGATCGAGAGGTAGGTCGTGAGCGTCGGCCCCTTGGTGCCGATGCCGTCCTTGATGACCTGGACGACGACCTCCTGGCCCTTCTGGAGGACCTCCTCGATGGCCGGCATCTGGCGCGGGTCGCGCCGGCCGCCTCCCTTGCCGCCCCGCGAACGGCCGCCGCGGCGGCCGCCGCGACGCCCGCCGCGCTTGCGCCGACGGCCCTTGCCGTCGCCGTCGTCGTCCTCCTCGCTCGCGGGCTCGGTCGCCGTCGCGACGCCGCCCTCCTCGTCGGGGGAGTCCGTGGACGCCTTGCTGCCGCGCCGGCCGCGACGGCGGCGTCCGCCGCGGCGACGCCGACCTCCGCGTGAGCGCGACGACCCGCCGCCCTCCTCGTCGTCGGAGGCGTCGTCGCCGTCCTCGTCGGTCGTCTCGTCCGCGTCGTCGTCCTCCGCGCGCGGGGCGCGGCGGCGACGGCGCGAGGCGGCGGGCTTCTCGTCCTCGTCCTCGTCGTCGCTGTCGTCGTTCGCGTCGTCGCTGTCGTCGTCGTCCGAGTCGTCGTCCGCGTCGTCGCTGTCATCGTCGTCGGACGCGTCGTCTTCGTCCTCGTCGTCGGCGGCGACGTGGATCTCCGGCAGGTCGTCCTCCGACGTCTCCGTCTCGTCGTCCTCGTCGGCGTCGTCGTCGAGCTCGACCGCCTCGTCGCTCCTGCCGAGGTCCTGGACGCGCCCGCCGCGGCCCAGCTCGTCGCGGTCACCCGTCCAGGGGTCCACGACGTCGTCCGGGCTGTAGGCGTGCTCCTCGTCCTCCTCCTCGTCGTCGTCGTCCGAGTCGTCGTCGTCGAGCGCGTCCCGCGCCTCGTCGACGTCGTCGTCGTCCGCGTCGTCGATCTCGTCCGCGCCGGCGTCGTCATCCGCGGCGGCCGTCTCCTCGGCCGGCGCGTCGTCCTCGGGCGCCTCGTCGTCGTCGCCCGCGGCCTCCGCGTCCTTCGTCGTGCGCTTCGCCTCGGGCTCCACGACGTCCTCGTCGTGGGCGACCTCGCGCGCGGCCTGCACGGTGGCGAGCAGCTCCTTCGCCTCGTCCCCCACCGCGGCCATGCACAGGTCGGAGACGTGCAGGAAGCCCTGGCGCGCGTGCCCGAACTCGATGAAGGCCGCGCCGATCGACTTCTCGACGTTCGTGACCTTCGCCTTGTAGATGTTGCCCAGCGTGCTGCCCAGGGACCCGCGCTCGATGTAGTACTCCTCGAGGCGACCCGCCTGGACGATCGCTATCCGGCTCTCTTCCGGCTCGCTGGCGTTGATGAGGAGCTTGCGGCTGCCTCCTCCTCCGGAATTCCCTCTGCGGCGTCTTGCCATGCTTCGGCTCCTTGACGTCGCTCCGCCGCCGCCAGCTTCGTGGACGTCCCGAAGACCGGGGGTTCGCCCCCCTCCTCCGCCGCGAGCCGGCCGAGAGCCTCGGCGAGCAGGGCGGTTCGGGGGGGACGTCCGTCCACGGCGACGAGCTCCAGCAGGAGGCGGGAACCCGTCCCGTCCTCCTCGAGTCGACCTCCGCGGAGCATCGCCCGGACATCGGCGGTGCGCTCGCGGCGTCGGTCCTCCACGTGGAACACGTCGCGCGTCAGCAGTTCGGTGAGCGCGTCGGCTGCGGACCCCGCTCCGGCGCGGAGCTCCAGGCGGTACCGGACGACGGACGGCGGCGCCGGGGGCTCACCCCGGCGGACGTCCACCAGCCGCACGCTCCCGGGGAGCGCGGGTTCCAGTGCCGCGCGGATCGACTCCGGCGCGAGGTCCTCGGTCAGGATCAGGCCGACCCATTCGCCGGTCGAGGCCACCCCCAACGGGAGGGCCTCCGCGAACGCCAGCTTGATCCGTGGGTTGAATCCTTGCGTGTACATCACGGGCAACCCGCTGCGTCGCAGCGAGCGATCGACGAGGCGCGCGAAGTCGAGCTGTCCCATGAACCGGGCGTCTCCGTCCTTGGAGACGCAGAGGGCGATGGGAAAGCGGGCGTCGTCGAGCATCGGTCCCGTCCAGGGTCGGGCGCCGTCCCGGATCCGTTCCGAGGTGCCGCCGACCGATCGGGACAGGATAGTCGTCGCCGGGTCCAGGACAAGCGCCCGCCGGGGAAGCGCGTCGAGCCCGGCGCCGGAGCGCCCCCTCGCGCGGCCGGGGGCGGCCGTCGGGCGCCGCTAGAGCTCGCCGAATCCGCCCGCGACGAGGGCGTGCAGGGCCTCGACGGCCTGCTCGGCCCGGCTGCCGCGGACGAGGATCTCGAGCTCGCTCCCCACCGTGCCCTGGAGGCGCATCATGTCGAGGACGCTCGCGCCGTCCGCCTCGCCGCCCGGGCCGCGCACGCGCACGGTGACGCCGAAGCGCCCGACCGTCCTCACGAACTCGCTGATCGGCCGGGCGTGGAGGCCTTGCGGGTTCACGATCGTGACCCGCGCCGACGCCTCGGGGACGCCGCTCAGGGCGCCCGCTCCTGGAGCACGTCGAGCACGTCCTCGGGCGACCGCGCCTGGCGGATGAAGCTCAGGAAGTCCGGGTCGCGGACGGACTGGCTGATCCAGCGCAGCGTCGCGAGGTGCTCGTCCGCCCGGCTCTCCGGCGAGATGAGCATGAGGAACACGTGCACCGGCTCGCCGTCGATGGACTTGAAGTCCACGCCCTCCACCGACCGCGCGACGACCCCCACCGACTTGCGGAGCCCCGCGACGCGGGCGTGCGGCACGGCGATGCCCTTGCCGAACGCCGTGCTGCCGCGCCCCTCGCGCTCGACGAGGATCTCGAGCACCTGCTCCTTGCGCGTCCTCGGCAGCGCCTTCGACGCGATCGCGTGGTCCACGATCACCTCGAGGATCTGCTCCTTCGTGTCACCCGCGAGGTCCAGCAGGACCGACTCGCGCGTGAAGACCTCCAGATCCGGGACCGGCGCGCTCATGTCGTGGCCCGCGGGCCCTCCCCGCGGTGGTGGTCGCGCAGCCGCTCCTTGGCCTTGAGCACCTGCCGCTCGAGCTTGTCGACCACGCGATCGATGCACGCCATGACCGACGGGTTCGTGGCGTGACCGACGAAGTGCATGTGGTTGTTCGCGGACACGATGACCTCGACCGAGTGGTCGTCGTGCTCCTTGTCCAGCACGATCTCGATGTGCTGGACCTGGTCGAAGAAACGCGTGAGCTTCTCGACCTTCTCGCGCGCGTAGTCCTTGACCGTGTCGGCGTGCTGCGCGTGCCGGTCGGTCAGATCGATTCGCAACGTCATGTGCGGTTCCCGGGAATCTGGTCGCCTCGACGACGTCGTCCGTCCGTGGTGCCGTGTCCGGACGGTGGCCGAGGTCCGTGTCAGGATAGCAGTCCGCGCCGCCGCGCGCGCCCCCGCGGATCGTCGGCGTAGTCGACCCGGGCGAGGACGAGTCCGCGGGCCGGGAGGGACGCCGGGGCGAGGGCCCGGTCGGCCGCCCGGAGCAGCTCGGGGACCGCCTCGGGAGCGGTCCTCCCCCGGCCCACGTCGACGAGCAGCGCGGCGAGCAGGCGGACCATCCCGTAGAGGAAGCCCTCCCCCGTCGCGACGATCCGCAGCGCCCGCGGACCGCGCAGCACCCGCACGGCGTGGACCGTGCGCACGGTCCCGCGTTCCTTCGGCATGGCCTTGCTGAGGGTCGTGAAGTCGTGGGTGCCGACGAGCGCGGCGGCCGCGCGCCGCATGGCGGACACGTCGAGGTCGGCGCGGACCGCGTGGTGCGTCCCGCGGCGCAGCGGGGGCACCGACCGCTCGACGGCCCGCTCCCCGCCCTCGGCACGCGACAGGTGGAGCTGGTAGACGTAGGTCTTGCGGACGGCGTCGTGGAGCGCGTGGAAGCCGGCCGGCGCCGCGACGAGGCCGACGGGCCGCACGTCCTCGGGCAGCACCCCGGCCAGGGCGCCCGCGAGCCGCCGCAGCGGGAGCCCGCGCGCGTCGTCGAAGTGGACGACCTGCGCGAGCGCGTGCACGCCCGCGTCCGTGCGGCCGGCGCCCTGGACCCGGACCGCGGGCTCCCCGAGCACGCGCCCGAGCGCCTCCTCGAGCACGCCCTGCACGGTGCGCCGGTCGCGCTGCACCTGCCAGCCGGAGAAGCCCGCGCCGTCGTAGGCGAGGGTCAGGCAGCGTCGCGGCGTCTCCGCCGCGTCGCGGTGCGGCGCGTCGTCGCCCGGCGCGCCCGCGTCGGCCCGTGCGCCCAGGTCGGCCCGTTCGCCCAAGTCGGCCCGTTCGCCAACCACCCGCCGGTCAGCCGTAGACCCGGCGCGCGCGCGACGAGCCGATCTTCATGGCCTTGCGGTACTTCGTGACCGTGCGCCGCGCGATGTCGAGCTCGTGCTCGTCCTTGAGGATGCGCACGATGCCCTCGTCGGACAGCGGCTTCGCCTTGTCCTCGGCGTCGATGATCTTGCGCACGAGCTCCTGCACGGAGGCGCGGGACGCCGTGTCGGCGTCGCTGTCGGAGGTCGTCGCGACCTCGCCCGTGAAGAGCTCCTTCATGGGCACGATCCCGCGCGGCGTCTGCATGTACTTGCCGCTGATGGCGCGACTGATCGTGCTCACGTGGACGGAGAGCGCGTCGGCGACCTCCTGCATGCGGAGCGGGCGGAGCGCGGCCTTGCCGTGGTCGATGAACTCCGACTGGCGGTTCACGAGCTCGCTCGCCACGCGGAAGAGCGTGTTCTTGCGCTGCTCCACCGCGTCGATGAGCGACTGCGCGCTCTCGATCTTGCCGCGGATGTGCTTGCGCAGCTCGGCGGGCTGGCTGCGGTCACGCGCGCGGTCGAGGTAGGCCCGCGAGATCGTGAGCGACGGGATCCAGTCGTTCTCGAGCGCGATCTCGTAGCCGTCGCCCACGCGCGACACGACGACGTCCGGCCGCACGTGCGGGACCTCCGTGCGGCCGAAGCGCCGACCGGGCACGGGGTCGAGGTGGCTGATGGCCTCGATCGCGGCGAGCACCGTCTCCACGCTCTCGCCCGTGTCGCGCACGATGCGCGGGATGCGGTTGTGCGCGATGTCGTCGAGGTGCTGGAGCACGAGCGTCACGAGCAGCGTGTAGTCCGGCCGCGCGTCGTCGAGCTGGAGCAGCAGGCACTCCTCGAGGTCGCGGCAGCCCACGCCCGCCGGCTCGAGCGCCTGCACGAGGTGCAGCGCGTGCTCGCGCTCCTCGTCCGTGGGCGGCGGGTCGAGGTCCGGCACCTCGAGGTCCGCGAGGTCGATGTCCAGCCAGCCGCGGTCGTTGATCGCCTCGAGGATGGCGTGCGCGACGGCGCGCTCCCGCGCGTCGAGCTCGAGCACGTCGAGCTGCTCCGTGAGGTGGTCCAGCAGCGTGATCGGCGCGGCGCTCACCGCCTCGAGGTAGTCCGTGCGCGAGATCCGGTCGTCGTTGCGCGCCGGCGTCCACTCCGGGTCCTCGTTGTAGAGCTCCTCGAGGCGCTCGTCGGAGCCGTCGTCGTCCGCCGAGGATTCGGTGTCGGCGAGGTCGTTGTCGACCTCGAGCACCTCGTTCTCCTGGAGCTCCTGCTGGACCATCGCGGCGAGGTCGAGCGCCGGGAGCTGGAGCACCTCGATGCGCTGCAGGATCTGCGGCGACAACCGCAGCTGCAGGTCGGTGCGGACGGACTGGTTGAGGCCGAGCTTCACGAGCGGTCGTCCATGCGGGAGCGTCCGCTCAACGCATCGGACAGCATCGCGGAGTTGCTGTACTCGATCGCGCTGCCCGAGGCGACGCCGCGCGCGATGCGCGACACGGCGACGTCGAGGTCGGCGAGCCGTTTGCGCACGTGGAGCGCGGTCGCGTCGCCCTCGTAGTCGGGGTTCGTCGCGAGCACGACCTCCTCGACGCCTCCCTCCTCGACGCGCGCGACGAGGTCGTCGATGGTCAGGTCGCGCGCCTCGATGCCCTCGAGCGGGTTCACGTGCCCGAGGAGCACGTGGTAGCGGCCGGTCCAGCCCGCGTCCTCGAAGGCCGGCACGTCGCGCGGCTGCTCGACGACGAGCAGCCGCCGGCCGTCGCGCGCCTCGTCGCTGCAGATCGCGCACGGGTTGCTGTGCGCGAGGTTGTGGCACCGCTCGCAGGCCACGACGCTCGACGACAGCGCGACGAGCGCGTCGGCCAGCTCGGAGACCTCCTTCGCGGGCGCGCGCAGCAGGTGGAACGTGAGCCGCTCGGCGGTGCGCGTGCCGACGCCGGGCAGCGTCTTGAACGCGTCGATGAGTCGGGTGACGGCCGGGGGGTACGCCATGCCGGTCAGAACTCGGGGAGCTGCAGGCCGCCGACGAGCCGGGCCCGCTGCTCCTCGCGATACGCGCGGCTCGCCTCCGTCGCCTGGCGCAGCGCGGCGAGCACCGTGTCCTGCAGGAGCGCGACGTCGCCCGCGGCGACGAGCTCCGGGTCGATGACCATCGCGACGACGTCGCCCGCCCCGTTCACCTTGACCTGCACGGCGCCCGACCCCGCGCTCCCCTCGGACTCGTGGCTCTTGAGGTTCTCGTCGAGCTCGGCGAGGGCCTTCTCGAGGTTCTTGGCCTTCTCGAGGAGGTGGCGGAAGTCCATGGGGCGCTCCGGGGCGTCGCGGCGGGGGCTCTCTCCCCGATCGTGCCGCAGGTCCGGCTAGAAGTCGACTCTCTCGGCGCCCGGCCACTGGTCCTCGACGGCCTTCTGGATGCCGCCGCCGCCCGACCCGGCGCGCGGCGCAGGGCTCGCGCCGCCGCTGCCGCCGCCCCCGCTCCCCGGGCCCCCGCCCCCAGCGCCCCGCCCCACCCGCAGCGAGAGCGGGCGGCCCTCGATCCCGGACGCGACCTCGACGAGCTGGCGCGCGAGCGCCTTGTCGGACGTCGGGTCGTAGAGCGGCGACGGGCCGTCGGGAGGCAGGCCGAGCACGAGCGCGTCGCCCTCGACGCTCACGCGCGGGTAACGGGTGAGCTCGAGGCGCAGCGAACGCGTGGGCAGCGCCTCGAGGAATCGGGCGCGGAAGTCGGCGGGCGCCGCCGGTTCGGAGGGCGGCGCGGCGGGAGGCGCGGCCTGCGACCGCCCGCCGCCGGAGGGCTTCGCCCGACGGTCGGACGTCGAGCCGCCGCCCTCGGCCGGCCAACCGGCGGCGGCCGCCGCGTCGTCGTCACGGGACGGCGCGCTCGTCGGCGCGGCGGATCGCGCGGCCGGCCGCGCGTCCTCGCGCGGTGGCTCGCGACGCGTCGGCGTCGGCGCGGCGCGCGGCTCGGGCGGCGGCGCGCCCGCGAGCAGGTCGGCCACCGGCTGGAGGTGCGCGAGCCGCGCCCACGTGATGAGCGCCATCTCGACCACGAGCCGGCCGTCGTGCCGGCGCTTGAGCCGCTCGGCCGCCTCGACGAGCACGTCGAGCATGGCGACGAGGTGGTCCACCTGCGTCGCGCCGGCGAGCTCGGACAGCGCGGCGCGCTCCTCCGGCGTGCGGTCGGCGGGCTCGCCGCCGGCGGCCGCGACGAGCACGCCCTCGACGAGGTCCGTGAGCTGGCCCAGGAGGTCGGCGGGCCGCGCACCGCGACCGAGCGCGTCGCCCGCGCCGCGCACGACCTCGTCGACGCTGCCCGCGAGCGCGGACCGCACGAGGGACTCGAGCAGCTCGGGCGGGAGGCGCCCGGTGAGCCGCTCGAAGTCCTCGACGCTCGGGGTGCCCTCGCCGAAGGTGATGAGCTGGTCGAGGAGCGTGAGCGCGTCGCGCATGCCGCCGTTCGCGTGGCGGGCGACGCGCTCGAGCAGGCCGTCCGGCACCGCGACGCCCTCCTGCTCGCAGATCCGCGCGAGGTGCCCGGCGATGACGTCCGCCGTGAGTCGCCGGAAGTCGAACATCTGGCAGCGCGAGCGGATCGTCTCGGGGACCTTGAGCGGCTCGGTCGTCGCGAGGATGAACTTCGCGTGCTCCGGCGGCTCCTCGAGCGTCTTGAGCAGCGCGTTGAACGCCGCCGTCGAGAGCATGTGGACCTCGTCCACGATGTAGATGCGGTAGCGGGCCTCGACCGGGCGGAAGCGCAGGTTCTCGATGAGGTCGCGGACGTTCTCGACCTTGTTGTGCGAGGCACCGTCGATCTCGACGACGTCGAGGCAGTCGCCCGCGCCGTCGATGGCCTTGCAGACGTTGCAGGCGCCGCAGGGCAGGCCGTCCGTCGAGTCGAGGCAGTTGAACGCCTTGGCGAGGATGCGCGCCATGGACGTCTTGCCGACGCCGCGCGGCCCGGAGAACAGGAACGCGTGCCCGGCGCGGCCGTCGCGGATCGCGGCGTGGAGCACGCGCGCGACGTCTCCCTGGCCGGCCACCTCCTCGAAGGTGCGGGGTCGGTAGCGGATCGCGAGGACGGTGTAGCCAGCCATCGACGCGAGTCTATCAGCCGCGCGCGCGGCGGCTCCAGCGGGAGCGCGCGCCGACGGAGGGAGTCGGCGACACAACGAAGGCTGCGCTTAGGGCTGCTCCCGTCAGGGCCTGACCCGGTTCACGCGCTCCGCTCGCCACCGACCCCCACCGTGGACGCGCGGTCCCGGCGGGCTCGGAAAGACACGTGCGGTGGCGGAGAGGGTGGGATTCGAACCCACGGATCCTTGCGGATCAACGGTTTTCGAGACCGCCACAATCGACCACTCTGTCACCTCTCCACAACGCATCGTGTCGCGCGCTCCGGGTGCGCCGTGCGCCCCGGTCCTGCCTGTCCCGACCGGCTCCCGCGCGCGGGGAGCTGGCGGAGAGAGAGGGATTCGAACCCTCGGAACGGTTTGACCCGTTCACTCGCTTTCCAAGCGAGCACAATCGGCCACTCTGTCATCTCTCCGCGACGATCGTGCACCGGTCTCTGCCTGGGCATCGACCGGCCCGGCATCGTAGGGACGGCGAGGCGGCCGCTCAAGCCCGCCCGGACGTCGGCGGTCGCTCGTCGCGCGGGGCGCCTCCCCGCCGCGCGCGGAAGAACTCCGTGAGCAGCCGTCCGCACGCCTCGCCGTGCCGGGGCTCGTGGAGCGTGACGTGGTGGTTGAGGCGCGGATCACGCACGATGTCGCGCAGGGAACCGCAGGCGCCCGTCTTCGGGTCGAGCGCGCCGAACACGAGGTGGTCGACGCGGGCCAGGACGATCGCGCCCGCGCACATGGCGCACGGCTCGAGGGTCACGGCGAGCAGCGAGCCCGGGGGGAGGCGCGGGGCCCCCACCGCGGCGCAGGCGCGGGTGAGCGCGAGCCGCTCCGCGTGCGCCGTGGGGTCGGCGAGGCCGATCATGGCGTTCCGCCCGCGGGCCAGGACCTCGCCGTCGGCCGTCACAACCACGGCTCCGACAGGGACTTCCGACGCCGCCTCGGCCGCGCGAGCTTCCTCCAGGGCCCAGGCCAGGGCCTGGTCGAGGCGCTCGGGGGTCGGGGTCGACACGGGGTCCGGGCATCGGGAGGGAGGGCGCCGACCGACCGCCCGGGAGCCGGCCTCCCGAGGCGGGGCGCGGCGACGCTCCCGCTCCGTCGGCGCTCCTAATAAGGAGGGGAGAGGGAGTGGTACACCCGGGAGGACTCGAACCTCCAACCTTCGGTTCCGTAGACCGACGCTCTATCCAATTGAGCTACGGGTGCCACCGACCGTCGTGTCGCGTCGACGCATCCTCGCGCGACGTCACGACGAGCGC
Organism: bacterium; assembly: GCA_030428785.1. Lineage (GTDB taxonomy): Bacteria > Planctomycetota > B15-G4 > B15-G4 > B15-G4 > JAUIEF01. The sequence goes on from JAUIEF010000097.1 coordinate 14,191, forward strand.
TCAGAGAGAACATTCCCCGACGCGTCGTGTCAACACCCACGACGAACGCGATCTCCGACCATCCCCTGTCTGCGCGGTTGGATCGGGGAGTTTTTTGACCGAATTCCGGAAAAAATTTCGACCGTCGCGGGACACCTCGTCGCCGCGCTCGCGACGACGCGCGGCGCACGTGTCGCGCACGACGACCGCCGCGACGTGTCGCGGAGACGCCGGGAAGAAAACCCTGGAGTTCCAAGGGTTTCGTGAACCGACACGACGCGCGTCGTGCACGACGACGCGCGCGTGTCGTTGCGCGACGCACGCGACGCGCACGCACTCGACGCACCGTCGCGCACGTCGTCTCGACGCGCATCGCGCCGTTCGTGCGCTTCATCCCGCCCGCATCCCACCGATCACATAGTCGAGGGGCGTGTGCCCCCTCACACATCCTTTTGCAAAAGGTGGAGACCCCTGACCATGGCTAAGAAGGCCACTCGCAAGAAGGCCACGCGCAAGAAAGCGACGCGCAAGAAGGCCACCCGCAAGAAGGCGACTCGCAAGAAGGCGACGCGCAAGAAGGCGACTCGCAAGAAGGCGACCCGCAAGAAGGCGACGCGCAAGAAGGCCACGCGCAAGAAGGCCACCCGCAAGAAGGCCACGCGGAAGAAGGCGACCCGCAAGAAGGCCACTCGCAAGAAGGCCACGCGCAAGAAGGCGACCCGCAAGAAGGCCACTCGCAAGAAGGCCACGCGCAAGAAGGCGACCCGCAAGAAGGCCACCCGCAAGAAGGCCACGCGGAAGAAGGCGACTCGCAAGAAGGCCGCGCGCCGGAAGTGATCGTCGGACGCCGCCAGGCGTCCTGAGCCGCTGAAAGGCGGACGGTGGGCGCCCCCCGGAGCTCCGGGGGGCGCCCATCTGCGTTTCCGGGCGATGTGGACAACTCGCGCGCCGGGGCGCGCCGCGCGTCAGTCGCCTCCGCTCCCCCATCGCTCGAGCGCGTCGGGGTCGAGCTCCGCGAGCGACGTGAGGCACCGCACCGCCCCCGCCGCGCGGTGCGCGTCGCCGTCGTCGTCCGGCGGCGGCAGCGCCACGGCGACCATGCCGGCGCGTCGCGCGGCCTCCACGCCGTGCACCGAGTCCTCGACGACGAGGCAGCGCGCGGGGTCCACGTCGAGACGCCGCGCCGCCTCGAGGAAGAGGTCGGGCTCCGGCTTGCCGCGCTCGACGTCGTCCAGGCTCACGAGTGTGGAGAACAGCCGGCCGAGCCCGAGCTTCGCGACGACGAGCTCGACCTGCACGCGGCGCGCGGACGACGCGAGCGCGAGCCGGTAGCCCTCGCCGGCCAGGCCCAGCAGGCACGCGAGCGCGCCGTCCATGGGCAGCAGCGTCTCCGCCGCCATGCGGTCGAGGCTCGCGCGCACGCGCTCCTCCGCGAGCCGCTCCGGCGACGCGTCGAGCCCGAACGTCTCGACGAGCAGCGCGAAGAACGCCGTCTCGGACATGCCCCGGCACGGGTCGTAGTCCGCCTGCTCCAGGAACGCGCCGTACCGCGCGAGGACCTCGTTGGTCGACGCGTAGTGCAGCGGCTCGCTGTCCACGAGCACGCCGTCCATGTCGAACACCACCGCGTCGATGTCCACGTCGCGCCTCCTCGGGGAGCGGGTGGTTCTACCCGCGCATCGCGCGCGCGGTCCACCGACGCGGCGCCGAATCGACGGTTCGTGCTTGTCTCCGACCGCCCGGGCCCTTAGAAACGTGCCAGCACGTGCCCGATCTCCCGCGCGAGGAGCGCATGAGCACGACCGACTACGCCCCGCCCGCCGAACGCGAGCGCTGGGGCTCCCGACTCGGCCTCATCCTGGCGATGGCGGGCAACGCCGTCGGCCTCGGGAACTTCCTCCGGTTCCCGAACCAGGCGGTGCAGAACGGCCAGGGCGCCTTCATGGTCGCCTACTTCGTGAGCCTGCTCCTGCTCGGCATCCCGCTCATGTGGATGGAGTGGGGCATCGGCCGACGCGGCGGGCACTTCGGCTTCTCGACCTGCCCCGGCATGTTCCAGAGCCTGACCCGCGCGAAGTGGGTCAAGTACGCTGGCGCCATCGGCGTCGTCATGCCGCTGCTCATCGTCATCTACTACGTCTACATCGAGTCGTGGACGCTGGGCTACGCGGTGCAGTCCGCGACGGGCCAGCTCACGGGCGAGGACCCGGGCGCGCACTTCACGAACTACCTCGGCGGCGACGGCGGGTTCCTCGGCCGCGAGAGCCTGCAGGGCTCGTGGCCGGCGTACACGTTCTTCCTCGTGACGATGGTCGTGAACCTCTGGGTGCTCTCCCGCGGGCTCTCCAAGGGCATCGAGATCATCGCCAAGATCGGCATGCCGGTCCTGCTGCTCTGCGCCGTGGCGCTCGTGGCGCGCGTGCTCACGCTGCCCGACGTCGAGGGCCGCACGGCGCTCGACGGCCTCGCGATCTACTGGAACCCCTCCCAGTGGAAGGCGCTCTTCGACAACGGGTTGGCGAACGACCTGTTCAACAAGGGCTCGGCCGCCATCTGGCTGGCCGCGGCGGGCCAGATCTTCTTCACGCTCTCGGTCGGCTCGGGCGCCATCAACACCTACGCGTCCTACCTCACCCGGGACGACGACATCGCCCTCACGGGCCTCGCGACGGTGTCCACGAACGAGTTCTGCGAGGTCGTCCTGGGCGGCACGCTCGCCATCCCGGCCGCCTACGTCTTCACGGGCATGGACGGAGTCATGAGCGCCAGCAGCGGCAACATGGGCCTGGCGTTCATCACCATGCCGTCGGTCTTCGAGCAGACCCCCATCTTCGGCGGCGAGGCTGGCGCCGGGAGCATCGCGATCCTCGGCACGCTGTGGTTCGGCCTGCTCTTCGTAGCCGGCATCACGTCCTCCCTCGCCCTGTCCCAGCCGACCATGGCCTTCCTCCAGGACACCATGGGGCTCACCCGCCGCAAGGCCGCGATGGTCGTCGGCCTGATCATCCTGCTGTTCGTGCAGCCGGTCATCCTCATGGGCGGTGTCCTCGACGAGATCGACTACTGGGCCGGCACCTTCGGCCTCGTGCTGTTCTCGACCGTCGAGGTCATCCTGTTCATGTGGGTCTTCGGCAGCGACCGCGCCTGGAAGGAGATCCATCACGGCTCGGACATCCGCATCCCGCGGCTGTTCAAGTTCCTGATGACCTGGGTGACGCCCTTCGTGCTCCTCGCCATGCTCTTCCTGTGGGGGCGCGACGAGATGCTCCCGATCCTCACCTTCGAAGCGGCCCCCGGCGGCGAATACACCGAGACGACGCGGACCGGCGCCTACGTCGGCCGCACCCTCATGCTCGCGCTCTTCGCGTTCTTCGCGATCCTCGTGGGCGTCGCCGCGAAGCGCGGCCGGTTCTCCGCCGTCGAGGACCTGCCCGCCGAGGAGGCCTCCTGATGCTGCCCGCGCTCACTGCCGTGCTCACCGTCGGGCTGCTCCAGGACGGTCCGCCCGATCCGGCCATGGACACCGGGGGCTGGGTCTTCATGGGCCTCGCCTGGGTGACGGTCGGCTCGCTGCTCGTGTGGTCGTTCGTGCGCGTCATCACGGGCGGCAAGAGCCCCGACGGCGAGGCGGGCTGACGCCGCGCGTCCCCGCGACGCCCCCCACCCACCGCACCGCGCCCGGACCCTCCGAGCACGAGCCCCGCCCATGACGAGGACGAGGACGAGCCAGGACGCGCGCCGGCGGCTCGTGGAGCGCGCGCGCCGCGAGCTCCCCGTGCCGGGCGACCCGCGCCTGCTCGTCGACGACCTGCTCGCCGACGGGCTCGACGGCCCCGAGGCGCTCGAGGTCGTGGGCCGCGCGACCCTCGCCTGGACACAGCTCCGCGACATGGCCCTCGAGCGCGCGTGGCAGTCGGGCTTCGGCTGGTTCCTCGCGCGGAACCTCATGCTCTTCGGCGTCGTCGCGCTCGTCGTCGTGCTCGGGGCGGGCATCCCCGTGCCGACGCTCGAGGCGGCGCTCGCGGGCGCGGCCGCGTACTACGTGCTCGTCGTGGCGCTCATGCCGCTGCGCGTCCGGCGGCACGCGCGTCGACGGGAAGGCATCCTGCGCGCGTACGGCGACGACCTGGGCGGCTACCTCGACGAGCTCGAGGCCGGGCGCGGCTGAGCCGCCGCGGGACCGTCCCGCGATCGGCCGGTCCTCAGGCCGCCTCGTCCTCGACGTCGTCGTCGGGGCGCTCTCCGAGGAGCTCGCCGTACTCGCGGCTCACCTCGTCGTCGACGCACGAGAGGAGCAGCGCGCGGTTGTCGAGGCGCGTGCGGAGCCGCACGGTCCTCCGCCAGAGCGCGCCGAGGTGGCGCAGCGTGTCCTCCGCCGCCTCCATCTGGAGCTCCTGGCCGCTCCAGCAATGCTCGAGCTCGAGCTCGCCGTCCTCGACGCCGAGCACGCGGATGACGGGCTGGCCGGCGTTCGTGAGCGACGCGAGGAGCTGCTCGCGCGCGGCGGCGCACTCCTCGGGCGTGCGGCCCATGCGGTGCTCGCGGCAGAACCCGAGGTCGACGAAGTTGTCGACGAAGGTGAGGTCGTTGTGCACGGCCCGCGCGTCGAACACGGCGCGCATGCCCGCGTCGCCGCCGCCCGCGCGCCGGAAGATCGCGCCGAAGAGCTCGATGCCCATCTTGTAGGGGTTCATCGGCCCGTCGTCGCCCCCCATCGCGCCGCTGTGCTGGTCGGCGTAGTCGACGACCTCGGCGTCGCGCAGCAGGCTGCCCGTCATGAGTCGGCTGTGCCAGAAGCTCGCCCAGCCCTCGTTCATGATCTTGGTGAGCATCTGCGGCAGGAAGTAGTAGGCCTCGTCCCGCATCATGTCGAGGACCTCGTGCTCCCAGTCCTCGAGCGGCGCGTCGAGCAGCATGAGGCCGAGGACGTCGCGCTCCGAGGCGCCGTTGTCGAGCGGCGGCGCGTTCCCCGGCCGCCCGCGCGCGCGGTCCATCGCGCCCGGGTCGACGAGGTTGTCGAGGCTGTGCACGCGGTCGATGAAGTCCTCGACGCGTTCGAGGCCGACGCGGTCCTGCAGCGCGCGGATGCGAGCGCCGTGGCTCGCGAGGACGTCCATCATGTTGCCGTCCGTGTGCCCGAACCACGCGTTGTTCGCGAAGAAGTCCGCGTGCCCGCACACGTGCGCCATGACGAGCTTCTGCTCGACGGGCGAGTTCTGGCTGAGCAGGTACGCGACGACGGGCCGCGTGTTCACGACGAGCTCGTAGATCCGCTGCAGGCCGTACGCGTGGCCCTTGATGAGCCGGTCGTACTCCATGCCGAAGCGCCAGTGCGGGTAGCGCACGGGGAAGCCGCCCAGCGCCGCGATCTC
>JAUIEF010000098.1 GCA_030428785.1 bacterium
TGTTCGGGCGCGGCGGCCGTCGACGCGCGGCGCCGGCGGTCGAGCAGGAGACGGACGGCGCCGACCCGACGTAGGATCGGCGGCATGGTCCCCGAGCCGCGCCCGCCCGCAGGGGCCGAGTCCCCGCTCGTCGTGAACGACGGTCTCGGCCGCGTCGTGTCGCTGCCCGCGCCGGCGCGGCGCGTCGTGTCGCTCGTGCCGAGCACGACGGAGTCGCTCGCCGTGCTCGGGCGCGGCGACCTCGTCGTGGGGCGCACGCGCTGGTGCGTGCACCCGCGGCCCTGGGTCGACGACGTCCCCGTCGTGGGCGGCACGAAGTCGCCGGACCTCGCGGCGGTGGCGGCGCTCGCGCCGGACCTGATCCTCGCGAACCAGGAGGAGAACCGGCCCGCCTTGTGGGAGCCGCTCGCGGCGATCGCGCCGCTCTACGTCGCGTGGCCGCGCACGGTGGACGAGGCGCTCGAGGACCTGCGGCGGACGGGCGCGCTCGTCGGCGCGGACGCGACGGCGGACGCGTGGTGCGCGCGCATCGGCGCGGAGCGCGCGCGGGTCGTCGACGCGGCGCGGCCGTTCCGGTACGCGTACCTCGTGTGGCGCGAGCCGTGGATGGCCGCCGGCGACGACACGTACATCGCGGCGCTGCTCGGCGAGGCGGGCGGCGTGAACGTCCTCGCGGGGCGCGAGGAGCGCTACCCGGCGGTGACCGTCGACGAGCTCGTCGCGGCCGCGCCGGACGTCGTGCTCCTGCCGAGCGAGCCGTACCCGTTCACGGAGGAGCACGCGGCCGACCTCGGACCGCTGGCCCCGCGCGCGCGCCTCGTGGACGGCGAGCTCCTCTGCTGGCACGGCACGCGCATGGCGGCGGGCTTCCCGTACCTCGGCGAGCTCGCGGCGTCGCTCCGCGCGGGGGGCGCGGCGTGAGCGACGACGGCGCGGAGCGGGGCGAGGGCACGGCGACCGGCCCGACGCCGTCGGCGGACGCGGCGCCCGGCGAGGGCTCGTCCTGGGGCCTGCCGTTCGCGCTGCTCTGCCAGCTCGTGCTCTCGGTGGGCTACCTCCTCTCGACGCCGGCCTTCGAGGCCCCCGACGAGTTCGACCACCTGCGGTACGCGTACCACGTCTCGCACACGGGCGAGCTGCCCATCATGCGCGGCACGTGGAAGAGCCTCGGCCGGCCGAAGGTCGACGAGGCGACGCAGGCGTACCACCCGCCGGCCTACTACGCCCTGCTCGCGCTCACGATGCGGCTCACGGGGCACGCGGACACGCTGCCCGTCGTCGTGCGCAACGAGACCTTCGCCGACTGGGACGGCGGCGACCCGGGCCTGCACCTCCACTACCTGCACGGCGGGGACGAGCGGCGGCCGGCGTCGTCAGGCATCCGCTTCCTGTGGGGGCTGCGGCTGTGGTCGGTGTTCTTCGGGCTCGTGGCGGTCGCCGCGACGCACCGGCTCGGGCGGCTCGCGTACCCGACGCGGCCGGTCGTCGCGGACCTCGCGGCGACGCTGCTCGCGTGCCTGCCCAAGTGGTCGTACATGCACGGGATGGTCAACAACGGCATCCCGGCGTCGGCGTGCGCGCACGTCGTCGTGCTGCTGCTCGCGACGGCGATCGTCCGGCGGCGGTTCACCGCGGCGACGGGGCTCGGCGTCGGGCTGCTCGCCGGGCTCGCGGTCATGTCCAAGCTCACGGCGCTCTTCCTGCTGCCGGTCATGTTCACGGTGTACGTCGCGGGCTGCTGGCGCTGGCGCGCGGTGCGCCGGTCGACCGTCGTGTCCGCGCTCCTCGCGCTCGCCGCCCTCGCGGCGACGACGGCGTGGTTCTTCCTGCGCAACCGCGAGCTCTACGGGAGCTTCATGGCGCTCGACGTGCACCAGCTCTCGTTCGCCGAGCGCATCCGGGTGAAGCCCGAGGACGCGTACGAGTGGATCACGACGTACTTCTACCCGAAGGTCTTCACGAGCATGGTCGGGCACTTCGGGTGGTGGATCCTGCCGCCGCTGCGCGCGCTCGTCGTCGTGGGGCAGGTGCTCGTGTTCCTCGCGGCCTTCGGCTGGGTGCTGCGGCTCGTCGCGCGGCGTCGCGAGGCGTCGCGGCCGCGCGAGACGGACCGGACGGTCGCCGCGCTGCTGCTCGGCGTGGGCCTCGTCGTGTTCGCGGTGACCTTCCGCTACAACTTCATGATGCGCGGGCCGCACGCGCGGTACCTCTTCCCGGCGATGGGCTCCGCGGCGGTGCTCTTCGCGGCCGGGCTCGTCGCGGTGGGGGACCGGCTCGCGACGGGGCTCGCGTGGGCGAAGCCGGTCGCGTTCGCGACGCCGCTCGCGCTCGGCCTCGGCGTGCTGCTCGGTCAGTTCCGACCGGCCTTCGACCCGTCGCTCGCGCCGGCCGACCGCTGGCACGCGAGCATGGTCACCGGCCTGCGCGACGTCGCGGACGAGCCGGAGCTCGCGCTGCTCGAGCCCGCGGACGGCGCGGCGCTCGCCGGACCGCCGCGCTTCTGCTGGTCGCCCGCGACGGACGTCGAGGACCCGGTCTACACGCTCCACGTGTTCAGCCCGGGCGGGCGCATCCACGTCGCGGCGCACGAGTACTTCCAGCTGCGCCTCGAGGACACGTGCTGGGAGATGCCGCCCGAGGCGTGGGCGCTCCTGCCGCCGGGCGAGGAGCTGCTCTGGACCGTGCGCCGCGTGCCGGACCGCGAGGCCGGCGAGTCGGAGACGGACGTGCCGGCGAGCGGGGCGTCCCGCATCACGCGGCTCGCGGCGGACTGACGCGCCCGACGACTCGCGGCGCGCCCGCCCCGCGCGGAGCGGACGCGCGCGGTGGGGCCCGCGGCCTCAGCCGTCGCGCAGCAGCGGGAGCAGGCGCTTGCGGCTGAAGCGTCGCGCGCCGACCGGGCTCATGTGGTCGCTGTTCACGAAGTTCGCCGGGTCCGACACGAAGACCGGGTCGCGACCGAAGTCGTGGTACTCGACGCCGAGCTCCCGCTCGAAGCGCGCCATGTGCGCCTCCATGGCGCGGCGCGTGTCGGCGTCGAAGCCGTCGGCATAGGCGGGCCAGTAGGGCGGCGTGTAGAAGATCGCGCGCACCTCGTGCTCGGCGAGCAGCGCGACGAGGCGCTCGAAGCAGGCGACGGCGCGCTCCTCGAGGTCGGGCGAGTTCTCCAGCATGTTCTCCTGGAGGCGCTCATGGCGCGGGAGCACGAGGTCGCGCGCGTCCACGTCGAGCTCCTCGGGCGAACGCGGCGTGAAGTCGCCCGGCGCGACGACGAGCTGCCCGTCGTCCGTCATGAGGTCGCGGTAGAGGCGCGGCTTGCGCTCGACGCCGTCGAGGCGCTTGCGGAGCGCGTGGAGCACGGGCTCCCAGTGGTCGGTGACGACGAGGCCGCGCGTCATCGCGCCCTGGAACCAGTTCTCGACGTCGTCGCCGATGAGCCCGAGGTGGGGCTGGCTCGCGTACCACTCGCTGCGCACCATGCCGCGCTCCTCGTCGTCGCAGGCGCCGTTGTCGCGGCGGAAGCTCCCGTAGGAGACGGCGAAGAGCACGACCTCGAGGTTCGGCAGCCGCGGCAGGAGGTCGTGCAGCTGCGCCTCCGCCTCGAAGAGGTCCTGCCCGCGGGCCCAGACGTGGTATCCGGGCACGTCCATGGCCTTGAAGTCGACGGCGAGGCTGTGCGAGTTGCCCACGGACAGCGCGCGCATGTGCCCGGCGTACCGCAGCAGCCGGTCGCGACGGACCTGCTCCATCTCGACCTCGGGGCGCGGCGAGAGCTCCTGGCGCGCGGCGTCCAGACCGACGCCGATCGCGACGCCGATCACGACGAAGAGCAGCGAGCCGAGGAGCGGGCGGAGCATGGGGAGGCGGACCGGGACGGGGGGCGCGACGTCAGAACTGGAAGTACACGAACTCCTTCAGCTCGAAGATGCCCAGGATGACGATCGCGTAGAAGACGGTGTAGTAGACGGGCCAGCGGATCCAGGCCGGGCGGGCGTTGAGCTCGGCGACGAGCTCGCTGTCGTGCTTCTCCTGGAAGAGCTCGAGGACGAGCAGCGCGGCGAGCGACAGCAGCGCGATGCCCAGCTCGTAGGGGACCATGGGCGCGGCGATGAGCCACGGGTCGTTGCCCAGCGTGAACGCCTGCGCCACGTTGAACGCCATCTTCGGGAGCGTCTCGCTGCGCCAGATCATGAGCGAGATCGTGAAGAGGTTGAACGTGAAGAGCACCGCGAGGACCTTGCGCAGGCGCGGCAGCCGCGCGAGGCCCGTGAGCCGCGCGGCCGTGTCCTGGAGACCGCCCGTGAGCTGCCCGGCCACGAGGTAGACGCCGTTCACCGTGCCCCAGAGCACGCAGTTCCAGCGCGCGCCGTGCCACAGCCCGCAGAGCGTGAAGAGCGCGAGCACGTTGAGGTGCGTGCGGATCGGGCCCTTCCGGCTGCCGCCCATGGGGAAGTAGACGTAGTCGCGGAACCAGGTCGTGAGCGAGATGTGCCAGCGCTCCCAGAACGACTTGAAGGAGTCCGCGAGGTACGGACGCCGGAAGTTCGTCATGAGGTCGTAGCCCATGACGCGCGCGCCGCCGATGGCGATGTCCGAGTAGCCGCTGAAGTCGCAGTAGACCTGGATGGCGAAGAACCAGGTGGCCGTCCACATGGGGAGGCCGTGGTACTCGGCCGAATTCGCGTAGACCTCGTCGACGTAGAGCGAGAGCCGGTCCGCGATGACGAGCTTCTTGAAGAAGCCGATGAGCATGAGCGTCATGCCCTCGCGCATCCGCAGCCAGTTCCACGCCTGCTTCACGCGGAACTGGGGGAGCAGCGTGGCGCTGCGCTCGATGGGGCCGGCGACGAGCTGCGGGAAGAAGGAGACGTAGAGCGCGAAGATGCCCAGGTGGCGCTCGGGCTCCTTGTGTCCCCGGTAGACGTCGATGGAGTAGCTGAGCGTCTGGAAGGTGTAGAAGCTGATGCCGACGGGCAGCAGGAGCTGGAACTCGGGGACGTCGTAGAGCAGGTTCCAGCGGTCGAACCAGTAGCGCGCCGAGTCCGCGAAGAAGTTCCAGTACTTGAACGCGAAGAGCAGCCCGAGGTTCGCCGTGAGGCTCAGGATGAGCCAGGGTCGTCGCCCGCGCCGCTCCGTGTGCCTGCCCATCCGGAGGCCCGACACGTAGTCGATGAGCGTCGACGCCACGATGAGCAGGAGGTACTCGGCCCTCCAGCACATGTAGAAGTAGTACGAGGCCGCGAGGAGCAGCGCCCACCGGAAGCGCTGCGGCAGCGCGAAGAACGCGCACACCACGAGCGGGAAGAAGACCACGAAGTCGAGGGAGTTGAAGAGCATGGTCCTCGGCGACCTGCCTCTCGTCAGGCGTGCCCGTCAGGGCGTTCTCGTGGTCCGGGTGGGAGTCTACCGCGGCCGCGGACGGCACCCAACGACCGCGCCGACCCGCCGGCGAGCGCGGGGACGAGGCCGCGGCGGGGGCCGACGGACCGTCCTCGACTGATCGACCGATGTGCGTCCGACGCTGGAGCGCGCCTCAGCCCGCGAGCCCGAGGAGCGTCTCGACGCCCTGCCACGCGAAGAAGAGCACCGTCACGGCGAGCCCGACGACGACGAGCGGGCCGTTCGTCAGCGCGCCCACGTGCCGGCGCCGCGCGTTGAGCACGAGGAGCGTCGCCGCGAGGAACGGCATGAAGAGCGCGCCGAGCACCGCGTACGCGAGGGCGACGCCGCGGAACGACCAGAGCAGGAGCGGCAGCGGGACGACGGCGAGCGCGAGCTGGTAGCCGCGGTAGGCGCGCGTCCGGCGCGGGTCGGCGAGCGTCGTCGGCGCGTCCGTGCCGCGCCGTGCGCGCGCGACGGCGAGCGCGTCCGCGAACAGGTACGGCACGCCCTGCCACACGCCGAGCAGGCTCGACGTCACCGCGCCCCAGAAGCCCGTGAGGAAGAGCCACCGCCCGGCCGGCCCGAGCGCGCCGCCGAGCTGGTCCGCGAGCGCCAGCGCGACGCCGGCGCCCTTGCCCTCGAGCTCGAGGCGCGAGCCGATGACGATCATCGCGACGCCGAACACCGCGGTCACCGCGTACGCGACGCCCAGGTCGAGGCGGCAGCGACCGAGCGCCTCCGGCCCCGTGCGCCCGTGCTCGCGGATCCAGTAGCCGTAGCTCAGGAGCGTCACGGTGCCGCCCACGCCGCCCAGCACGCCGAGCACCCAGCCGAGCCCGCCCTCGGGGATCGTCGGCGTCACGAGCCCGCGGCCGACCGCGCCCCAGTCCGGCCCGACGAGCACCGCCGTGACGCAGACGCACGCGAACATCGCGGCGATGCACGCGGCCATGACGCCCTCGAACGCGCGGAAGCTCCCGACGCGCACGAGCACGAGCCCGCCGAGCGCGTGCACGACGCCCCAGACCGCGCGCGAGGTGTCGGCGTCGCCGATCGGCAGGAAGGCCGACGCCGCGACGCCGCACGCGTTCACGAGCGCGCCGCCCACGACGAACGACCAGAGCAGCAGGTACGCGAGGAACAGGCCGTGGACGGCGCGCGGCAGGTGCGCCACCCAGCCCTCGAGGAGCGTCGTGCCCGTCGCGAGCTGCCAGCGGCTCAGCCCCTCGTTGAGCAGCGCCTTGAGCACGGCGCCCGCGACGGCCGCCCAGAGCACCGCGAGCCCCAGCTCCGAGCCGGCGAGGCTCGCCGTGACGAGGTCGCCCGCGCCGACGCCGGTGGCGGCGACGAGCAGGCCGGGGGCGAGGTCTCGCGGACGGAAGTCCAGGGCGGCGCTCCGCGGGGGAGGCCGCGAGTGTGCGGGGCCGGGTCGGCCCGGTCCATGCCGACGCGCCGACTTTCGTAGACTGCGCGCGCATGTCCTCCTCCTCCCGACGCGGCGCGACGCGGGGGGGCGCGCGCCTCCTCCTCGCGGCGCTCGTCCTGTCGCTCGGACTCCCCGGCTGCGGCGACGCGCCGCCGCCCGGCGTGCGCCGCGTCGTCCCGCTCGTGGACGCGCCGCCGCTGCGCACGCTCGCGCCCGAGCACGAGGAGCCGCTCGAGCTCGCGCTCGCCGAGGGCGAGGCGTTCGAGCGCGAGGTGGCGCTCGACCCGGCGCACAAGTACACGGTCGAGGTCCGCTTCGACGGCGTCGCCCCGACGCTGCTCGCCGCCGACCTCGGCGAGGGGGACGGGGCCGGGAGCGGGGCGTCGCCCGTGCCGCCGCTGCCCGGGGAGCCGCCGCCCGGGCTCGTCGTCGGCATCCTGCGTCCGGAGTCGCCACGCGTCAGGCTGCGGGTCGTCCCCGGGGGGGCCGTGACCCTGCGCGGCGTCACGGTGCGCCGGTGGGGCGCGGCCGGCGGGCTCGACACGACGGCCGGCGACGCGTGGGCGCCCGTCGGCGTCTACGGGGACCACCGCGTGGCGCGGATCGTCGAGCCGAACGGGCCGTTCGCGTGCGAGGCGGAGGTTCCGGTCGGCGCGAGCCGGCTCGAGTTCGACGTCGTGTGCGACCCGCGCGCGCCCGTCGAGGTGCCGGCGCCGGACGGGCTCGTGCTGCGCGTCGTCGTCGCGCCGCGCGGCGCCGAGCGGGGCGAGCCGGTGCGCGTCCCCGTGCGTCCGTCGCGCGCGTCGTGGCAGGCGGTGGAGGTGCCCGTCGACCTGCCGCCCGGCACGCCCGTCGACGTGCGGGTCGCCGTCGTCGCGCCCGACGCCGCCTCCGCGGAGGCCGTCGCCGTGAGCGTGCCGCGCTGGCACTGCACGCGCGGGCCGCACCGTCCGAACCTCGTGCTCATCAGCCTCGACACGACGCGACCCGACCACCTGGGCTTCCACGGCTACGCGCGCGACACGTCGCCGCAGCTCGACGCGCTCGCCGCGCGCTCGGTGGTCTTCGAGGCCGCGCAGAGCACGGCGCCGTACACGCTGCCGTCGCACGCGACGATGTTCACGGGGCAGTACCCGACGACGCACGGCGCCGAGCACCCGGCGCAGGCGGTCGACGGCGCGCACTCGCCACTGCTCGCCGCGGTCCTCGCGGAGGCCGGCTACGCGACGCGTGCGTTCACCGGCGGCGGCTACCTCGACGCGGACTTCGGCTTCGCGGAGGGCTTCCACGCCTACGGCAACAACGACCCGGTGATCCCCGTGACCGGCCGCGCGGTCGCGGACATCGAGAACGCGTCCGCGGCGGGGCGACGCTACGTCGAGGCGCGCCGCGCGCAGCACTGGGACGCGGCCGTCGACTGGGCGGCGCGCCACGACGACGTGCCGTTCTTCCTGTTCCTCCAGACGTTCGCGATCCACGACTACCGGCCCGAGGACCCGCACCGCTCGATGTTCGGCGCGCCCGCGAAGGGCGAGGGCGTCGTCCCGCTGCGTCACCCGCCGGACCAGGTCGCGCAGCCGTACACGCCCGAGGAGCTCGCGCAGCTCACGGACCTCTACGACGCGGCGATCCACGAGGTCGACGCGCTCGTCGGCCGGCTCGTGCACGCGCTCCGGGAGGCGGGCGTGGCGGGGCACACCGTGATCGTCGTCACGGCGGACCACGGCGAGGACTTCGGCGAGCACGCGGTGGAGGGCAGCCCGTTCGTCGGGCACGGGCAGGGCCTGTGGCAGACGCTGCTCCACGTGCCGCTCGTCATCACCGCGCCGGGCGTCGCGCCGCGTCGCGTGTCGCGGCGCGTGAGCCTCGTCGACCTCGCGCCCACGGCGCTCGACCTGCTCGGCGTGCCCGCGCCGCCCGCGATGCAGGGACGCTCGCTGCGGCCGCTCATGGAGACGGGCGAGGGCGCCGGAAGCCCCGTGCTCTCGGAGCTCCACAGCCACCGCGGGTGGATGCGCTCGCTCGTCGTGGACGACGACCTCAAGGTCGTGACGGGCGACCCGGACGCGCTCGTGTCGTGGCCGGTGACGCGTCCCGTGCGGCTCTTCCGGCTCTCGGAGGACCCCGTCGAGCGCGCGGACCTCGAGCCCGGTCGGCCGGACGAGGCGCGCGACCTCGCCGACGCGGTGCGCGCGCTGGGCGAGGCGCTCGAGGCCGAGCGCGCGGGGGCGCCGCGCGGCGCGCGGCCGAGCGAGGCGACGCTGCGCCGCCTCGAGGAGCTGGGGTACGTCGACGGCTGAGTCGGCGGGCGGCCGCGCTCAGGTCGCGGCGGCGAGGTGCAGGTGGTAGAGCCGGTGGTAGAGGCCGCGCGCCGCGAGGAGCTCCTCGTGGGTGCCCACCTCGCGCAGCTCGCCCTTGTGCATGACGAGGATCACGTCCGCGCGCACCACCGTCGAGAGCCGGTGCGCGATGACGAGCGACGTGCGGCCGCGCAGGAGCGTCGCCGTCGCCTCCTCGATCCAGTGCTCGGTCTCGCTGTCCACGGAGGACGTCGCCTCGTCGAGGACGAGCACCTCGGGGTCGGCGGCGAGCGCGCGCGCGAACGCGACGAGCTGGCGCTGTCCCGACGAGAGGTTGCTGCCGCGCTCGCGCAGCACCGTCTCGTAGCCGTCGGGGAGCGCGTCGACGAAGCGGTCCGCGTTCACTGCCTCGGCGCAGGCAGCGACGCGCTCGTCGGAGAGCGAGGCGTCGCCCATGCGGATGTTCGCCGCGATGCTCTGGCTGAAGAGGAAGACGTCCTGCTGCACGATGGCGATGCGCCGGCGCAGGTCCTGGTGGGGGATCGACCGGACGTCGCGTCCGCCGAGCAGCACGGTGCCGCGGTCGGTCTCGTGGAAGCGGCAGAGGAGGTTGACGAGCGTCGTCTTGCCGGCGCCGGTGTGGCCCACGACCGCCACCTTCTGGCCGGGCTCGACGCGGAAGGAGACGTCGCGCAGCACGTCGTCGCCGACGGGGTAGGCGAAGGAGACGTCGCGGAACTCGATGGCGGGGGAGCCGGGCGGCGGCGGCTCGGGGCGGCTCCGCTCCCGGGGTGCCGTCGACGCGCCCTGCCCGCGCGGTGCGGCGCCCGTGGCCGCGGGGAGCGGCGAGGGGTCGGCGGTGGTTCCGGCAGTCGAGCCGCGCGCGGAGCGGTTCGCCGATCCGTTCGCCGAACCGGCGGTCGAGCCGGACGCGCCGGCGCGCCGTGCCGCGCCGCGTCCGCGCCAGAGCGCCGTCGGGTCGGGCGCGCCGTCGGCCACGCTCTCCGCGTCGACCACCGCGATCGTCTCCGTGACCGGGACCTCGCCCCGCTCGGTCGGCGCGTCGAGAATGCCGAACAGCCGCTCGCCCGCGGCCATCGCCGCCTGGAGCACGTTGTAGCGCTCGGCCAGTTCGCGGATCGGCTCGAACACGAAGTCGAGCAGGAACCAGAACATGAGGAAGTCGCCGAGCGTGATCTGCTCCTGCGCGATGAGCCAGCTGCCCCAGACGAGCGTGCCCATCTTCACGAGCTGGCTCAGCGTGTCGACGGTGGGGAAGAACAGCGAGAAGTGCCGCACCGTGACCATGTTGTCGCGGTAGTACTGCTGGTTGAGGTCGCCGAACCGGCGGCCCGAGTCCTCCTCGCGGCGGAAGAGGTGCACGACGTCGAGGCCCGTGAGCCGCTCCTGGAGGAAGCCGTTGAGCCTGCTCAGCGACTTGCGCGTGGCGCGGTACGCGAGGCGCGCGTTGAGCCGGAAGCGGAACGTCACCAGGATCATGAGCGGCAGGATGACGAGCGCGACGATCGAGAGCTTGGCCGAGATCCAGAGCAGGACGCCGATGACCACGAAGATGGACAGGATGTCCTTCGCGATCGTCGCGACGCCGGTCGTGAAGAGCTCGGCGAGCGAGTCGACGTCGCTCGTGCTGCGCGTCACGGTCCAGCCGACGTTGTGCCGGTCGAACCACGCGACGGGCAGGCGCAGGATGTGGTGGAACACGGCATTGCGGATGGTGAACACCACGCGCTGGCCGGTGCGGTTCATGAGCCACTCGAGGAGCAGCAGGCTGACGCCGAGGACCGCGCTCACGAGCAGGAACCGGAGGGCGTGCCCGGTCACCGAGTCGGTGAGCCCCTCGGAGTCGTAGGCCTCCGTGCCGTACGTCTCGAACGCGGTGGTCACGGGCCCGTCGACGACGTCGCGGATGATGGCGGGCTTCGCGATGCCGAGTCCGATGTTGAGGACGAGCAGCGCGAGGGTGGCGGACAGCGCGCCGAGGTGCGGCCGCGCGAAGACGAGCATGCGCCGGAGCAGCGTCCGGTCCGCCTTGCTGCCGACCTTCGTGGTCGTGAGCGCGTCGACGTCCGTCACGGTGCTCACAGCGCCTCGATCTCCGCCTCGATGCGCTGGCGCTCCTCGAGGTCCGCATAGAGGCCGCCGGCGCCGATGAGGTCGTCGTGCGTGCCGCGCTCGACGATGCGGCCCTCGTCCATGACGAGGATCTCGTCCGCGAGGGCCAGCGCCGAAACGCGGTGGCTCACGATGACCGCCGTGCGCCCGCTGAGCGTCTCGCGCAGCGTGCGCAGGATGGCCTGCTCGGTGACCGCGTCCACGGCGGACAGGCAGTCGTCGAGGATGATGACCGGCGGGTCGGCGGCGAGGCCGCGCGCGATGGCCGTCCGCTGGCGCTGCCCGCCCGAGAGCGTGACGCCGCGCTCGCCGAGCAGCTCGTCGTAGCCGTCGCGGAACCCGAGGATGTCGTCGTGGACCTGCGCGAGCTCCGCGACCTCTCTTACCCGCTCCTCGTCGATGTGATCGCCCGCGAACGCGATGTTCCGCCCGACCGTCTCGCTGAACAGGAAGGTGTCCTGGGGCACGACGCCGACGTGCGTGCGCAGGTGGTCCAGCGCCAGCTCGCGCACGTCGTGGCCGTCGAGGAACACGGTCCCCGGCGGCGGGTCGACGAGGCGCGCGAGGAGCTGCACGAGCGTCGTCTTGCCGCAGCCCGTGCGCCCCGTGATGCCGAGCGTCCCGCCCGCCGGCACGCGGAACGAGATGTCCTGGAGGTTCGGCACCTCGTCCCAGGCGAAGGTCAGGTCGCGCACCTCGATGTCGCCGCGGAAGCCGTCGGGGCGTACCGCCGCCTCGGGCTGGCTCACCGACGGCTCGATGCGGAACACCTCCTCGAGGCGCTCGGCGCCGGCCTTCGCGCGGTGGTACATGCCCAGCATCCAGCCGATGGCGATGAGCGGCCACAGCGCGATGTTGAGGATGTGGAAGAAGAAGTAGAAGTCGCCGAGGCTGAGCGTGCCCTGTACGGCGTGCCAGCCGCCGAGGAACACGATGACGAGCGCGCCGAAGTCCTTGATGGCGGTGATCGTCGCGTGCGTGAGGCCGCGGATCATGGCGAGGCGCATGTTGGCCTCGAGCAGCGCGCGGCCCATCGTGCGGAACACGCTCGCCGACACGGCCTCCGTCGCGAACGCCTTGACGACACGCACGCCGGAGAAGTTCTCCTGCGCCACCACGGACAGCTCGGCGATGCGCTCCTGCGTCGCCTCGCTCCAGTGCTGCGTCGGCGTCGCGGCCACGCGGATGACGAGCGCGAGCCCGAGGAAGGGGACGAGCATCGCGAGCGTGAGCGTGAGGTCGATCGCTCCCATGACGACGAGCGCCGTGGGCACGATGATCGCCGCCTGGCTCACGTACATGAGGCCCGGTCCGAGCATCATGCGCACCGCCTCGACGTCCGCGATCGAGCGCGACATGAGGTCGCCCGTCCGCAGGTGCGCGAGGTCGCGCGGCGTGAGCGACATGAGGTGCTGGAAGTAGTCCTGCCGGTAGATGCGCTCGAAGTCGCGCGACGCGCCGGTGATGTACCAGCGCATGCCGAACTTCGCGACGCCCTTGACCAGCGTGACGGCCATCGCGGCCAAGGCCCAGAGCAGCACCGTGGTCGTCGACATGGTGCCGTCCTGCATGCCGTCGATGACGTGCTTGATGATGAGCGGCAGCACGAACTCGAGGCCGCTGGACGGGAGGATGCAGAACATCCCCTTGAGCCAGCGCCGGCGGACCGCCGGGAAGTAGCCCAGCGCCCGCGCGAAGGGGCCTCCCTTCATCGGGCGGCTCCGTCGGCTCCCCGGGCGGCGCCCGCGTCGGTGGTCGAGGCGTCCGCGGCCGTCGCCGCGCGGCGCGGCGCGCGCACCTTGCCCGGCGAGGCGACGGTCAGGCGACGCCCGCCCTCCTTCACGCCGGCCACCCCGCGCGTCACGCCCTCCTCGTCCATCTCGAGGATGCCGCGGTGCGTCGAGTCGAGCAGGCCCATGTCGCGCTTGATCGCGAAGCACAGCGACGGCGGCACGCCGCACACGTGGCAGACCTTGCCCACGCAGTAGTCCGTCTTGATGAGCTTCCGTGCGCGCTCGCGCTCGGCCCACAGGTACTCGCGGGCCGGGCCGATGTCGAGGTGGTCCCAGGGCAGCGCCTCGTCCTCGCCGCGCTCGCGCAGCGCGAAGTCGTCGGGGTCGAGGCCCACCGTCTCGAACGCGCCGAGCCAGTGGTCGAGCTCGAAGTGCTCGCGCCACGCGTCGAAGCGCGCGCCGCGTCGCCAGGCCTCGACGAGCACGGGCGCGAGGCGGCGGTCGCCGCGCGACAGGATGCCCTCGAGGTAGCTCTGGTCGGCGTCGTGGAACTTGAGCTTCACGGACCGGTTGCGGTTCAGCCCGCGCATCCACTGCTGCTTCGCGACGACGGTCTCGCGGTCCATCATGCCGTCCCATTGGAACGGCACGAACGCCTTGGGGACGAACGTCGTGACGGTGACGTTGACCTTGGCCTTGCCCTTGCCGGTCACCGCGTGGCGCAGGCGCGAGAGCTCGTCGGCGAACTCGACGACGGCGCGGAGGTCCTCCTCCATCTCGCCCGGGATGCCGATCATGTAGTAGAGCTTGATGGTCGACCAGCCCTCGCGGTAGGCGGCCTCCGCGCTCTTGAGGACGTCCTCGTTGCGGATGTCCTTGTTGATGATCTTGCGCAGGCGGTCCGTCGCGACCTCGGGCGCGAACGTCAGGCTGCTCTTGCGCACGTTGTTCGTCATGCCCGGCAGGTGGGCCAGCTCGCCCGTGACGCGCAGGCTCGGCAGCGAGACGGACACGCGCCGCGACGCGAAGCGCTCGTTCATGCGCTGGAGCAGCTCCTCGATCCACGGGTAGTCGCCCGAGGAGAGCGAGGTGAGCGTGACCTCGTCGTAGCCGGTGGACGCGACGGCCTCCTCGGCGGCGTCCACGAGGTCCTCGACGGTGCGGTAGCGCATGGGGCGGGTGATCATGCCGGCCTGGCAGAATCGACAGCCCCGCGTGCACCCGCGCATGATCTCGATGGAGACCGTCTCGTGGACCGTCTTCGCGTTGGGCACGATGGGCCGCGTCACGACCGGCACGCTGCTGAAGTCGAAGACCGCGGCGCCCTGGACGCGCGCCGGGACGTCGTCGAACCGCGGCACGAGCCCGCGGAACGGCCCGGCGCCGTCGTCGTCGAAGCGCGCCTCGTACATGGACGGCACGTACGCCCACGGGAACCGCGCCGCGAGCTCGTGGAGCAGCTGCTCGCGCGGCACCTCGCGCCGCCGCTCCGCGACGAAGCGCAGGAGCTCGGGCAGCGTCTCCTCGCCGTCGCCGGGCATGAACACGTCGACGAAGGCCGCGAGCACCTCGGGCGAGTGCGCGCCGTGACCGCCCGCGACGACCACCGGGTGCGAGCTGTCGCGGTCCGCGGCGTGCAACGGGATCCCCGCGAGGTCGAGCGTCTCGAGCACGTTGCTGTACGTGAGCTCGGTCTGCAGCGTGAACCCGAGCACGTCGAAGTCCGCGACCGGCAGGTGGTTCTCGAGCGTGAAGAGCGGCACGCCGCGCGCGCGCATCGCCGCCGCCATGTCGGTCCACGGCGTGTAGCAGCGCTCGCACGCGAGGTCGTCCGTCGCGTTGACCACGTGGTAGAGCACCTGGCTCCCGTTGTGGCTCGCGCCGATCTCGTAGACGTCCGGGTAGCAGAGCGCGAGGCGTCCGCGCACCGACTCCGGGTCCTTGCGCACGATGTTGAACTCGCCGCCCAGGTACTGGACGGGGTTGCGCACGCCGTCGGCGAGCTCGCGCACCTCGGGGAGCAGGGTCTTCATCGCGGGCTCAGTCGTCGGCGTCGGAGTCGCCGCCGACGGCCGCGAGCCGGCCGACGGGCTTCCAGCACGGGGAGAGGCACGTGAACTGCCGGCGGTGGGGGTGGCGCTCCTCGTTCGCGAGCACGAGCTCGTCCGCGAGCGGCAGGTAGAAGTCCTCGAACTCCGCGCGCGCCTTGCCGCCGTCGTCGGGCAGCGCGTCCATCGCCGCGACGAGCTCCCCGGCGATCTGCTCCGCCGGCCGCTTGTCGCCCGGGATCTCGTGCATCTTCCGCGTGTCCGGGTCCATGCCGTAGCGCTGCTCCCAGGGCAGGAACGCGCGGCGCGAGAGCACGCCCACGACCTCCGGGAGCACCGCGTTGTCGCGGCCCCAGTCGAGGTTCACCGCGAAGGCGAGGAGGTCCGGGCGGTTGCGCGACAGCCCGGGCGCGAGCGGCTCGAGCTCGCCCGCGCCGGCCGCCACGAGGAGCGTCACCCGGCCGCGCCGGTCCGCGAGGTCGTCGGCCGACTCGCAGCCGAGCCGCCGGGCGAGCGCGACGGCGAGGGGCGCCGCGACCGGCCCCGTCGGCACGACGAGCTCCACCGCGACGTCCAGCCGCTCGAGCAGGTCCACGAGCCGCTGGCAGAGGAAGGCCACCATGTCGAGCCGCAGGTCGAGCATGTCGAAGCGCCCGGCGCGGCTGCCGTCCTCGAAGAAGCCGCCCGCCGTTTTGAGCAGGACGCCCGCGTGCTGGATGAAGTGCCACTCCCGCAGCCCCGCCTCCTCGAGCCGCGGCCAGCGGTCGCTGCGCGCGAGGAGCCCGTGGAGCGCGTCGACCCGCGCGCGCTGCCCGTCGTCCGGCAGGATCTCGTCCGCCTGCTCGAGGAAGTGCCGCGCGAGGTCGCGCCGTCCGAGGTAGAGCGCGGACTCCGCCTGGAGCAGCCGCAGGTCGAGCCGCTCCGCCTCCGCGAGCTCCACGCTCGCCTCCACCGAGCCCAACGTGCGCAGGCACTCCGTGAAGTCCCGCGCGCTGAACTGCGCGAACGCGAGCTCGCGCCGCAGGAGGTCGGCGAGCTCCGGCTCCGGCCGCGCCTCGAGCGCGCGCTCGAAGAAGGAGACGGCGAGCTCCGGCCGGGACTGGTCGACGAGCCGGTAGCCGAGTCCGTAGAGTGCGCGCGGATCCCGGGAGTCCTCGTGGACCGCCTCGAAGAGCGCGGCGTCGTCGGCGGCGCCGAGCATCCGGCAGATGCGGCCCGCGGCCTCCAGGGAGTCCTCGTGCCCCGGGTCGGCGACCAGCGCGTCCAGCAAGCTGCCGAGCGCGGGGCGGAGCTGACCCCGCCGGACCTGGTCGACCGACGCCTCGAAAAGTTCCTTGGCGCGGGTGGTCACAGCGGGGATTCTAGCGCACCCGGCCCCGCGGACGCACCGGGCCCCGGAGACACCATGCGACGGATCGCGGTCATCAACCAGAAGGGGGGCGTCGGCAAGACGACCACCACCGTGAACCTGGGCGCCGCCCTCGCGCGCCTCGGCTTCCGGACCCTGGTCTGCGACCTCGACCCGCAGTGCAACCTCACGGTGCACCTCGACGTCGACCCGGCCGGCGACGCTCCCTCGCTCTACGACCTCTTCCACGGGCGCGCGACCCTCGCGCAGGTCGTCCGGACCTGCTCACAGGAGGGTCTGGAGATCGCGCCGGCGAGCATCGACCTCGCGGGCGTGGAGCTCGAGCTCGCCACCGAGGTCGGGCGCGAGATGATCCTCCGCCACGCCTTCGAGCGCGACGAGGTCGACCGGCCCGACCGCTACGACGTCATCCTCGTCGACTGCCCGCCGAGCCTCGGGCTCCTCTCGCTCAACGCCCTCGTGGCCTGCGACGAGCTCTTCGTGCCCATCCAGGCCGAGTTCTTCGCGCTCCAGGGCCTCGGCAAGCTGCTCGAGATCACGGAGCTCGTCCGCAGCCGCCTCAACCCGCGCCTGAAGATCGGCGCCATGGTGAGCTGCCGCCACGACCCGAGCACGAACCTCAGCAAGGCCGTCATCGCCGACGTCGAGAAGCACTTCGGCGACATCATGCTCAGCGCGCCCATCCGGCGGGACATCAAGCTCGCCGAGGCGCCGAGCCACGGGAAGACGATCTTCGAGTACGCGCCGGGGTCGCGCGGGGCGCAGGACTACCTCGCCGTCGCGAAGGAGCTCGCGGGGGTGGGGGGCGCGGCCGGGGACGAGCCCGTGACCGAACCCGAAGCCGAAGCCGAAGCCGAAGCCGCGACCGAAGCCGAAGCCGCGACCGAAGCCGAAGCCGCGACCGAAGCCGAACCCGAAGCCGCACCCGAAGCCGCGGACGACGACGCGGTCGAGGTCGCCGCGGTCTCGCACTCGGACCCGGACTCCGACGCGGACACCGAACCCCTCGCCGCACGCTACGCGCCGCGGCACGTGCCGTCGCCTCGGCGGCGCGCCGAGAGCATGCCCCCCGAGGACCTCGTCGACGGCCTCACGCCGGCGCAGCGTTTCCTGCGCCGGTCCGCCGACGACGGTCCGGAACGGACCTGGAAGGAAGCCCGATGAAGACCCGCCTGGCGCACCAGCTCGTCAGCCCGCACAACACGCCGCTCGTGTTCCTCGTGCGCGTCGTCCTGCTGCCGGTGTACCTCGTCTACCTGTTCGTCGTGACCGTGCGGAACGCGCTCTACGACACCGGCCTGCTCCAGCCCGTCTCCGTCGGCGTGCCCGTCGTGTCGATCGGCAACGTGACCGTCGGCGGCACCGGCAAGACCCCGCTCGTCATCGCCCTCGCGAAGCGCGCCGTCGCCGCCGGCAAGTCGGTCGCCGTCGTCGCGCGCGGATACGGCGGCGTCGCCGACGCCGAGGGCCGCACCGACGAGGTCGCGCTCATCGCGTCCCGCGTCCCCGAGGCGCGCGTCTTCATGTCGCCGAGCAAGCTCGTCGCCGCCAAGGAGGCCGCCGCCGCCGGCGTCGACCTCATCCTCGTGGACGACGGCTTCCAGCACCGCCGCCTCCATCGCGACCTCGAGATCGCCGTCATCGACGCGCGCGTCCCCGTGAGCAACGGCTACGTCCTGCCGCTCGGCGGCCTGCGCGAGCCCGCGAGCTCCCTCTCCCGCGCCGACGTCATCGTGCTCTCGCACACCGACGGCATGGACGAGGAGGGCATCGAGCTCATCGAGGCGAGCGTCACCGCGTACAAGCGCGAGACCCCCGTCGTCCGCGCGAAGCACACCGCCGTCGGCGTGCGCCGCTGCACGGGCGGCGAGCTGCAGCCGCCGTCGGCCCTCGCCGGCCGCGACGTCTTCCTCTTCTGCGGCATCGCGTCGCCGGACGGTTTCCGCCACACCGTCGAGGAGCTCGGCGCGAACGTCACCGGCGTCCTCGGCTTCCCCGACCACCACGCCTTCGACGCGGGCAGCCTCGCCGAGGTGCGCGGCGCCGCGCGGACGTCGCAGCTGCTCTGCACCGAGAAGGACGCCGCCAAGGTCGCGGCCATCCCCGGGACGGACGACGTCCTGTGCCTCGTCATCGACCTGGTGCTCGACCGCGAGCTGGAGGGCGTCCCCGGTCTCGACGCCTGATCGGCCCGTGACCCCGGACGACGGGCGCGACGCGACGGCCGGCGACGCGACGACGCCCGCGCCCTCCGACGCCGCCCCGGACCCGTCGAGCGCGGCGCCCGACGTGCAGCGCCGCGACCGCCTCCTCGGGCGCGCGCTCGTCCTCGCCGCGCTCGTCGTCGCGGTGCTCGGCATGCGACCGTCGCTCGAGCCCGGCCCGTGGCGCTGGTCGTGGCTCGGGCACAACGGCGCGCGCTACTCGCAGATCGCGCGCAACTACGTGCGGAACGGTCCGCTCCACCTCGGCGGCGCGCCGCTGCTCAACGCCGCCGGCGTCGACGAACCGGACGTCTACGGCAACCACCCGCCCGGCGTCTCGTGGGCGCTCGCCGCCGTCTTCGCCGTCGCGGGCGAGAGCGAGACCGCCGCGCGGCTCGTCCCCGCCGCCGCGACGCTCCTCGCGCTGTGGCTCCT
This sequence comes from bacterium, assembly GCA_030428785.1. GTDB lineage: Bacteria > Planctomycetota > B15-G4 > B15-G4 > B15-G4 > JAUIEF01. The sequence continues at coordinate 19,031 of JAUIEF010000098.1, forward strand.
CGCGCGCCTCGTCGCCGGCGCGAGCGACCCCGTGACGGGCGGCGTCGCCGCGCTCCTCGCCGCGGCGCTCCCCATGACCGCGGCCTACGGCGCCCACGTCGACCCGCAGGGCCCGCCCGTGCTCGCGGCGAGCCTCGCCGTGCTGCTCGCGTACCGGCGCGTCGCCGCCGGCGGCGGCGCCCTCCCGTGGATGCTCGCCGCGCTCCTCGCGTCCTCGCTCGACTGGTGGGGGCTCTACGCCTGCGCCGGCTCCGCCCTGCACCTCCTCGTGACCCGCCCCGACCGCCGCCGCGCCGCTGTCGGGCTCGGCCTCTGGACGACCGCGCTCTTCGCCGGCTGGGTCGGCTGGCTCACCGCGCTCCCCGGCCGCTCC
>JAUIEF010000099.1 GCA_030428785.1 bacterium
TCGGTCGCAGCCTGCGCGACCTCGACCTGCGCGGCCGCACGGGCGCCACGGTCATCGCCATCAGCCGCGGCGACGAGCACCTCGTCTCGCCGTCCGGCACGGAGCCGCTGCTCCCCGGCGACCGCGTCTGCCTCATGGGCACGCGCCTCGCGCTGGGCGCCGCGCGCGAGGTCCTCACGCAGCGCGGCGACGCGGAGCCGCCCGACGACGCCGGCGACCACGCCGCCTGAGCGACCCGCCCGCGGGGCGGGGGCCGGCGGGAGATCGCTCGTCAGGCACCGGCCGCCCGCCGCGCCGCGCGCGGCTCAGTGGCCCTTCTGCCCGTACCGGCTCTCGTAGAACGCCCGCACCTGCGCCTTCGTCTCTGCGTCCATGCCCTTGAGCCAGGCGTGGTCGACGCCGCCCAGGGCCTCCTCGATGGCCGCCTCCGCCTCGGGGTGCCCCTCGGCGAGCTCGCGCGCCTCGGGGAGCAGCTCGAAGTAGAAGTGCTTGGCGACCTCGTAGAAGCCGTGCCACTGCGTGTAGTCCGGGCCCTGCATCGAGGCGCCGTGGCGCGCGCGCCGACCCTCGTGGTGCCAGACCTCGAACCAGACCCACTCGATGTGCTCGTCGAAGGGGTCGGGGCTGATCGCGCCGGCCTCCTTGAGCGCGGCCATGATCTTCACGCCGGGCTCGGCGAACTTGCGGTTGTAGAGTTCGATGGCGCTGTCGTACTGGTCGTACCAGTTCTCCACGAAGCCGGCCGCGTGGCACGAACGGCACACGCTCTCCATGTCCTGCTTCTTGGCCTCCCAGTCCTCCATGCGCGTCGAGACGGGCGGGCGCAACGTCCACGTGAGCCGCTTGCCGGGGTCGTGCGTGACGGGCAGCTCGCGCGTCGCGCTCATGTGGCAGGTCGCGCAGGTGGGGGCGGCCGTGTAGTCCTGGCCGACGACCCACGAGTCGCTGTCGAGCGCCATCTCGTCGATCTGCGCGCGGAAGGCGATGCCGTGCTTCGACTCGTTGTAGATCTCGATCTGCGGGTGGTCCGGGCCCATGTGGCACTTGCCGCAGTTGTCCGGCTGGCGCGACACCGCGGTGCTGAACGCGTGGCGGCTGTGGCAGGCGGAGCAGGTGCCGACGCTGCCGTCGACGTTGAGGCGCCCGATGCCCGTGTTGGGCCAGGTGGACGGGTCGAACATGGGGATGCCGGAGCTGTTCCGCCGGATCTCGCCCGCGTCGTCGTGCAGGAACGCCACCTTGCTGCCGTGGCACTGCTGGCAGCCGTTGGCCGCGGCCGGCATGCCCTCGATGATCTCGCCGAGCACGTTGTCGAGGCTGCCGAGGATGTTGCCGGCGCTCGCGTGGTGGCTCGCCCCGAACTCCTCCGCGATGTCCGCGTGGCAGCGGGCGCAGTCGTTCGGCGTGACGATCGTCGCGATCGTGTGGCCCTCGTGGCGGTACGCGTCGACGTCCGCCTCGTCGGCCCGGTGGCACTCGAGGCACCCGACGCCGAGGCCGGCGTGACGGCTGCCCTCCCATTGCGCCACGATCGACGGCGAGCTCTCGGTGTGGCAGTTGACGCAGCCCTGGTTGTCCGCGGAGATCACCAGCTCGGTCTCGGGGGCGAAGCGCTGCTTGCCGCCCTCCACCCAGGAGACGATGACCAGCGAGGTCAGGAGCAGCAGGCTCAGGACCGCGATGACGATGCGCTTGAACTCGAGACTCATTCGGTTGGCTCTCCAGGCCGGGTCAGTGGGCGAGCACCCAGGCTTCCCAGACGGTGAGGATGCAGAGGACGACGACGGCGACGATGCCGAGCCACACGGAGAGCTCGGAGCCGGGGCGGCGTCGACGGATCGCGCCGTCGACGAACGGCCAGAACACGAAGATCGCCCCGACGACGCCCAGCGAGACGACGGCCGTGTCGAGGCCCGTGAGCTTCAGCCAGCGGAACGTCCAGTAGAAGTACCACTCGGGCTTGATGTGCTCGGGCGTGATGAGCGGGTCGGCCTTCTCCTCGAGGCCGGCCGGGAAGATCACCGCGACGCAGGTCAGCACGACGAGCAGACCGACCGCGAGCATGACCTCGGTCAGGAAGTGGTCGGGGAAGAACGGGAAGTGGTCCTTGCCCTCCTGCGGCTGGTCCCTGAACCGGAACTCGGTGACGCCGTGCACGCGGATGAGCGTGAAGTGCACCGCCAGCAGGACGAACATGATCGTTGGCAGGACGCCGATGTGCAGCACGTGGAAGCGCGTCAGCGTGTTCGCGGAGATCTCCTCGCCGCCGCGGATGAAGCGGGCGAGCGCCGGCCCGACGAGCGGCGCGGCCTCCGTGAGGTTGCCGGCCACCGTCGCGCCCCAGTACGAGAGCTGCTCGTAGACGAGCGAGTAGCCCGTGAACCCGAAGACGAGCGTCACCACGAGGATGATCGCGCCGACGACCCAGTTGAGCTCGCGCGGCGCGCGGTAGGCGCCCGTGAAGTAGACGCGGATGACGTGCAGGATGACCGCGACGATCATCCCGTGCGAGCTCCACCGGTGCAGCGACCGCAGGTACCACCCGAACGGCACGTCCTGCGTGATGTGCTGGACGGACTCGTAGGCCGCGTCCGGGTTGGGCACGTAGTAGAAGCTCAGCAGGATGCCCGTCACGACCTGGAGCGCGAAGAGCACCGCGGCCGTGCCGCCGAGTCCCCACCACCAGCGCTTGAGGTGGCCGGGCACGGGCTCGGAGCCCAGGTGCTGGAGGAGGTCCTCGGCGGGGACGGGGACCCGCGTCCGGAACCAGCCGGCGAGGCCGCGGGCGGGCTCGGGCGGCGCTGGATCGTGATCGCTCATCGCGCTCCCCCGATCACACGGGCACCAGGGCGTAGATCGCGTCGCCGACGACGGCGAGCTCGAGCTCCGCGAGCGGCGTGTCCTCGTCCTTGGGCGGGCCCGCGGTCGGGCGCCCCTCGGCGTCGAACGCGCCGCCGTGGCACGGGCAGAAGAACTGCCGCTCGTCGCGTTGCCAGTGGACCTTGCAGCCCAGGTGCGGGCACGTCTCGTTGAAGGCGACGACGCCGTCCACGGTGCGCGTGAGCAGGTAGCCCTCGCCGCTCGGCGCGCGGAACAGCCGGCTCGCGCCGACGGGGAGCTCGCTGAGCTGGCCCACGTACATGCGCTGCGGCTCGGCCACGGCCGGCTTCGGCAGGAGATAGCGGAACACGAACGACCCGCCCGTCGCGGCGCAGGCGCCGAGCCCGGCGAGCATGGAGAGGAGCCCGCGCCGGCTCGTCGAGGCGGGCGGCGGGGTGTGGTCGGTCATCGGTCGGCTCCCGGATGGAGGCCCGGACGCGGTCCGGGCCAGTCCGCGTGGGCGGGGAGGTGGCACTGGGTGCAGCGGCTGCGCTCGGGGTGCGTCGTCGTGGGCGGTCCCGCGAAGTCGTCGGGCAGCGTGTCCGCCGCGCGCGCGTCGGGGTCGGCCTCGCCGCGTGCGACGACCGCGTCGCCGAGGTGGCAGTCGAGGCAGTCCTCGCGCATCGTGAGCGGGTGGGGGATGAGCCACGGCCCGGACGGCTGCTGACGCGTCCCCCGCGCGTAGGCGCGGCCCTCGAAGTCGTTCGCGGCGAAGAGCTCGTCCGTCACGTGCTCGAGGTGGCACTGCGTGCAGCGCTGGAGCTCCGGGTGGGGCGTCCGCGGCGCGCGCTTGCCCTCCCACATCGCCTCGCCCGTCGTGTGGCACGCCTGGCAGTTGCCGCGGCCGAGCTCCCGCACGTCGTGGGGGATGACCGGCGGCGCGCCGTCGTACGCGCGGTTCGCCCGGAGCGTCGTCGGCGCGCCGCCCGGGGCGCAGGCCGCGACGAGCGCGAGGCCGAGGACGACCGCGGCCACCGTCGGCGGGCGCGTCCTCACGCGACCACCTCGACCCGCACGGCGCACTTCTTGTAGTCCGGCTCCTTGCTGATCGGACAGAAGGCGTCCAGCGTCAGGTCGTTGATCGGGAGGTCCTCGTCGAAGAACGGCACGAAGACCTGCCCGCGGATGGGGCGCGCCCGCCCGTCGACGGACGCCTCGAGCTCGAGCGAACCGCGACGCGACACGAGCCGCACGCGCTGCCCGGGCGCGACGCCGAGCGCGGCCGCGTCCTCGGGGTGCAGCTCGCAGTAGGAGCGCGGCATCGCGCGGTGGAGCTCGGGGACGCGTCGCGTCATGGACCCGGTGTGCCAGTGCTCGAGCACGCGTCCCGTGCAGAGCCAGAACGGGTACTCGTCGTCGGGCGTCTCCGCGGCGGGCTCCCACGGCCGGAACCAGACGACCGCCCGGCCGTCGGTCTTCTTGGCGCCGTAGAAATCCATGCGGTCGTCGCCCGAGGCGTACGGGTCCTCGCCGGGGACGTAGCGCCAGCGCGTCTCGCGTCCGTCGACGACCGGCCAGCGCAGCCCGGGCACCGTGCGGAGCGTCTCCCAGTCGGCGACGTCCTTGCCCGTCCCGAGGGTGAATTCCCGATACTCCTCGAAGAGGTGCTTCTCGAGGTCGTCCACCTCGGGGAACAGCTCGGTGAAGCCCATCCGTCGGGCGACCTCCACCGTCTGCCACACGTCGGGGCGCGCCTCGCCGGGCGGCTCGACGATCCGGTCCCACTGCTGCGTGCGGCGCTCGCTGTTGCCGAACGCGCCCGCCTTCTCGACCCACAGCGCGGACGGCAGCACGAGGTCCGCGAGGTCCGTCGTGGGCGTCGGGTAGACGTCGGACACGATGAGGAAGGAGTCGTCGCGCTTGTCGCGCTTCCCGTCGCGGAAGCGGCGCAGGTTGGGCATGGTCTGGAACGGGTTCGTGACCTGCACCCACATGACCTTGACGTCGCCGCGGTCGAGCGCGCGGAACATCTCGGTGGCGTGGTAGCCGGGCTTGCTGTCGATGGTGCCCGGCGGCAGCCCCCAGAGCCTCTCGGCCTTCTCGCGGTGCTCGGCGACCTTGACGTTGCCGCCGGCGGGCAGCCCGTGGCTGAGCGTCCCGACCTCGCGCACTGTGCCGCACGCGCTGGGCTGTCCGGTGAGCGAGAACGGCGTGGAGCCCGGCGTCCCGATCTTCCCGGACAGGAGGTGCACGGAGTAGACCAGGTTGTTGATCCACGTGCCGCGCACGTGCTGGTTCATGCCCATGCACCAGAAGCTCACGACCTTCTTGCGCGGGTCCCCGAAGAGCGCGGCGAGCCGCTCGAGCTGTGCGGGCGGCACGCCCGCGAGCTCCTCGACGCGCTCGGGCGTGTACTCGTCCACGAGCGCCGTGTACGCGTCGAGGTCGATCGCCTCGGGCGCGTCCGTGAAGGAGAAGTGGTCCTCCGTGCCGTACCCGATGTCCGTCTTGCCCTTGCGGAACGTGCACGACGACTCGAGGAACTCACGGTCCAGCCGGTCGTTCGCGATGAGCCAGCGGCAGATGCCGTTCGCGATGGCGAGGTCGCCCTGCGGCTGCATGTAGAGGGCGTGGTCGGCGTAGCGCGTCGTCTCGGTGCTCCGCGTCGTGAGGTCGAAGAGCTCGACGTGCGGGGCCACGCGCTTGCGCTCGAGCACCCGGCTGAACAGCACCGGGTGCATCTCGGCCATGTTGTTGCCCCAGAGCACGAACGCGTCGGCCTGCTCGATGTCGTCGTAGCAGCCCATGGGCTCGTCGGCGCCGAAGGTCGTCATGAACCCGGTCACCGCCGAGGCCATGCAGAGCCGCGCGTTGGGGTCGATGTTGTTGCTGCGCAGCCCGCCCTTGAACCACTTCTGCGCGGCGTATCCCTCGGGGATCGTCCACTGCCCGGAGCCGTACATCGCGAGGGCGCCCGGGCCGTGCGCCTCGAGCGCCTCCGAGAACTTCGACGCCGCGAGGTCGAGCGCCTCGTCCCACGAGATGGCGACCATGCGGTCGCCCACGCGCTTCATGGGGCGCGTGAGCCGGTCGGAGCCGTAGAGCACGCCCGGCAGGTGGTAGCCCTTCGCGCAGAGCAGGCCCTTGTTCACGCCGCAGTCCGGGTCGCCGGTCACCGCGGCGATGCGCCCGCCCTCGGTGCCGACGAGCACGCCGCAGCCCGTGCCGCAGAACCGGCAGGGCGCCTTGCTCCAGGCGAGGCCGGCGCCCATCGTGCCGGCGGCGCCGGGGCCTTCACCGCCGCAGCCGGGGAGCGCGGCCAGCGCGGCGCTCGTGGCGGCGAGCGCGAGCACCTCGCGACGCGAGAGCGCGCCGCGGCGACGCGGCGCGAAGACGAGCGGGCCGGGGACCCCGGCCGGAGTGCTGCGGTCGTGGTGGGGCGTCAAGGCGCGTCCCCCGGGTCGGATGCGTCCGCGCTGAAGACGACGGCCACGCTCGCGACGTCCGGACGGGCGAGCAGCGAGTCGTGGCGCGCCTGGAGAGCGCGGGCGGACGGTGCGTGCACGAGGAGGGCGAGGGCGTCCCCGCGACGCTCGAGCAGCTCGAGGTCTGCGTCGCGTGCGAGGTGTTCGGCGAGCGACGCGCCGTCCCCGGCGCGGGCGTGGACGACGAGGCTCGCGAGACGGTCGCGCGCGGTCGACTCGCGCGCCGTGCTCGACGATCGGTCCATCGCGTGCGCTCCCAACGGCACCCTGCGTCTCTCCTGACGCAGAATTTGTATCACGCGACGGTGCCGTCAGGAAAGAGGCCGGGTCCATCGTTCCCTCGGCCGGAGGTCCGTGACCGTCGGCGCGCGCCCGACGCGGGCCGCGCTCCCGGAGCCCGTCGGCGACGCGCGACGGCGCGACCCCCGTCGGGTTTCCGCGACCCGTGCGCGCCGACGCGTCCTACGATGGATCACCGCCGCGCCGGAGGGACACCCGGCGCGCGCGGACACCTCCCCAGCGACCGGGCGAGATTCTCCATGGGGCAACATGGACCAGGCGTCCTCCCGCCCGGACTCCGTACCTTGGGTCCGTCGGGCGGCGCAACGAACGCCACGCGACTCGCGTGGTTCCGACGCGTCCTCCTTGTGCACGTCGCGGCGCGCACCCTCCTCACCGAACCCGGCTGGGTCGTCGGGGAATACGGAGCGCTCCTGCGCTGGGCGACCGTCGGCGTCGCCCTCGCGGGCGTGCTCGCGCCGCACGGGGGCGCACTCAAGTGCACGCGCATCGCCTGTCCGCTCGTGCTCGTCAGCGCGCTCTCGGCCTTCCCGGACAACGCGAACCACGTGTTCCTCGAGTTCGTCCTGCTCGCCTTCCTCGCGTTCCTGGACGAACGGGACGAACGCGAGGGCGTGCTCCTGTGCGCGGCCCTGCGGGGAACGGTCGCGATCGTCCTCGTCTGGTCCGGGCTCCAGAAGGTGATCCACGGGACGTACTTCGACGGCCAGTTCCTGGCCTACATGGCCGCGACCAAGACCTGGTTCACGGAGGTCTTCCAGCACGTCGTCCCCGACGCCGAGCTCCACCGCCTCACGGCGTTCAACGAACGGCTCGACGGCAGCACGTGGCAGCCCGCGGTCGGCGCCGGGCCGTATCGGGTGGACTCCGTGCTCTTCGTCGCGCTCTCGAACGCCGTCTACGTGCTCGAGATCGCGGTCGGCCTGCTGCTCCTCCTGCCGAGGACCCGCGCGGCCGCCGCCCTCGCCGGCATCGCGATGGTCGTGTTCATCGAGCTCGGCGCGCGCGAGATCGTGTTCGGCATCCTCATCGTGAACGCGCTGGCCCTCTCCCTGCGGGGAGACGCGCCGCGCAGGATGTTCCCGTACTGGACGGCCGTGTACGCCTACCTCGTGCTCGCCGCGCGCGAGCTCGTCCCCATGGTCCCCTACGCGTCGTCATGAGCTACCGCGCCAAGCAACGCGTCGTCGCGGGGGCCCTCGTCGTGCTGGCGCTGTGGCCGCTCGCCCACGTCGCCCTCGTCCGGGCCCTGGACCTGAACCCGTGGAACTGGTTCGGGTGGGCCATGTACACGACGCCGCCCAAGCGCCTCACCGCCTCGGTCGTCGACCCCGACGGCCGTCCGCTGGACCGCTCCCGCATGACGCCGGCGCAGACGAGCCGCATGCTCGACGCCTACGCGGCGTTCAGCGACTGGTACATGGAGATCCCCGCGGCCGCCAGCCTGGACGACTTCGCGAGCTCCTGCCTCCAGCCGTTCCCCGAGCACGAGTCGATCACGATCCACCTGTACGGCATCTCCGTCGACCGGCGGACCGCGACGGTCACGAAGCAAGAGGTCGAGGGGTCGCCGTGGGTGTATCGGCGCGGCGGGGGGGGCGGGGACGATGGGGAGCGGTGAGGGTGGCTCGCGTCGTCGGCACGTCGCCGACGCCGGTCTCGTGGCTTCCGTCCGACAGCTCGGTGCACGGGGCGGGACGGCTGGGCGTTGGCTTGTCGCTTCGCGACATCGCCGACGCCCGTCTCATGGCCTCCGTTCGACAGCTCGACGCACGGGGCGGGACGGCTGGGCGTTGGCTTGTCGCTTCGCGACATCGCCGACGCCCGTCTCATGGCTTCCGTCCGACAGCTCGGCGCACGGGGCGGGACGGCTGGGCGTTGCTGCGTCGCTTCGCGACGACAGCGACGCCAGTCTCATGGCTTCCGTTCGACAGCTCGGCGCACGGATCGGGACGGCTGGGCGTTGGCTTGTCGCTTCGCGACATCGCCGACGCCAGTCTCATGGCCTCGGCTCGGTGGGCTCGGAAGGTCCACCACGATGAGACTGGCGTTCCCGCTAGGACTCGAACCTAGGACCGCCGGATTAGAAATCCGGTGCTCTATCCAACTGAGCTACGGGAACCACCGCGCGTCATGGAACCTTCCGTGGCGCGTCGGCGCAATGGGCCGGAGCCCCGCGGATGCGTGACGTCGGCGCGCGCGGCCCCGCGGAACTCGTCCCGCGGGACCGCGCGTCGGCCAGGACGTGCCCTAGTACAGGAACGGCACGGGCGTCCCCCCGTTCGCTCCCTGGGTCGTGTCCTCGTTCTGGACGTACACCACGTACTTGTTCCAGTTCGTGATGTCGAACGGGTCCACGAAGTTCCGCTCGTCGAACTCGCCCTCGAACATCTCCTCGACGCCGTCCGCCCAGAGGCCGCCCACGCGCAGCATGTAGACCTTCTCGGGCTCGAACTCGACGTGCGTCTCCCACACGAGGTCGCCGCACTGCTCCTCGTCGAGCAGCCTCGGGTGGATGTTCAGCAGCATGGGGATCCACGTGGGACTGGCCGGCGTCCCCGCGTTCATGAACACCGCGATCTTCGCGCCCTCGCGGATGTTGTTCCCCGTCACCACGAGCCGGCGCGGTGCGTCGTGCTGCTCCACGATCGGGCCGTTCGGGTCGCTCGACGTGACGCTCGTGAGCGCCTTCTGGAACGTGCGCTGGATCGCGAGCGACAAGGGGTGCGGCGCCCGGTCCGGCTGCGACGTGCCGACGTCGAAGGTCCCGACCCAGAAGAACGTGTCCCCCGGCCAGTTCATCTGGTCGTTCGTGTCGAAGGGGTCGTCGTCCAGCTCGAGCGGCCAGTTCTTGCTGAGCGTCGGGACTTCCACGTGGGCCGTGTTCGGCGTCGTGCCCGCGAACTCGATCGTGTTCGGCGCGGAGCCCGTCAGCACGTCGCCGACGCCGTCCAGCGCGGCGACCCGTCGCTCGCTCCCGAGCGGCGTGGCCGTGAACACCGCGACGTCGCGCGCCGTCGACACGAGCGACAGGAGCTGGGCCCGTGTGAGCTGCGCACCCGTCGCCGACGGGTCCTCCTGGTACATGCAACCGGCGGACAGCCGGAACCAGAACGCGCGCTCCGTTCCGCTCGTCCGCAGGTACACCGCGAGACCGGCGTTCGCCCGCTTCACCTGGCTCTCGAACAGGTCCAACCGGTCCGTCGTCGCCTGCGCCGACACGTTCGCCGTGGTCACGGTGATCGTCTGGCCGACGATCGGCGCCATGCCCCAGTCCAGCTCGCGCACGAAGCTGGCGACGGCCTGCACCTTCGCCGTCGTGTTGAGACCCAGCCCGCCCTTGAACACGCCGAGGTCGACGAAGTCGTTGATGGTGCCGGGAGCCGTGCCCTTGTGCCGGAAGCCCCAGTTGTTCGTCATGTTGAAACCGACGTTGTCGTCGGTGGGCGACGCGGTGTAGCGCTCCTCCTTCTGCACGAGATCACGGAGCTGGGCCGTCTCGGTGTGCTGCATGTCGCCGTCGAGCCGGTCCGTGATGCGGTTGTTGCTGCCCTCGGGCAGCGAGTGGCACTGCACGCACGACCGCCCGCCGGTGATGTCCGCCGCGTCCTCGAAGGCGAAGTGCGCGGGGGTCGGAGGGTCCTCCGGGACCCACTGGATGTGCGGCGCGGTGTGGAACAGCTTCATCCCGAGCTGCGCCCCCGAGCCGTCCTCCTCGTCGTCGGGGTCGCCCAGCTCGCCCGAGTACACGCGGTCGAGCGGCTGATCCGGGTTCGGCGGGTAGTGGATCGTGTTCACGAAGTCGGTGTAGAGGTCCATGTCCGACGAGGTGAGCCCCTCGGGGAAACAGACGTCCGGCGACGCGAGGTTCGTCGCGTCCTGCAGGTTGACGAAGGCCTCGTTGAAGTCCTGGAACGCGGGCTTGTCGCCGCGCCAGTGGTACGGCGCGTTCGTCACGAGCGTCTGGAAGCCGTCCTCCATCTCTCCGTTCACCAGGCCCTGCAGCGACTGGGTCACCATGACGCCCTTGTCGACGAAGAAGCCGTCCTCCGCGGTCGCGACGACCTCGGCGGCGTTGCCGTGCGACATCTCGAACTTGTACGCCGGGTCCACCGTCGTGAACGCGCTCGCCGGACCCGTCGGCGCGAAGTGGTCGAACGGGTCCTCGTCGCAGGTCGGCGGGTCGAGGTCCGGATCGCGCGTCACGAACCAGCCGAGGCCGTCCGTGCGCCCGTCCACGTGGCAGCTCGCGCAGGAGACGAAGCCGTTCCCCGAGAACCGCGTGCTGTACAGGAACTCCTGCCCGTCGAGCTGCTTGTCGGGGCGCGGGTCGTTCTGGAGCGCGAAGCGCGCCACCTCGCTCGAGAGGTTCGTCGGGTCGATGACCGTCACCGAGTTCTCGAGCCGGTTCATGACGTACAGCCGGTCGCCCGGGTCGTCCGTCTGGCTCGCGTTCGCGTACTTGAGCGCGAGCCCGCGCGGACCGCGCACCGGGTCGGTGTCCGGGTCGGCGATGGGGAGCCTCGCGATCGTCCAGCTCGCGGGACTCGACGCGGAGACGTCGACCATCGCGAACATGTCGCTGTGCATCGCGACGATGCAGGCGTAGGTCCCGCCGCCCGACGGCTCGTAGATCACGATGTCGGTGGCGTGCGCGATGGCGTCGTCCTTGTCGACGCCGTCGCCCGTGCCGTCGTCGTTGAGGTCGAGCGTGCTCACGGCCTCCCCGGCGGTGCCCAGCGCGTCGACGCGGTGGAGGAGCGTCGTCACGAAGCCCGTGGGGAGCTCGGTCGGATCGGACAGGACGTCGTTGCCCACCTTGTGGTTCTGCGCCTCCGCGCTCACGACGTAGAGATCGCCGTCCGACGCCAGCGCCATGTTGTAGTTGGTCGTCCCGAGGCCGCTCCCGAGCGGCGTGTCCGCGCCGGGCAGCGTGAAGACGGCCTCCGTGTCGAAGTCGTAGCCCCACACGTCCAGGTCGAAGACGTTCGCGGCGCCCGTCTTCGCGGGGTCACCGCCTCCCCGGAACCCGAGGACGAGCAGCCGGCCCTCCTCGCCGCCGTCGTCGAGCAGCACCGTGTGGGGCTGCTTGACGGCCATGGCGCCGTCGGTCCCGCCCTGCTCGGAGACGAAGACGCCCACGTCCGTCATGACGATCCGATCGTTGAGGGCGACCGTCGCGAAGTCGGTTCCGGACAAGGCCTTGGGTTGGAGCGTCACGCGGTCCAGGAGCGCCAGGGAGCTGCGGGATCGCAGCGTGACCCACAGCGCGTCCCGGTCCGTGTCCACGACGAGGTGGGTCGGCTCGTCGCCGACGTTCACGGTCGCCGTGAGCTGCGCGGCGAAGGTGGCGGCGCCCGGCGGATCGAACAGGCGACCGACGCTCACCGAGTCGCCCAGCGCGTTCGCCGTGTAGAAGCGACTCGTCGTCTCGTCGTAGACCACGGACACGGGCTCGAGCCCCACGGGGAGGCGCTGCAGGAACGCGTGGCTGACCGTGCCCTCCGAGGTGTCGTAGATCTCGAGCGAGTTGTCCGGAGTGTTGCAGACCAGCAGGTAGTCGTGGTCGTCGAACCGTGCGACCGTGATGGGCTTGCAGGCCACCGACTCGACGTTGACGTAGTCGGTGACGCCCTGCGCGGGCGCCGCGGCGTGCAGCGCGAGCACGAGGCCTATCGACGCGAGGCTGCGTGCGGACGTGATGAACGGACGATGAGCGTGTCGGACCACGGGGGGCTCCTGTACCGGGGATGCGGCCCGAGGACCCGGCTCGGGCGGCTTGTTGTCCAAGCGTGCGCGCGGCCCCGCCCGGGACATCCGATCCGGTGATTGTTCCGGGAAGGCCGCCCGCGGCAGCGAGCGCCGTCGAGGTCCGGCGCGGCCCGGCGGCCGGACCGCCGGTCGCCCCGCCTCACCCGTCCCCGCCGTCGCCCAGGTAGCCGAGCGCCTGGAGCTGCTCGATCTCCTCCGCGCCCGGGAGGATCGCGCGCGACGCGTCGCCCTCCCAGGGGTGCGTCGCGAGGTACCAGGCGCGGCGCCGGCGGAGGTCGTCCGCCACGTCCCCGCGCTCCGACGCGAGGTCCGTCCGCTCGAGGACGTCCCGCTCCACGCGGTACAGCCGCGTCGCCGCCTCGCCGCCCTCGAGGAGCTTCCAGCCGCCGCCGTGCACCGCCGTCCGGCCGTCGTGCTCCGCGAGCCGCACCGCCTCCCGCCCGGCGGTCGCCCGCCGCAACGACCGCCCCGGCAACGCCTCGTCCGCGCCCAGCCCCACGACGTCGAGCACCGTCGGCACGACGTCGAGCACCGACGCCGGCCGCCCGTCGACGCCCACCGCCGGCCGGCCTTCCGGACCGCGCCCCGCCGGGTACTCGACGACGAGCGGCACCCGCAGGAGCTCACCGTGCAGCGACTGCCCGTGCGCGATGACTCCGTGCTCGAGGAACGCCTCGCCATGGTCGGACGTGAAGACGACGAGCAGCCGCTCCGCCGGCACCCGCGCGTGGAGCTCCTCGAGGAACGCCGACACCGCCTCGTCCATGCGCGACACGAGCCCGTCGTACAGCGCCTCGACGTAGGCGAGGTCCGCCTCCGTCGGCGAGAACGTGCCCTCGCGGATGGGGAGGAACACCGCGCTCCGGTCCACGTCGCCGCCCGCAAGCGGCCCGTCGTACGTCGGGTCGACCCAGCGGTCGTCGAACGGGTACGGCTGGTGCACGAGGTAGGTGTGCAGGAACGCGAAGAGCGGCCGGTCGCTGTCGGGCCGCGCGAGCCGCTCCGCGACCTCGCTCCAGTCGATGTCCCGCGGGTCCCGCGAGACGTAGCGGTCGAAGCCCGCGTCGCAGCCGTAGCGCGGCGCGAGGAACGCGCCGCCCGTGAACGCGACCGTCTCGTACCCCGCCGCGCCGAGCCGCGCCGCGAGGGTCGCCGCCGCCGCGTCGAGCGCCTCGCCCTCGGCGTCCACGCGGTGCTGGTGCACCGGCACGCCCGTGAGCATCGAGACCGTCGCCGGGAGCGTCCACGGCGCCGTCGACACCGCGTCCGTGTAGACCGTCGCGCGCGACGCCGCCCACGCGTCGAGCCCCGGCGTCGCGACGCGCTCCCGACCGCCGTAGGCCGCGAGCCGGTCCGCGCGCAGGGTGTCGATGTCGACGAGCACGACGTGCGGACGCGTCGGCGGCGCCGTCGGCGTCCCGCGCGCGGTGAGCCCGCCGACCACGACGTAGTCGGAGACGTCGTGCCCGTCCGGCCCGGCGTCCGCCGTGAAGCGCAGCTCCACGCCGCGACCGCGCCACGCGGAGAGGTCCACCTCGACCGGCAGCCAGCGCCCGACCTCGTCCGGCCCGATCCGTCGCGACCAGACGCGCGTCCCGTCCGCCTCGAGCGCGACCTCCGCGCCGTCCGTGCGCGACCGCGTCCGCTGCACCGCGCCGTCCACCGCGATCCAGCCGCTGTCGACGAGGCCCACCGCGAACGCGAGCCGCTCCGCCTCCCAGCGCTCGACCGACCACGCGAGGCGACCCGGCGGCGGCAGCACGACCGCGCGCCGCACCTCGCCCGAGAGCTCCACGCGGTCCGCGAGGTCCGTCGCCGTCGGCGCGCGCCCGAGGCGCAGCGCGCCTCGCTCCACCGCGTCGAACTCCGCCGCGCACGGCACGGCCTCGCGCAGCTCGACGCCGTCCGGCGGCAGCGGCGCCAGCGACGCGAGCGCGTGCCGCCGCGGGTACCAGAACACCGGCTCGTCGACGAGCTCGGGCGAGAGCCTCGTCCGCGTGGGGACCGGCGCGCCGTGCCGGACGAAGCCGCTCGCCGCGTCGTCCGCGTCCGGGTCGAGGGGCACGAGCGGCGGCACGACGAACCAGAGCCGCACCGGCGGATCGCCCTCGCCGAGCGCGCGCAACGCCGGCGTGAGGACCGCGTCCGGCGTCGCCTTCCAGCGCTCGGGCGGCAACGTGACGAGGCGCTCCACTGTCGCGCCGGCCGCCGCCTCGGCGACGACCTCCGGCAGGAGCGTGCGCGGCAGGTCGGTCGCGCGCGCCTCCGTCACGCGGTCGAGGAGCGAGTCCCCGGGACGCAGCGCGCCGTCGTCGCGCGGTTCCGGCGCGACAGCCGGCGGGGGAGAGCCGTCACCGGACGCGTCGCGCTCCGGACCCGGCTCGCCGCAGCCCGCGACCAAGACCGCGAGCACGGTCGCGGCCAGGGCCGGGCACGCCGCGAGCGGCACGACGACACCTCGTCTCGTCCGGGCCGTGGGCACCACGTCGCCGTCTCTCCTCGCGGGGGATCTCCGCGGGGAGCCTAACGCGCCGGCGCCCGCCCCAACCACCCGGCCCACATGGGCCCGCGCCACAGCGCGCGGTTCCACTTCTCGCGCTGGTCCTCGAGGCGCTCGCGGAGCTTGAGGTAGCGCTCGTCCTCCTGCCCGCCCTCGACGGCGTCGAGCCAGCGCTCGAGGAGCTCGTGCGCGAGGTCCGCCTCGCGACCGAGCATGAGCAGCGACGACACCGCGTCGAGCAGGATCTCCGGCGACGCCTCCACGAGCACCGGGTCGCGCACGAGCTGCCGCTGGAGGAACCACGCCTCCTCGTAGTGCTGACCCTGGGCGCAGGCGCGCGCGAGCGTCACCGCGGCCGACCAGCTCGCGTCGCCGCCCGGCCGCAGCGCGACCGCCCGCAGCGCCGGCAGCGCGTGCTCCGTGCGGTTGAGCTGCATGAGCAGGCTGCCCAGGTTGTAGAGCTGGAACGGCGCGCCGGGGAAGCGCGCGTCGCCGAGGAGCTGCCAGTCGGCCGCCGTGCGCAGGTCGCCGCGCGCCCACGCGAGCTCCGTGCCCTGGCTCGTCGCGTCGAGCGTGTACGGGAAGCGCTGGTCGGCCGACCCGAGCAGCTCGTCCGAACGCGCCCAGAGCTCCGCCGCGCGTTCCGTCTCCCCGCGGTACGTCATGGCCCGCGCGCTCTCCGCGACCGTCGCCGCGTGGCTCCGCGCGAGCGAGAACTCGTGGAACGCGTACCAGCCGGGCGTCGCCACCGCGAGCAGCCCCGCCGTCGCGACGAGCGCACCGTGCAACGCGACACGACGCGGCACGGCGTCCCGGCTCGTGCAGCCCGCGCGCGTCATGACCGCGAGCAGGATCGTGATGAGGCTGCCGGCCTCGATCCAGTGGAGCGGCGTCTCGAGCAGGCAGTACACGAGCGCCGCGACGAGCGCCGCCGTCGCCGCGTGGAACGGCCCGCGCCGCGAGTCGTCGCCCGCGAGGTGCGTCGCGCCCTTGCGCGCCGCGTGGATCGCGTGCCGCACGAGGAACAGCAGCCCCATGAGCCCGACGAGCCCCGACTGACCGAGCACCTGCAGGAACTGGTTGTGCGCGTGGGGCACGACCCGCGCCGCCGTCTGGTAGGGCAGGATCCCCGACGCGAAGCCGCCGAGCCCGACCCCCGTCACGACGTGGTCCGACACCATCGCGAGCGTCGACCGCCAGATGTCCAGCCGCTCGAAGTTGTTCTCCGCGTAGCGCGGGTCGAGCAGCAGGCTCACGCGCTGCAGCGCGTTGCCCATGGCGTCGTCGGGCAGCAGCCCCGACGCGGTCGCGACCGCGTAGAGCACGCCCGCCACGACGACGCCGGCCGTCGCGCGCACGACGACCCGCACCGCCCGCGCACCCAGACCGCCCGCGTCGGCGGCCCGCACGCGCAGCACGGCGCTCACCGCGAGCGACACGAGGACCGCGAGGTACGCCCCGCGCGAGCCGATCGCCAGCAGGTACGCCGCCATGGGCGCGAGGGCCGCCGCGATGCCGAGGCGCCACGCCGTCGACAGCCCCCGCTCGAGCACCATGACGAGCCCGCCCACGAACACCATGACGAGGTACTGCGCCGCGAGGTAGCTGTGCGGGAAGAGGTCCGTCGAGAGGTACCCCGAGCGCGCGAACTCCGAGACGTCCGCCGCGAGGAACCGCCGGTAGGCGTCCAGCCCGAGCGCGCTGATGACGAGCCCGCCGACGAGCACGACGGCGTAGAGCGCGAGCACGGACCGCCGCGTGCGCAGCGCCTTGACCGCGAGCAGGTAGGTGAGCGCGAAGCACGTGAGGTTGCCGAGCTCGACGCGCGCCATCCCGGTGTTCTTCGCGAGCACCGCCGACGGGACCGCGCACGCCAGGAACCCCAGGAACGCCCAGTCGACGGGCGTGCCGAGCGCCGGCGCCTTCCGCCGCTGGAAGCCCTCGAGCCACAGGAACAGCCCCCCGCAGCCCGCGAGGGCCGCGAAGATGAGGTGCTTGTTCATGGGCGCCGACCGCGACACGGGCACGAGCGGCATCACGAACGCGAGGCCGAGCAGGCAGAGCGAGGCGCCGCGCCGGGCGAGGGAGGACGAGGTCATGGGCAGCGAGTTGTACCCCACGGGCGGGCGCGAGGTGACGCGGTCGGGCCCCGGCCCGCCGACCCGGCTCGACACGGACCGACCCGGTCCGGATGATCGTCCGGGCGGTGGCGGTCGAGGCGGCGCCGCGCGCAGGGCGACCCCGTCCCCGGCCCCGAGGCCGCGGCGCGCGGGCGCCCGCTGACCCTGGTCGGAGGAGCAACAGGTGGACGTCCTGGTCGTCGGTTCGGGTGGTCGAGAGCACGCGTTCGTCGACGTCCTCGCGAGGAGCGAGGGCATCGGCCGGATCCTGGCGGCGCCGGGCAACGGCGGCATGGCCGCCTCGGCCGAGTGCGTGCCGGTGGCCGCGGACGACGTGAAGGGCCTCGTCGACCTCGCGCGCTCCCGCGGCGTCGGGCTCGTCGTCGTGGGCCCCGAGGCGCCGCTCGTCGCCGGGCTCGTCGACGCCCTCGAGGACGCCGGCATCCCGGCCCTCGGCCCGCGCAAGGCCGCCGCCCAGCTCGAGGGCAGCAAGGCATTCTGCAAGGAGCTCTGCCGCAAGGCGCGCATCCCGACCGCCGCCTACCGCACCTTCAATTCGGCCGCCGAGGCGCTCAGCTACTGCGAGGGCCACGACCGCTGGCCGTCCGTCATCAAGGCCGACGGCCTCGCGGCCGGCAAGGGCGTCGTCATCGTCCACGACGCGACCATGGCCGTGAACGCCGTGCGCGACATGATGCTCAACAAGCGCTTCGGCGAGGCCGGCGAGCGCATCGTCGTCGAGGACTTCCTCGAGGGCGAGGAGCTCTCCATGATCGCGCTCGTCGACGGCGAGACCGTCGCCGTGCTCGAGCCGTCGCGCGACCACAAGGCCGCCTTCGACGGCGACAAGGGCCCGAACACCGGCGGCATGGGGGCGTTCAGCCCGACGAAGCTCCTCACCCGCCGCGTCTACGAGCAGATCGAGGAGCGCGTCCTGCTGCCCACGGTGCACGCGCTCCACAAGGCCGGGACGCCGTACCGCGGCATCCTCTACGCCGGGCTCATGCTCACCGTCGACGGGCCGTACGTGCTCGAGTTCAACGTGCGCGGCGGCGACCCCGAGATGGAGGTCCTCCTGCCGCGGCTCAAGAGCGACGCGCTCGCGCTCTTCCACGCCACGGCCACCGGCACGCTCGCCGACTTCGGCGAGGTCGAGTGGGACCCGCGCCACGCCTGCGGCGTCGTCCTCGCCGACGGCGGCTACCCCGGCCCCGTGACCAAGGGCCTGCCCATCTCCGGCACCGAGGACGCCGCCGCGCTCCCGGACGTCCACGTCTTCCACGCCGGCACCGCCCTCGACGAGCGCGGACGCCTCGTCACGAACGGCGGGCGCGTGCTCTGCGTCACCGGCCTCGGCGACACCCTCCAGGCCGCGCGCGACACGGCCTACGCGGGCGTCGAGCGCATCAGCTTCCCCGACATGCGATTCCGCTCGGACATCGGCTGGCGCGAGCTCGAGGACCACGCCTCGCCCGCCGGCGCGAGCTGACGGAGGCCGCCGTGAAGGACGTCGCCCGCAAGTTCGAGGACTTCCTGCGCAGCCGGGACCTCCGCCTCACGAAGCAGCGCGAGGCGATCCTCGAGGCCATCTACGCCACGCACAAGCACGTGAGCGCCGACGACCTCTACGACCGCCTCCAGCGCGACGAGCGCAGCAAGTCCCTGCGCATCTCCCGCGCCACCGTCTATCGCACGCTCTCCCTCCTCGTCGACGGCGGCTTCATCCAGGCCCTCGACATCGGCCGCGACCACGGCACGCTCTACGAGCACGTCCTCGGTCACAGTCATCACGATCACATGGTCTGCACCGAGTGCGGGAAGATCATCGAGTTCCACGACGAGGAGCTCGAGATCGTCCAGGCCCGCGCCGTCGAGCGACATGGCTTCCTGGCGAGCAGTCATCGGCTCAACGTCTTCGGCACGTGCCGGGCGTGCCAGCAGGACTGAGGGGACGGCAACGTGTACGTGGACGTGCACGCGGACGTGTGACGTGTACGCGGACGTGTACGTGTGACGTGCACGCGGATGTGCACGTGTGACGTGCACGCGGACGTGTACGTGTGACGTGCACGCGGATGTGCACGTGTGACCTTCCCCCGGTTGAGTGGACACCGGGTCATGCCGCATCCGCGGCGGGGTCGTAGTGTGCCTCATGCTCGGCCGGGGAGCGATCCCCGAGGCTCGAGTGTCGTCGTGTCCGGTTGTAGAAGAGCTCCACGTAGTCGTGGATCGCGGACCTGGCCGACGCGCGCG